>CAZOTB010000164.1:0-13329 GCA_964582645.1 uncultured Verrucomicrobiota bacterium | reverse complement strand
ACGATCGTGGCGGGCGGGCCGTTGTTCAGTATCGAGCACGAGCAGTTTCCCGCGGTTGACCATTTTGTGCTGAACGAGGCGGAGGTGACGCTGCCGGAGTTTCTGCGAGACTTGGAGCGCGGCTGCGCTCGGCGCGTGTACACCTCAGTGGAGTTCCCCGACATCCGCCAAACGCCGGCGCCATTGTGGGAACTGGCAGACCTGCGCCGGTACGCTTCGATGAGCGTGCAGTTCTCGCGCGGCTGCCCGTTCGACTGCGAGTTCTGCAACGTGACCGCGATGTTCGGCCACCGGCCCCGCACCAAAACCACAGCGCAGGTGATTGCGGAGTTGGACAGTCTGTGCCGTCTGGGTTGGCGCGGGACGGTCTTCTTCGTGGACGACAATTTCATCGGCAACAAACGCGCGCTCAAAGAGGATCTGCTGCCGGCGTTGATCCAATGGCAGAAAGGCAAACGCGGCATCCCGTTCTACACCGAGGCGTCCATCAATCTTGCCGACGATGCGGAGTTGATGCAGTTGATGGTTGCCGCGGGGTTCAACCAGGTGTTCGTCGGCATCGAGACGCCCGATGAGGCGAGCCTGGCCGAGTGCAACAAGCGCCAGAACCAGAAGCGCGATCTGGTCGCCGACGTGAAACGCATCCACCATGCGGGATTACAGGTGCAGGGCGGATTCATCGTCGGGTTCGACAGCGACACGCCCACGATTTTCCAGCGGCAGATTGAGTTCATCCAGCAGAGCGGGATCGTCACCGCGATGGTCGGGCTGCTCCAGGCCATTCCCGGCACGAAGCTGTATCAGCGGCTGAACCGCCAGGGCCGCCTGATCGGCCACACGACAGGCAACAATGTGGATGGAACGACGAACTTCATTCCGCGAATGAACCGCGAGACGTTGCGCGCGGGATACAAGAACCTCATGGGCTATCTCTATGCGCCGGGCCCGTTTTACCGGCGAGTTCGCACATTCCTGCGCGAGTACCAGCCGCCGAAGCTTCCCGGCACATGGCATCGGGAGTATCTGATGGCGTTTGTCCGTGCCAACCTCCGCCTCGGCGTCTTCGGTCGCGAGCGCTTCCATTACTGGGGTCTGCTTCTCTGGACGTTCTTCCGCCGACCTTCCCTCGTTCCGCTCGCCGTCACGCTCTCGATCTACGGTCACCACTTTCGCAAAACCTGCGCCGTGCTGGGGCTGTGAAGCGCCCATGGGGTGAACACCCCATACCGCCTGGAGGAATTCCATGTCTATTCTCACCTCATGAACGACACTCAACTTCTCATGCTCACCCGGGATCAACGGACGGGTAAGGTTAAAACAATCGTGCCCAGGAAGCCGGATGCATTCGCCCTGAGCAACGGCGGGGCGGCTTCCCGTCCTGTGCGCGTGTTGGTGGCGGATGACTCCGAGACGGATCGTGAACTGACGATCAGCCATCTCGCGGAGGCGTGGCCGTTCGATCAGGACATGGTGGTGGAGTGTGCCGCGAACGGAATGGAAGCGCTTCAAAAGCTTCGTCGCAGCCGTTTCGCGCTGGCGGTGCTGGATTGGGAGCTGCCGCACCTGGGCGGTTGGGACTTGTTGCGGACGATCCGTGAAGACGGCCTGCGCGTTCCCGTGGTCGTGGTATCGGATCAACGCCACGAGACATCGCGAATGACTTGGAATCGATGGCGGCGGCATTCGTACACAAGGTTGAGCTGACCCCGATCCGTTTCTGCAGCGCGATTGCGGTGTCGTTTACGTTCCAAGAAGTGGAGTGGAAGGTGTAGGCATTGAGCTCAACTACCCGCTGCCTCGCCACCGAGACCTGATTGTCGAACCAACGTCCCGGCAATAGCCATATCGCTGACGTCTGGAATCAACTCGCTGCTGTCCGGTGTTCTCCCTTGCTGGGACCGCAAGCTCATAGCCGCTCTGCCATGCTGAACCAGGGCTGTTTTCATGAAATCCTCGGTGGGGTGAACACCCCATAGCGCCCGTGCCGCTTCCCGGCGTACTTATAGTGCGATGAAAAAGAGCAGACTCTTTGATGATGGAACGCCAGCCAACGCACGACTGACAGAGCAAGTGCCGATTGAGTGGTGGGCGGAACCGGGTTGCGGGGACTCATTTCACGTTCCCATCAGAATGGCGTCAAGCCGTACGACACGAGCGGAACCAATTTTCTGGCTCCGCACAAATCTCCCCGCCTCAGAACAAAGAAGGAGCATGTCATGAAAACCTATCAAAAGCGGAAGCGGATGACGTTCGGGGATTTTGTCACGGTTGTGTACGACGCTTGTGGTCAACGCAGGGCAAGGGGCATTGTGCGGCACGCCGTCAACATGCACCTGGTCGTGTTTCGAGGACAGCACCGCTATTTGATTTCGTAAGGAGAAGACGGACGCCATGAAGGCGAGCCATGAGGCGATTGGGGTGAGCTTGGGATTGGTGATCATCCTCTTGGTGTTCCTCAATGAGATTGTTGCCCAGACAACCCTGGAAGCACCGGTATTTTCCGATCCCACATTGCTGGCGGCGATTTTTGTGCCCTCGAAGCCCGCTCGCACTTTCGAGGAGCCGGTAACCCAACCGAATTCCGAGTTCACCGGCCTGCGTCAGGAGTTTCAGTTCAAACCGCGCAGGGTTGCAATCCCGAAGGACTGGCAGGCCTTTGAGAAACAGTTCGCTCCCGAGCAGCACAACGGCAAACCAGCTCTGCAACTGATCGAGAATGGCATGTATCAGGTCAACCAACTCATCTACTCGGTCAAGCTCTTCGAGCGTAACATCAACTCGCTCCTCAATTTTGAGTGGAGTCTGCACGAACTGACTGGGTACGACCCGCGGACCAAGGCCAACGCGCTGGACAGCATGTTCGATCACGCCAAGGTGAAGACCGATTTTGAGTGGGACGCCCCGGTCGGGCTGTATGTCGGAGTTCGCTTCCAGCTCAAGTGCGACTCGATCTTCCAGTTCTGGAAGTGAGCGACTCTCCGCAAGTCTGCCTCGTTCTGCGCAGCGGCCGCCACGACCCCGGCATCGTGTGTTGAGGAGGATTCACAAAACCACCCATGGGGTGAACACCCCATAGCACCCGCACGACCCCCTGCGTATGATTTTAATGCCATGAGAATGCAAAGCCTTGTCCAGAATGGAACGTCTGCGAGCGAGCGCTGCGCAAACTCCTCAGGCTGGAAGGAGATCGTGGCCCGGTATCAGAAGCCCATGATCGGGCGCAGCGTCTGGCAGGTCGTCAACACGCTCGTTCCGTACGCGGTCCTCTGGTACCTGATGTTCCTGACTCTGACGGTTTCCTACTGGCTCACGCTGCCGCTGGCGATCGTGACCGGAGGCCTCATGGTGCGGACTTTCATCATTTTCCATGACTGTGGGCACGGTTCGCTTTTCAGATCCCGGAAAGCCAATGACGTTCTGGGATTCATCACGGGCGTGCTGACCCTCACGCCCTACTATCATTGGCGATGGGAACATGCCGTTCACCATGCGTCATCCGGTGACTTGGACAGGCGCGGGGTGGGGGACCTGTGGACGTTGACGGTGCAGGAGTACCTGGAGTCGTCCCGCTGGAGACGGTTCGCGTATCGGCTTGCGCGGAATCCGGCCGTGCTGTTCGTGGTCGCGCCGCTCTTCCTGTTTCTTGTAGGGCATCGGTTTCCCAAGGCGAACGCGGGCCGACGGGAGCGTCATTCGGTGTACTGGACCAATCTGGCAGTCTTTGGCATGGCAGCCGGGCTGAGTTGGATTTTCGGGCTCAAGGCGTACCTGCTGATCCAGTTGACGGTGATGATGGTGGCGGGCTCGGTGGGGCTATGGCTGTTTTACGTGCAGCATCAATTCGAAGGAGTGTATTGGCAGCGCCGGGGCAAATGGGATTACGCCGAGGCCGCGCTGAGAGGCAGTTCGTTCTACAAGCTGCCCAAAGTGCTGCAATGGTTCTCAGGCAACATCGGGTTTCATCACATCCACCACCTCAGCCCGGGAATTCCCAATTACAACCTGGAGAAATGCCACAAAGCCGACCCGCTGTTCCAGACCGTGCCGCCCGTGACGCTGCTTTCCAGTTTCAAATCATTCACCTTTCGGCTTTGGGATGAGCAACGGCACAGGTTGGTGGGCTACAGCCATCTCAGGCGGCTTCGAAGGCAACAGAGGCAAGGGGTATCATGACCGAGCAGGAACTTCTTGCATTGCACAAGGCAAGCGGCTCTCATCGGGAACTGCTCGCGACCAGCAAGATTTGCGGCTGCTTTCACTGTCTGTCGGTCTTTGCGCACAGTGGAATCCGGAAATGGATCAAGCGCAACGACACGGCCCTTTGTCCTCGATGCGAAGTGGACGCGGTGATCGGGGACGCGAGCCATCCCGGGTTGACCCGTGGGACGTTGGAAGCGATGCACAAACGCTGGTTTGAGAAGTGAGGCCTATGAGCAAGAAAGTGTTGTTGACCAGCGTGTGCCGCCCGATGGGGCCAGAGTACGGCGACGCGCCGTCCGTGGGGTATGAGCTGTTGTACCGGCAGGTAACGCGCGCGCAGGGCATCTTCAGTCCGCGCACGGTGAACATCCAGTTCTCCATCGAGTACATCGCGGAGAACCTGGACGCGCCGACGGTGGTGTTGCAGTACCCGTCGAAGCGCGAGTTCGTCCGCGAACTCAAGAAGGGCTACGACTACGTTGGCATCTCGTTCCTCATGGCGATCTTTCACAAGGTGAAGGAGATGGTCGCCCTGGTCCGCGAGCACGCGCCCGACACCAAGATCGTCCTCGGTGGTTACGGCACCGTGCTGACCGACGAGGAACTCAAGCCTTACGCGGACTACATCTGCCGGGAGGAAGGCGTCGCGTTTATGCGACGGCTGCTTGGTGAACCCGAGATCCCGATGCCGTACAAGCACCCGCTGATCGTGAGCGGGCTGAAGATTTTCGGCTGGAAGGCGTCCCGCACGGGGAAAATCTTCGCGGGCCTCGGTTGTCCCAACGGTTGCGATTTCTGCTGCACGTCGCACTTCTTCAAGCGCAAGCACATCAAGCTTCTGCCCGACGGCAAGGACATCTATGCCGTCGCGGAACGGTACCTCGACATGGATCCGAACCTGGTCTTCCTCATTATTGATGAGGACTTCCTGCTCAACAAAAAGCGGGCGATGCAGTTCCGCGATTGCGTGATGAAAGGCGGCAAGACGCTCTCCATTTTCGCGTTTTCCAGCGTCAAGGCGATCAGCCAGTACAAGGTCGAGGAGATCCTGGAGATGGGCATCGACGGATTCTGGATTGGATACGAGGGAACGCGGTCCAATTACGCCAAACAGCAGGGACGGCCCATCGAGGAAATTCTGACCGAGTTCCGCGAGCACGGCATCACCATTCTCACCTCGATGATCGTCGGGTTCGACTACCAGACGCCGGAGGTCGTGGCGCAGGAATTCGACGGGTTGATGAAGCTCAAGCCCGCGCTGGGTCAGTATTTGATTTATGGTCCCGTGCCCGGCACGCCATTCAACGAGCGCGTGCGGAGAGAGAAGCTGATGCGCGAGGAGTACGTCGAGCATCCCGACCGGCTCTATCGGATCGCGGACGGATTCACCACCGTGATGAAACACCCGACCTTGTCGGCTGCGGAGATCGAGGGGCTGCAGCGGTGGTGTTTCGAGCAGGATTTCCAGCAGCTCGGCCCGAGCATTTTTCGCGTCCTGGAATCACGGTTCCTCGGCTACCAGAAGCTGAAGAACTCGCCGAACCCATTCCTGCGAGCAAAGGCGGAGGTGTACGCCAACGACTTGCGGTTCGCATATCCCGTGTTCCTCACGGGAAGCCTGCTCGGTCCCAATGCGACCGTGCGAAGATGGATACGCGATCTGCAGCAGCGCATTCACGAAGCGCTGGGAGAGCCGACATTGTCGCAACGATTCAAGTCCGTGCTGGGCGTGGGCGCCGCGCTGTGGACGGGCCTGACGTTGAAGCTCGACCTTTTCCAGCATCCCAAGCTGATGCGGACGCCCTATCGCATGCCGAGCAAGCGCTGGCACAAGTTCCATTTGTGGGAGGAAATCCCGCACAAGGTCAAGATCCCCGATCTTTCCATCCAGGTCGAACTGCAGCATGCGAAGGAGCAGGTGTGGATGCGGTTGGAGGGCGCGCTTTCTTCTGCGCATGCGGAAGGACTGGGGCAACGCATCCAGGATTCTCTGGCGCGGACCAAGAACCGCCTGATTCTCGATCTGAACAAGCTCCACTGGGACAAAGTGGACGACCTGGGGCCGCTCCGCGAGAAGCTCGTCGCCTATCGCTCGCGGATTCGCCTCGTTCTGCCCAAGCTCTCTGCCGCGCATCCGGAGCTGATGGTTCTGGCCAGCATGTTCTACCACTACAAAGGCTGATCCAACGCACTCGGGACCGGCTCACCGGTGCACCTGCGGGTCGTTGCAGTCGCCCGCGCCGAGGGCGGCTTCGCACTCACTCCTCGAACTTCAACTGACGAGTGTCGCGCTCGAGTCCTGTCGCGACTGTTAGCGGCTTGTAGAGTTTGGGTCTGCGCGCGGCGATCCATTCCCTGCCGGTGGCGCGTTCCAACAACGAGGCATCCAAATCCGCGATCACCATGTCGTCGCCTGCCTTCCATGTCTCGGCGACGATGCGACCGTACGGATCGAGGATCATCGAGTTGCCGGTACGGACTTCATCGTCGTCCACGCCCACGCCGTTGCTAAACAGGAGGAAAAAGCCGTTGTCGTGGGCGCGACTCGGCAGCCAGCGCATCAGCCAGCCGCGTCCCTTCGGGCCGAGCAATTCCCGCTCAATCGCCCTGGGGTTCTTGTGTCGGTTGTCCCAGACTCTTCGCTCGATCAGTCCCATCAGGTGCGGGTTCTTGGTGCGACAACCGCCCGTCTGGTGCGGTGCGATCAGGATTTCCGCGCCCTGCAGCGCCGCAATACGACAGTTCTCGATCATGTTCACGTCGTAGCAGATCAACACCGCGACGCGCCACCCGTGCGGCGTGTCGAACACAGTGAACTTCGACCCGCTCTCGACGCACGGATGCTCGAAAGCCTGCAGCTTGCGATGACATTTCGTCGTGCCGTCCGGCATCGCCACCACGTAGCTGTTGTGGAAAACGCCTCGGGTGCCGGCTTCAATCAGCCCCGCGCCGATGGTGACCCGGTATCGCTTGGCCAACGCAACGAGCCTCCGCGTGCTCGAGCCGTTTGGGATGCGCTCGGCGAGGTCGGCAAGTTGCCGCTTCGTCAGGTTGCGGATGAACCAGTAACCCGTGATGCAGCATTCGGGGAAGGCGATCAACTTCACACGACGCGTCGCTGCCTTGGCAACAAAGCGTTCGATGGTGGCGAGGTTGGCGTTTGTGTCCGCCTGCGCACTTTCAAATTGAACGGCAGCGACTCGGAGTGCACGCATGGAGTTTTGTGGTGCGAGTGAAAAGGCAGAATCATTCTGCCCGCTCCGCCGCCTACGACGATGGCTTCGGCCCGAGCAACTTCTCCAACTCAGGATCCGGCGACATGCCGAGGTCCTGCGCCTTCTTGTAATGCTCGCGAGCCAGGTCCGGCGCGGGCGGCGTTTGCGTGGCATAGACGACGGCGAGATTAAAGTGCGCTTCGGCGTAGTTCGGGTTGAGATCAATCGCCTTCCGCAACTCCTGCTCCGCCGCCGTCTGCCAACCCTTTTGGCTGCACGTGATGCCGAGATAGTTGTGCGCCTCGGCATTCTTGGGGTTGAACGAGAGCGATTTGGTGAGGGCGTTGATCGCCTTGTCGAACTGTCCCTGCTTGTACTGGATCACGCCCAGCACGGAGTAGGCATAGGAGTCTTCGGGCGCAGCGGCGATGCATTTCTCGATCGTGACCTGCGCCTCGTTGAGTTTGCCTTGCTGGTATTGCGCGACCGCCAGGTTGGAAAGCGCGCTGGGATTGTTCGGACTTTTCTCGGCGACTTCCAGAAATTTCGCTTCCGCCTCGGCGAACTTGCGCTCTTCGAACAGACCCTGCCCCTCCTTCAACAACGCGGCCAACTCCGGCGACAGATTCGCATCCGCTTTCTGTGAGGTCAGCGTGGCCGACGCGGTGCCACTCGGAGCCGGCGGTGGTGTGGCAGCCGTGGATGCCACCTGCTTCGGCGTCGTCGGCTCGGCCTTTGGCTCGGCAGATGGCGTCGCAGTCGTGGGAGCGGGTTGCTTCAACATCGCTTGTTCTTCCGCCTTGGGTGGTTTCTCGGTGCTCTCGCGCACGTTCAACTGCGACTGCAGCGACTGGTACTTTTGCTGAAGTTCCGCCATCGCCCGGGCGGTCTTTTCCTGCCACGACTTCTGCTCGGCCTGACGCTTCTCGCCTTCGGCCACCAATGCCGAGAGCCGGGCGTTCTCCTTCTGAAGTTTGTTGTAGTCGTCCATCGAAGCCGACTTGCTGCTCGATGCCGCCGCCGAAGAGGGCGCGGGTCGCGACGCGGTCTGTGTCTTGAGCTTCTCAATTTGCGCCTGGTACTCCTTTGAATGCTTTTCGAGGTCGGCATTGCGTGCTTGGGCGGTCTCCAGGTCCGTGCGCGCTGTGTTCAACTGCTGCCGCAGCGCCTGGATCTCCTTCAGCGCCTCGCCCGAACCGACCGTGGCCTTCTGCAGCGATGCGACCGTTTTCTCCGAATCGGCCAGTTTCCTGGTCAGGGAATCATTCTGTTGTTGGAGCGTCTTGAGTTTGTCGTCGTATTGCGACTCCGACGCCGACAACTGCCTCTTGAGGCTGGCGATTTCGTCGCGCAGTTTCTGGACGCTCTTGTTCTCTTTGGAAAGCCGCTCGTTCTCCCGGCCCAACTCATCGAGCTTCGCTTCCGCTGTCCGGAGTCTTGCCTTGCCGCTGACGACAACCTCCTTCATCGAGCTGGAAATGCCTTCGCTTTTCGCGAGTCGAACCGCCATCTCCTTGTTCTGTGCCTGCAAGTCCTTCAACTGTTTGTCGAGCGGCTCCGCGGCAGCCTTGAGCTGGTCGCGCAACTTGTTCAACTCCGCCTGCATCTCCTTCGAGCCGGCTTCAAGTTCTTTGTTGCGCTTGTCGAGCCGGTCGGTGGAGGTCTGAAGCTCGGCGAACTGCTGCTGCAATTTCTCGACTTCGGCCACCTTCGTCTCGGCTGCCTCGGCGCGCTTTGTGACCTCCGTCAACTGCGCCTGTGCCGCCGCAAGTTTTTCCTCCAACGCCTTGTTTTGCTCGTTGAGCGCGTTGATCTTTTCCACGCTCTCGGTCTTGACCTTGGCCAGTTCGCTCTCGATTGAGCTGACCTGGTCGCGCAACTTGAGATTCTCCGCGCGGCTGGCTTTGAGTTCCTCCTCCAGCTTGTGGATTTTCTCGAGATCGCTCCCGGTGGGCAACGCCTGGATCGCCGCCGTGACCACCTCGACGTTCGTGCTCGTCCCGGCAGGGGCGGCCTCGGTCGCCGGTGCCGCCGTCGTTGTCTCCGCCGGCTTCGGGGATGCGGCGGGCGCGGGTGGAGGCGGGACTTTGGGACAGATCTCGGCGATCTTGTTCGAGCAATACTTGAGGCGGTAATCCACGATGTGCGGGTTCCAGCCGGGATTGCTCTTCTGAAGGTCCTTGAGAATCTCGAGCGCCTGCTTGAATTTCTCGCAAGCCTTCTCGTGCTGACTGGCTTTCGCCGCGTCGTCGCCATCCTGGATGACGAAGTAGGCGTTGAGGAATATATCCGCCGGGTCTGTCGCGGCGGGCGCGAACACGGGGTTCAAAAGGACACAAACCAACAGAGCAAGGCATGATTTCGGGCATGTCATAGCGGCGGCGAAATTACCGAGTCGGCGCGGATTTGGCAATTGCGATGTTTGCACTAGCAATCTGGCGGAACTCTGTTACGGTCACCTGCCTTTGATGGTGTAGTGGCCGTCGTCACCGGCGGCTTTCTTGTCGGGGCGTAGCGCAGTTTGGCTAGCGCGCTTGGTTCGGGACCAAGAGGTCGTGGGTTCAAATCCCACCGCCCCGATGTTTTCCTCGGTATCGTGAAGCGACAGCGTTGGATTCCGGCTTCCTTTGAGTCCGCGCGAATTCAACCCACCACCAGGACGTCCCGCATGCTTACTCCAATCAAGGCGTGTGTCTGATGGCTGGCAAAATCATGGCGGGCAATATGATTCCGAAATGCGACCACGACGTACCAAAGCATGGGCGGCGATTATTTCAGCAATGCCTTGAAGCCCGCCTGCTCGAAATGCTGATCGGCGGTCAGCGCTTCCGACAGACCCTTGATCCCGCATCACAACGAACGGGATGCAGTCGGTCAACTCCCATTCCTTGTCTCGTCGTTCGCGGTAGAGTTGCGGTCCGCGTTGCAGAAGCTCCGTGCTGGCTCGGACGAGTCGAAACGCGGGGTCCGTCTCAACCAGCGACCAAACGGCAATGGCTTCTGGCCGGGTCGCAGGCTTGCTGAACGCATCGGCAAGTTCCAGCAGCACAAACTCGGTGGTGACAATGGTCATTTCCGGGGTGCGTGAGAAGGTGACCGCTTGCCGGTGAGCGGGATCCCGTTGATTGAGCAAGGCCAGGAAATAGAAGGTGTCCGCGAAGACCGCCTTCATGCCTTCTTGGGGTGGCCCTTGACGTAGTGGGCGTGATTCAGCGCGAAATCTTCCGGCCAGTCCCGGGGCTTCGCCAGCTTGAGAAGCTCCATCAGAAACGGGGGATCATCTTCCATTGCAACTACTGGTGTGATCTCGACATCGGTACCGTCCGCGAGGTGCGCTTCCGGTGGCAGGATAACCACGCCGTTCTTGACTGTGCCCTTGTAGCTCACGGCCTATCCTTACCGCGAATTGCGTCAGGAAGCAAGGTGCGGATTGCACGAATGGAGGAATCAACCACGGAGATCCAGAGACACGGAGTTCTGACCGCTGATGGGCGCTGATCAACGCAGCCCCGAAAGCCTTCGGGGTGCATGGACGCGAATGGGTGGCCGCACAGAGAGGCAGTAAACTTCCGCGCGATACGATTCGAAAACGCCGACCTACGGCAACAGCAACGGGCCAAAAGCAATCACGTTGTTGGATTCCTCCGACTCAGAATTTCTTCCCGTTGTTTGTTTCTGTCAAGAGTGCGGAGTTCACCCCGTCGAGTTGACCCCGGCCACCCCGGCGACTGGAGGATCTAACCCTGCACGCTGTGCTGCCCTCGACGATCTGACCCGCGTCTTCGATTCTATCAATTGTCACGCACTGGCCTCGGAGATAGCCGGTGTGATCTAGGCGGCGGGCGAGACAATTTCCAGGTCAGCCAGGGAAAAGTCAGGTAGCTCGTAGCGGCGCGCCACCTCTTGTAGCGTCGCCCGCGACGGCTGAATGAGCTCGATCCCGACGACCTCATCCTTGGCGTCAAGGTCAACCACCACCTCGGTCTTATCGTCCATATCCACGGAGCGGGCGACGGGCGCGTCCTTCAGTTGCAGATAGAAACAATTCACCTCGGGATCGTATTCGAGTCGCAGCAGTTGGGTCTTCATACAGGATCCTTGATCACCGTCACTATATGCGGCGGGGTGGCGTTGTCAACGAACACGACTTTGATGCGAAACCGGCCGACCACCTTAACGTGTTTGCGGGTGTTCGGGCCATGTCCGGCGATGGCGGTATCGGGCTTGGACAACGTGGCATCAATTTCTGCATTCGATACTTTGCGCATCTTCTTTCGGCGAGCCGCATGCCGGGAGAGAGTGAAGGCCATCCGCGATGCGTACCATGTCCCAGTTCTCGCGACAAGCTTCGACACTCTGTATGTCGACACTCTGTAGATGAACCCGGCTGACAGTTGACGATTCTGTCAATTGTCACGGGCTGACCCCGGTGATTGTGAAAAAGTTTGCGGAGTTCTGACCGCTGATGGGCGCTGATCAACGCAGCCCCGAAAGCCTTCGGGGTGCATGGACGCGAATGGGTGGCCGCACAGAGAGGCAGTAAACTTCCGCGCGATACGATTCGAAAAGGCCGACCTATGGCAACACCAACGGGGGAGAAGCAATCACGTTGTTGGATTCGTCCGACTCAGGATTCCTTCCCGTTGTTCGCTTCTTTCAAGAGTGGGGAGTTTCACCCGGCGACTTCCTATGTTTTTCAACCCCCTCTCGAAGCCGGCGAAGCTCCGCGGTATCAGCCTTGGCCTTCCGTTGCTGTTCCTGCCGTTGGCGCGCCTTCGCTTTGCTTGTCGCAGAGTAAATGAGAGCCAATCCGATGTATGCGGCTATCGGCATGACGTATTGAGGATGGTATTTGAAGGTAATGCCTTTCGAAAATTCATGGTCAGCGAAGTTTGATCGTGACAGGGCCGCTCCACGATTCGTTCTCCAGCAGGCGCGGCCAGCGACTCACCGGCTGCCGCACCGCCCGCGGACAACTCCGCGCCCGACGCTCCGGCGTCAGACACCGCCGCGCTTGCTCGTACAACCGCCGAGTCAACTCCTCCTTTTGCCACTCCTCCAGCACATCCGCTCCCAGCGCCAACACCAGCCACAACGGCCGCAGCAGTTCCAACAACTTCACAAAACTCACCCGCAACACCGCTACCTCTCCATTCGCCGCCCGCGCCCGTTCCGCCGCCAACAGCGACGCCGCCAGCATCAACGCCGCAATCTCTTGCGCCCCCGTCTCCACCGTGTGGCTCGCCAACAGGTCGCCCCGGCGCAACTGCCGCTTCAACTGCCGATAAAACAATTCCTGTTCCCAGCGTTGCGCATGCAACGTCACCATCTCCTCGGCCGGCGCGCTCCGCGGATCGAACAGATCCGTCCACAACCGCAACGCCACCGGCCGATGTCCCGGCCGATGCACCTGCACCCGGATTTCCCGCAACTCCAGCCATTGCAGAATCACCTGCGGCTTGCCCTTTTGCCGCACCGGCACGCGCACGATCCGACTGCCATCCTGCAACCGCCGCACCGTCTGCGCCTTGATTTGCGTGCGCGCTCGAATCAGAAAATGACTGCCCACCCGCCGACAAACCGCCAGCACTTCGACCACGAACGCCGCGCAGCCGTGCAAGCGATCGGCCAGCAGCAACGCCCCGGCGGGCAGATGCGCCAACACGCGTCGGGCCAATTCCCATTCCGATTCCCCCCCGCCGCCCGATGGTCGCCGCCAGCGGATTGTGCTGGCCGAGTTCCAACAGCACGCTACTGACGATCTGGGCGAAGGCCGCGCGCCCGCGCCGACTCTTGGCTTTCTGGGCCGCGCGTTGGACTTGGGGCGTGTTGCTCAGACTCAACTGCACGCCATCGAGCGCCGTCAGCAGCCAACCGTGCCAGAACGAATCCGGGTGCCGCCGTTTCTGCGCCC
>CAZOTB010000163.1:0-13379 GCA_964582645.1 uncultured Verrucomicrobiota bacterium | reverse complement strand
GCATGTGTTTGCGAAGCGCGTCGGAAGCGACCCAGCTTTCGAGGAGCTTGAGTGAATCGTCGCGCGACGCGGTCAGCGAGACGCTGCTGTTCTGTCGCACGTGCTTCTCGTACAACTCCCGCGCTTGTGCCTGGACACGAGCGAGCGTCTGTGGATCAACGTGTTTTTCGAGAGCCATTTAACCCTGAACCGCGAACCGTGAACCATGAACCATATTCACATCACCATTCCGCCGTCCACCGTGAGCACCTGCCCGGTGATGTAACCGGCCATGTCGGACGCGAGGAACACGACCAGGTTTGCCACGTCGTCGGGTTCACCGAGCCGGGCGAGCGGCACTTTCGAGAGAATCTGTTTCTGCTGTTCCTCCGTAAGCGCGGCGGTCATGTCGGTCTTGATGAAGCCGGGCGCGATGGCGTTGCAGGTAATGCCGCGCGAGGCGAGTTCGCGCGCGACGGACTTCGTCAACCCGATCAGTCCCGCCTTGGACGCGGCATAATTGGCCTGCCCGGCGTTGCCGATGAGGCCGATCACGGACGTGATGTTGATGATCCGTCCCGAACGCTGCTTGAGGAATCCCCGGCTCAATGCCTTGATCCAGTTGAACGCGCCCTTGAGGTTGGTATCGAGCACGGCGTCCCATGCCTCGCTACTCATGCGCATCACGAGGTCGTCCTTGTTGATGCCGGCGTTGTTGACGAGAATGTCCACACGTTCGGCATCCTTGAGCGCCTGCTCGGCCACCTTCGCCACGTCATCTCCGTTGGAAACGTCCACCGCGTAATGCCACGACTTGCGGCCCGCAGCCTGCACTTCGGCGGCGGCTTTCTGGGCATTCTCCGCCGAGCGGCTGCAGCAAATGATGTCCGCGCCCTGCGACGCCAGCTTGAGCGCGACGGCGCGGCCGATGCCGCGGCCTGCGCCGGTGACGAGGGCAATCTTGTTTTCGAGAAGTAGGTTCATGAATCTGCTTCGGGTTGGGGGGACTCAATGCGCGGAGGCATGCAACGTTACATCGAGCTTTCGTGTCGCTTCGCGGTCGTACGCTTTCTCACCGCAATCCGGGCACTCGTCGAACGAGACATCGCGGACAGTGTGGGATTCCCCGTGAATATGTCTTACGACGTTGCGCGTGACGTGCTTACTGTCGCGACTCGCGCAAGTCGGGCACTTCGTTATTGTGAGCATGGTTTCATTTCCGTTTCAAGGGTTTGCTTGCGCCTTCGAAAACCGCGGAAGCGGTTCTCCACTCTTGCCTTTCGCCAACCACCCCGCTGAAGCGGGGTGTGAATGAAAACTTCCCGGAAATCAACAGAATCTCCCACTGTCAGATTAGAAAATAGTACACATCTGCCAACGCCTCGTGGACTAGCTTGCCTTTGGTGTACCAGATACAAACTCATCAGGCGGCGAGTGACTTGATTGTGCTTTCCAAGCTGGGACCATCCGCGACGTTCAGCATCGTGACGTTCCGGTCAATCCGCTTCATCAACCCCGAGAGCACGTTGCCGGGGCCGAGCTCGATGAAGCGGGTGAAACCCTGCGCGATGAGCCAGCGCATGGATTCCTCCCAGCGAACGGAACTGGTGACCTGCTGCATGAGACTGTGCCGGATTTCTCCCGGCGACTGGATCGGGCGGGCGATGACGTTGGAAACGACCGGCACCTTGGGCGGATGAAACGTCACGCCTTCGAGTTCCTTCGCGAGCTTCGCCTGTGCGGAGGCCATCAGCCGGGAATGATACGCGCCGGCAACGTTGAGCGGGATTGCCTTCTTGATTCCCTTGCTCTTGGCGACTTCGATTGCCTTCGCGATCTTCTCTTTCCCGCCCGAAATGATGATCTGGCCGGGGGCGTTCAGGTTGGCGAGATCCACGTCGGCCTCCCGGCACACCTCGCGCACGTGCGATTCGTCCGCGCCGATGATCGCGGCCATGCCCCCGCTTGTGGCGTCGCAGGCTTCCTGCATGAACAGGCCTCGCCGACGTACCAGGCGCAGACCGTCGTCGAATGGAATCGTGTCCGCGGCGGCGTGGGCAGTGAACTCGCCGAGGCTCAAGCCGGCCGTGGCAGAATAGTCGAGAGTCGGGAATCGAGAGCGGAGAGCCAAGAGACAGGCGAACGAAACGAGATAGATGCCGGGCTGGGCATGCTCTGTTTTTGTCAGTTCGGGCTCGGGACCGTCGAAGCAAATCTTCGTCAGGTCGTAGCCGAGGACATCGTTGGCACGTGCGAACAGGTTCCGGCACACCTCGAAGGTCTGAGCGAGATCCTTGCCCATGCCGACGACCTGCGCGCCCTGACCCGCGAATAACAGCGCCGTTTTCACCATGAGCCCAGTGTGCGCAAAATTTGCCTCGAAGTGCAAAACTTTAGTTTGTCTTGCCTGCGTGCTTCGCTATAGTGCGGGCACGTTTTTGGCTAGTCAGTGCCGTGCTTGGTGCTTGCCGTACATGAACCGAAACCAACTCGTTTCCCTGGCGCGACGGGTGTTGAGCCTGCCGACCGCTCCGTATCACGAGGAGCGCGTCGCTGCCTGCATTCGCGCCGAATGCACGCGGCTCGGTCTCCGCGTCAGGGCCGACCGTTTTGGGAATCTCACTGTGCGGTATCGCAGGGGGAAACGTCTGCCGAGCCCGCTGGCATTTGTTGCCCACATGGACCATCCCGGGTTTGAGGTTCTTGAATCGTCGCGGAATGGCACCGCGAGAGCGTTATTCCTCGGAGGCGTGCCCCGGGAGTTGGTGACGACTTCGCCTGTGCGCATCTTCAGCGACCGCGAGGTGAGGGCCAAGGTCACAGCCGTCGAACGCTGGGACAAAAAGCAGATCGTCACGCTTGCTTTCACCGGTCAGGTTCGTCGCGGCGATTACGGGATGTGGGACCTGACGCCCTGCGAGATACGCGGGGACCGGCTGGCTTCCCGCGGTTGCGACGACGTTGTGGGTTGTATCGCGCTGCTCGGAGCACTGAACGCGCTCGTTGCCAAACGCGTCCGCACCGATGTCTGCTTTGTTTTCACGCGCGCCGAAGAGGTTGGCTTCCACGGCGCGCTCGCGTTGGCGAAGGGGGGCGGGCTGCCGAGATCAGTTCGGGTCGTCTCGGTCGAGACCAGCAAACAAATCCCGCCTCGCGCGTGCATGGGCGGCGGGCCGGTCGTGCGCGTGGGAGATCGCGCGGCGGTGTTCGATTCCGAGTTGACGCGTTTCCTTTCGGTCGTGGCGGTCGAATTCGCAAAAGAGGAGAAGTCGTTTCGGCATCAGCGTTGCCTGATGGACGGCGGAATTTGCGAAGCCACTGCGTTCGGCGAGAGCGGCTACCAGGCGAGCGGCCTTTGCATCGCGCTCGGCAACTACCACAACATCGGGCCGCGGCAATGCATCGCCGCCGAGTACGTGAGCCTCTCCGACCTGCACAATCTTGTCCGCCTGATCACCGCGGCAGCAACGTGGACGCCGCGTTACGCGGAGCTGACCGATCGCCTGCGTCACCGGCTCGACGATCTGCATGAGGCGGCGCTGCGGCGCCTTTCACCTTCATTCAACCTGCTCTCGTGATGGAAAAGACACTCATCATCATCCCGACGTACAACGAGCGCGAGAATCTGCCAAAGATCGCGGACGCCGTGCTCTGGCAGAACGCGGCGATCGAGTTGTTGATCGTGGACGACAACTCGCCCGACGGCACCGGGCAACTGGCCGACGATCTGGCGAAGAAGCAGCCCCGCATCCATGTGATGCACCGCGAAGGCAAGCTCGGGCTTGGCACCGCGTACGTCGCGGGGTTCAAGTGGGGACTGCAACGAGATTATCAGTACTTCATGGAGATGGACGCGGATTTCTCGCACGATCCAAACTCGATCCCCGACTTTCTCAAGGCGGTGGCGGACCATGATCTCGTGCTCGGTACGCGCTACAAGGGCGGCGTGCGCGTGGTGGACTGGCCCTTGTCGCGACTGCTGTTGAGCACATGCGCGGCGAAATATGTGCGTTTGGTCACGGGTCTGCCCATCACCGATCCGACCGGAGGGTTCAAATGCTTCCGCCGCGCGGTGCTGGAGGCCATTGACCTCAATGCCATCCACTCCAATGGCTACTCGTTCCAGATCGAGATGACTCACAAGGCCTGGATGCTGGGCTTCCGCGTCGGAGAAGTGCCGATCATCTTCGTGGATCGCCGCGAAGGGCACTCGAAGATTTCGCGCAACATTGTCTGGGAAGCGTTGTGGGTGGTTTGGAAACTGGCGGCTGCGCACGGCTTTCGTCGCTCTCCGAAAACGAAACGAGGGAATCCATGAAGGTGCTGGTCACCGGCGGATGCGGATTTGTGGGCAGCCATGTGGTCGAATTCTATGCGCGCAACCGGCGCAATCAGGTCATTGCACTCGACAATCTCTCGCGGGGCAGGCTGCTCGGCAAGAAACGCACGTTCAACTTCAACCGCGACTATCTGCGACGGTACCGCAACGTGCAGTTTGTCCATGCCGATATCCGCAAACGCGCTGACATGGAACGCGCAATGCCGGGCGTGGCGTTCGTGGTCCACACCGCCGCGCAGACCGCCGTGACCACCTCGGTCACCGATCCCGCAACCGATTTCGAGGTGAACGCGCTCGGCACGTTCAACGTGCTCGAAGCCGCCCGGCGTCAGCGCAAGCCGCCCACGGTGATCGTCTGCTCAACCAACAAAGTCTATGGCGAGCGCGTCAACCACGTGCCGCTCATCGAAGGCAAGACGCGCTACCAGTTCACCGGTACGTTTCGCCTCGGCATCCCCGAGAATTTCGGCATCGATCTGTGCGAGCATTCGCCGTACGGCTGCTCGAAGTTGACCGCCGACTTGTACGGCCAGGACTACGCGCGGTTGTACGGGATGAAGGTGGGCGTGTTCCGTATGTCCTGCATCTACGGTCCGCGGCAGTTCGGGATGGAGGACCAGGGTTGGCTGGCGTGGTTCACCATCGCCGCGCTCCGCGGCAAGACGATCACGATCTACGGCGACGGCAAACAAATGCGCGATACGCTGTATGTGACCGATCTGGTGGCCGCGTACGAGGCGTTTCGCAAGAGCGCGTTGCCCCATGGCGTTTTCAACATGGGCGGAGGGCCGACGAACACGATTTCGCTGCTCGAATTGGTCGCCCTGCTGCGAAAACTCACAGGCAGGGAAGTCAAGCTGCGCTTCGACAAGCCGCGCCCCAGCGATCAGAAGGTGTACGTGTCAGACATCCGCCACGCCCGAACATCATTGGGTTGGCGGCCCGTAGTCGTTCCTGAGACCGGCATCCGCAACCTCTTCGAGTGGTTGCGCGGTCATCTCGATGCCGTGTAACGGCCTTTTTCCTGCTAAAATGGCTGCCGATGCGAATCCTGCACGTCAACCACCGCGACCTCGACCATCCCGCTTCGGGCGGACTCGAAGAAATCATCCACAAGATCTCCGCGCGATGGATTCAGCAAGGGCACAAGGTAACGCTTCTCTGCTCTGAGTTTCCCGGCTGCCGCGCGGAAGAGACGAGCGCGGAAGGAATGCGTGTGCTGCGGCGGTTCGACGAACGCGTGTTCAACTATCGCGCGCCGGGTGTCGTCAAGAGGGAGTTGATGCGCGACCACGACATCGTGCTCGAACACATCAGCAAGGTGCCATGTTACCTGCCGTGGTTCATCAAAGAAATCCCGGTTACCGCTCACGTGCCGCACCTGTTTGGGACCACCGTGTTCCGTGAGGCGCCCTGGCCGATTGCCGCGTACGTGTGGGTGATGGAGCGACCTTTGCCGATGGCGTACGGCGATTGTCCGTTGTGGGCGCTGTCCGATTCGACGGCGAATGATCTCATGGGGCGCGGCTTCAATCGCGAGCAGATCACCATCGTGTACGGCGGCGTCGAGTTCGAGTACTTCCACGAGTTCGCAGGGCATCCGAAAACTCCCGGCCCTTCGATTCTCTATCTCGGCCGGTTGAAGAAGTACAAAGGGATAGACCTGCTGGTGCAAATGGTGGCGAACCTGCGGCATGAATTCCCGGATGTGAAACTCGTCATCGCCGGCAAAGGGGACTTCGAGCCCGAGTTGCGCGACATGGTGGGCCGACTCGGCGTGCAGCCCAACGTCGAGTTCGTGGGGTTCGCGGATTATCCCGCCAAGCGCGAGTTCCTTGCCAAAAGCTGGGTGCTCGCCTACCCGTCGCCCAAAGAGGGTTGGGGACTCTCCGTCATTGAAGCCGGCAGTTGTGGCACACCGACCATTGCCAGCAACTCGCCCGGCCTGCGTGAATCCGTCCGCGACGGAGAGACCGGCTTCCTCGTGCCGCACGGCGACATCGGCGCCATGGCGGACAAATTTCGCCAATTGTTCCGTGACACAAGCCTTCGTCAGCGATTCGGTCAGAATGCGATTGACTGGGCGCGCAGGTTCAGTTGGGACAATACCGCGAAAGGCGCACTGGAGTTTCTGGAACGGGCCTGTTCTGTCTTTGACCGGCGAAATCAGTAGCTGACACCGCCGCGGGCTGGACAAGAGCTGCAACAGGGAAGCGAGCGACACAAGGTCCCACTGAATCAGAAAACCCATCGACGGCTGAAATGGGAGTCATCGCCTTCCTTTACTTGCGGCGTTAGTCCGTACCTTTCACACCGTGTCGATCGTTTGGATCATCTGATTTCATTCACGCTTCACTTCCGTGGGGTGATTTGCGTCTGGAACGGAGGCCGAACCGCTTCAGCGGTTTTCGTCGCCGTGTGAAAACCGCTGAAGCGGTTACTGTGATGTCGCGTCTGCTTTTCACCCCCCTGAAGCGGGGTGTGAATGAGAGCGCACGGTCTGAGCGTACGAGAACTTGTGAAATATCCGGGCCAACGCCAAGGCGTCCGCATGTTCACCGGTGGAGTTGGAACGAGCATCGGTCTTGGCAAAAACTCGACACGAGTCACGGGTGGAATTTCGACATTCGCCTTTGGCGAGGATGGCCCGCGAGGCTTTCCTTGAGAGACAGTTGCAGGTGGAACTGTGAGTTCACTCTTGCAGGTCGGACACCCGACAGGACGACCCGCACCTTGAGCATCAATCGTGAGGGTCTGCCCGCAATTCCCGCACTTGAAGTTGATGTTCCGTTGCCGTGGCAGAACCATTGAGTGCGGAACTCCGAAAGCATTCGCGAGTCTCCGAGCGAAACCGCCAAGGGCGCCAAGAAATCCTTTTGCCCATCATCATCTTGCCTGAAGAAGTCCGAGACGAACCGCCAAGCCACCAGGGACGCCAAAGATTCCTTGCCCTTTCTCCTGCTGATGGCTTCGCAGCGACTTCTCTCTTGCAAGTGGGAACTCTTTCCCAAAGATGTCCGCCATGTCAGAAATCAAACCGATCAAAGCTGCCGTTATCGGCCTGGGCCGCGCGGGCTGGGACATCCACATCCGACGCATGCGCGGGCATCCCGAATTTCAAGTCACTGCGGTCGCCGACATCGAGGAAAGCCGTCGCAAAGAGGCGGAGAACGAGTTTCATTGCGCCACGTTCACGGATTACAAGTCGCTCCTGAAATCCGCCGACGCCGAGGTGATTGTGGTGGCGAGTCAGTCCGCGGACCACGCCACGATGTCCATCGCGGCGCTCCAATCGGGTCGGCACGTCATCGTCGAGAAACCGATGGCCACCAACGTCAGAGACGCCCAGCGGATGATCGCGGCGTCGAAGGCAGCGCGGCGGAAATTGTTCGTTCACCAAAACTATCGCTACGCGCCCGATTCGCGCCACATCATGGAAGTGGTTCGCACGGGCGAACCCATCGGGCGCGTGTTCGAGATTCGCATTCGCAGCCTCGGTTTCGCGCGCCGCAACGACTGGCAGACACTCAAGAAATATGGCGGCGGCGTCCTCAACAACACCGGCCCTCATCTCATTGACCTCGCGCTGCAGATGCTGGAATCGCCGGTCAAGGACCAATGGAGCGACATGCAATTGATCACCGATGCCGGGGACACCGAAGACCACGTGAAGCTGTTGCTGCGAGGCAAGAACGGGCGCGTGGTTGACATTGAAATCTCCACGTCCTGCGCCTTTCCCGAACCGAAATGGACGTTGCTCGGCTCCAACGGCACGCTCGTATCCGATGGAAAAGTCAGCAAGGTCAAGCGTTATGATCCCAAGAAGGTGCAGCCGCTGCAGGTGATCGAGACCCCGCCCGTGAATCGCCGCTACGGCAACGATGACAAGTTGCCGTGGGAGGAATACGAAGTCCCGTCCGTCGGCACTGCCGCCGGGGACTATTACGACAACGTCGTGGAAGTCCTGCGCCGCGGAGGCAAACAGGAAGTGCTTCCGGAGCAGGTGCTCGAGGTGATGAAGGTCATCGAGCGCGCGAAGAAGGGCACGCGGTTCTGAGCAGGTCGGGCATTCCTGCCCGCCTCGACGCCGATCAGTTCAATCCCACGCCCAGCTTCTTCGCGTGGGCGATCAGCGTCTCGCCCATGTCGGCGGGTGTGGTCGCCACGGCGATGCCGCAGGATCGCAGCGTCTCGATCTTTTCTGCCGCGGTACCCTTGCCGCCACTGATGATCGCCCCGGCATGACCCATTCTACGGCCCTTGGGCGCCGTCGCGCCTGCCACAAATGCGGCCACGGGCTTACCGGGCATGTTCGCCTTGATCCAGCGACCTGCCTCTTCCTCCGCAGTACCACCAATCTCGCCGATGACAATCACCGCTTTTGTGGCGGCGTCCTTCGCGAAGAGCGCAAGGCAATCAATGAAGTTCGTGCCGTTGACCGGGTCGCCGCCGATGCCGATACAGGTGGTTTGGCCGACGCCGCGGGTGGTGAGTTGCCAGACTGCTTCGTAGGTGAGCGTCCCGCTGCGGGAGATCACGCCGACGCTGCCGGGCTTGTGAATGTAGCCGGGCATGATCCCGATCTTGCATTCGCCCGGTGTAATCACGCCGGGACAATTTGGACCAATCAGTCGCGTCTTCTTCCCGGCCATCGCGCGTTTTACCTTCACCATGTCGAGAATCGGAATGCCTTCGGTGATGCAGACCACGAGATCGAGCTCCGCGTCCACCGCTTCGAGGATGGCATCCATGCAAAACGCGGCGGGAACGAAAATCATGGTGGCGTTGCAGCCGGTTTTCGCCTTTGCCTCCGACACGGTATCGAACACAGGCGCGCTCTTCCCGCCGAGGTCCACGGTTGAGCCGCCTTTGCCCGGCGTGACGCCGCCGACGAGTTGCGTGCCGTACTTGAGACAATGCTCGGAGTGAAATTTGCCCGCCGAGCCGGTAATGCCCTGGCAGATGAGCCGGGTGTTCTTGTTGACCAGAATGCTCATTTCGATTTCTTGGTTGCGTTGACGACCTTCTGCGCTGCGTCGGCCATGCCGGTCGCGGTGATGATGGGGAGACCGCTTTCCTCGATCAGCTTTTTGCCAATCTCGACGTTTGTGCCTTCGAGGCGAACGACGAGCGGCACCTTCAAGTTGACCTGCTTCGCCGCGGCGATGATGCCGGTGGCGATCACGTCGCATTTCATGATGCCGCCGAAGATGTTGATGAGGATCGCCTGGACGTTCTTGTCTGCGAGCAGAATCTGGAAGGCCTCGGTCACCTGCTCGGCCGTTGCCCCGCCGCCCACATCGAGGAAGTTCGCCGGGTTGCCGCCGTAATGCTTGATGATGTCCATCGTGGCCATGGCGAGGCCGGCGCCGTTGACCATGCACCCGATCGTGCCGTCGAGCTTGATGTAATTGAGATTGGCGGCATTGGCGCGCGTCTCGAGCGGCTCTTCCTCGTTGAGGTCCCGCATTGCGGCGATGTCCTTGTGCCGGTAGAGAGCGTTGTCGTCGAAGTTCATCTTCGCGTCGAGCGCGAGCACCATGTCCTTGCCGTCCGCGCCCTGCGCGATCACAAGTGGGTTGACCTCGACCAGCGATGCGTCGGTCTCGACGAAGGTCTTGTACACGCCGAGCATCAGTTTTGCCGCGCCGGCAGCGAGTTCGCCGGTCAATCCGAGCCGCTGGGCGAGCTTCCGGGCTTGGTACGGCTGCATGCCGATGCTCGGATCAATCGCATCCTTCAAAATCTTCTCGGGCGTCTTCGCGGCCACGGCCTCGATGTCCATACCGCCTTCGGTGCTGACGATCATGGTTGGCGCGGAGATGGCGCGGTCCACGAGAATGGCAAGATAGAACTCTTTCTTGATCTTCGATCCCACCTCGAGGAGCAATCTCTTGACTTCTTTGCCTTCGGGGCCGGTCTGGTGCGTGACGAGCACCTTGCCGATGAGTTCTGCTGCGTACTGCTTCGCTTCCGCTGCGGATGTCGCCAGCTTGACGCCGCCCGCCTTGCCGCGTCCGCCGGCATGGATCTGCGCTTTGACGACGACGAGTGAGGCGCCTGCCGCGAACAGCTTTTTCGCGACTGCCTCCGCTTCATCGGCATTGAACGCGACTTGTCCCTCCGGCACCGGCACGCCGAATTTACGAAACACTTCCTTGCCCTGATATTCGTGGATGTTCATGAAGATTCCCGCGCAACCAAGCTGGCTGAAGCCAAGGGGCGTGGCTCAACGCGCCGACGCTGCGAGTTGTTTTTGGAGTGCGGCACTGACCCATCGTCGCATCGAGACTCCATTGCGACTGGCGCATTGTTCCACTCGACTCGCCAACCGATCGCTCAACGGAATGAGCACATAAGAGCCTTCGATGGCCACCTCGAAATCGGCCGGCTTTGTCTTGTCCCACACCTCGGCGAGACTGTGGTGATCCCAGTGTTCGCCGGTTTTGAGGGCGAAATCAATCTCGCCCTGGGTCAATCTAACGCTTCGCTTTTTCATGTAACCTGCGTTCTTTTGCGTCCATGTCGCGCGCCGAGATGATCAACGCATCTTCTGACAACTTATAAACAAAGAAGACGATTAGCAAGCGGCCAGAATCGGCTCGACCGAGCGCCGAGTACACGTCCTCTCGTTTGCGATTGCCGCGTTGAACGAACCGAAAGACCGGCCGTGACCGAAGAGTTTCCTCGACCTCAACCGTCCGGACACCGTGCTTTCGGAGAATCTTGTCGCGGATTTGGTACAACCAGATCACGCGGCGAATCTTCACCGCTCAGAGTCCCTTTCGCACAAATGCCGCGCCTTCCGCCAGCGCTTTGAGCTTGCCGAACGCCAGCGCGCGCGGACGAAATTTCAGGCCGCAGTCGGGCGCCAGGATGACTTTGTCGGCAGGAAAGTACTCGAGCACCTTGCGAATGCGCTGCGCGACTTGCTGCGGGGTTTCAATCTTGTTGTTCTTCACGTCCACCACGCCCGCACAGAGGTAGCCGCGCCACTTGTGCTTTCGGAAAACCTCGAGCTGCCAGAACCCGAGCCGGGCATACTCGAAACTCAGACAGTCGGCCTTCACGCCCAGGATTGCGGGGAAAAGCGATTCCAGTTTGCCCTGGAACAATTGTTTGCCGAGATAGTTGCCGAAGCACACGTGGACGGAGAGGAAGGATTTGAGTCCCCGTACGGTGCGATTGAACGCCTCGATGCACCAATCCATCTCGTCCGGGTAGCCGATCCACACCGGCTCATCAATCTGGATGAACCGGCAGCCCTGCGATTCGACGCGACGCAGTTCGTGATTGATGATGTCGGCGAGATCGAACACGAGCGCCTTATCGGTCTTGTACGCGCGATTCTCCGCGCGCTTGGCGATCATGTGCGGGCCGGTCGAGCACACTTTCGGCGTCGAACGGGTGCACTGATCGCGCAGAAAAGCGAAGTGCTCGGCCATTGGGATTTTCTTCGCGCGTACTTTCGACACGACGATCGGATCAGGCATCTTGAGGTGGGAATCGAGGTTGCCAATGGCGCGCAACTTCCCGTCGAACTGGAAGCCGTGGATGTTGCGCGAGTAGAAATACACCATCGTCTCTCGGCGCAGTTCGCCATCGCTGATGTAATCAATGCCCGCCAGTTCCTGGTCGTGGATGGCGGAGCGGACGGCGTTGTCGAAGGCCTCCCGCAGTTGTTCGTCGGTGAGCAGACCTTTCTTGTGGTTCAGCAGCGCGAGGTCGAGCCACTTCGGGCGCGAGTAGCTGCCGATGACCGTCGTCGGAAGAAGATGTTTGAGCTTCATGAGCGCGGAAGCTTCTAACAGAACGTCCGCGCGTTTGACAAGCAGGGGAATCGGAAAGGCCTCCGGCAGCGATGCGTGACCGACTCGCTCGGGTCAATACTTCTCTTCCGATGGCTCGGGGATTTCCTTCAGCAGCCGCGTAATCACGTCCTCGGGTTTGATGCCTTCGGAATCGGCGGTGAAGTTGGTGCTGAACCGATGATACAGCACCGGCTTGGCGATGGCGCGAATGTCGTCGCAGGAAACGTTGAACCGCCCGTGCATCAACGCGCGCGCCTTGCCGCCCAGGATCAGGTACTGCGCGGCACGCGGGCCGGCGCCCCACGTGATCCATTCCTTGATGAACTGCGGTGCCTTGGGATTGCGCGGACGCGTGGCGCGCGTGAGCGACACGGCGTAGTCCACCACGTAATCCGCCGCAGGCACTTTGCGCACGATCTCCTGGAGGCGCAGGATGTCCTCGGAACTCAACACCGGATCGAGGGCGACCTTTTGTCCGCCGGTCGTCGAGCGCACGATCTCCCGTTCCTCGTCTTCGGCGGGATAATCCACGATCACGTTGAACATGAACCGATCCAATTGCGCCTCGGGCAACGGGTATGTGCCTTCCTGCTCGATCGGGTTTTGCGTGGCGAGCACGAAGAACGGCAGCGGCAGTTCATAGGTGTTGCCACCGGCGGTGACGTGAAATTCCTGCATGGCTTCGAGCAGCGCGGCCTGCGTCTTGGGTGGCGTGCGGTTGATTTCGTCGGCGAGCAGCATGTTGGCGAACAACGGGCCTTTGATGAATCGGAACTGACGCTTGCCGGTGTGGGGATCCTCTTCAATCACGTCCGTGCCCGTGATGTCCGAGGGCATCAGGTCGGGCGTGAATTGGATACGTTTGAAGCTGAGGTGCAACAACTGCGACACGGTGCGGACGAGCAAGGTCTTGGCGAGCCCGGGCACGCCAACCAGCAGACAGTGGCCGCGCGAGAACATCGCAATGAGAAGCTGCTCGATTACCTCCCGCTGGCCCACGATCACGCGCCCGATTTGGGACATCATGCGTTCGCGTGCGTCGGCAAGGCGTTTCGCGGCAAGTAAATCTTCTTCAGTCTGAACAGCAGCAGCGGGTTTATCCATGGCGATTATTTGTAACTCAGGACTACGAGGCGCGCATCATTGCCAAGAATCACGCCGTTGTCCAAATTAAAAAGAACGGTTGCATTCGCAAACCTTCGGTTGCGACGGAGAGAGGCTGGTATCTTGTCCGGAAAACAACAGGGCAA
>CAZOTB010000162.1:0-13380 GCA_964582645.1 uncultured Verrucomicrobiota bacterium | reverse complement strand
GGGGGGTACCGTACAAATTCTGCGCTGTGAACTGGAGACGCCCGATGCGAGTGTGGCTCTCACTGATCGCGCTGACGATCCTACCCATGTCAGCACGCCACGCTCATGCGCAGTTCTGGTCTCCCGCGCAAGCGACCGTACAGTACCGGCAGGGATTGTTCCTCAATCGGTATCCGCTCATCGAGATTTATATCATTAATCCGACGAGTGAGGCGATCACGTTCAAGCGCGGATTCCTGAACGGCACCGAAGTCAAACCGCTGACCAATGGCGTTGTCTGGGCGCAGTGGTATCCGAGCGAGAAGGTCGAGCCGGGGCAGACGATTCTCTATCAAGTGTGCCTCGAGGAGCATCCGAAAGCCGGGCAGTACCTTGAACTGGAAACCGACGGCGAACAGTTCGTGAAAGCGGAGTTGCCGCCATTTCGTCCCCCTTCCTCCCGCATTACGGCTGTGACGTTTCCACTGGATTACCGGCGCGCGTTCGTCTTCTTCGAATGCAGCCCTGCGTCGAGCGATGCCGTCTCCGGTGTCGGTGCGGTCATCGTCAACGGGCAGAATCTCATGGCCGCGGCGAAGGTCGTGACGCTGCCGACGGGGAAAGAGCCGGGACTGGTCGCCCTGGAATTGCCGTCGCCGTTGAAGCTCGGCCAGCCCGTTCACGTCGAGCTGCGATTCCTGAACGGCTCGAACGCGCAATGTCTCCTGCGCGCGTCCTCGGGCATCACGATCAACGCGTTCGGTGTCCCGAAGGCGAATGCCGCCAGTGTGCGCAACAGCCTCGCGCTCGACGAACGTCCGTCCTTCCAGCCGACGTCGAGCGACGTGGCTTGCAACGACACCCACGCGCATCTCATGGGCAAGTGCGCGCAACAGGTCGCGGATCATCGCCGCAAGCAGTTCCTCAAGGGCGAGGAAGCGCTGCGGTTCGTCTATCTCTGCACCGCCACCGCCAACGCGATCTTCGGCATTTACGGCCAGGCCACCGACGCGGTCGCGGTCAATCCCTACCGGCTCGCGTACTCATGGGGGCCGGGCACGGAGCGGTTCATCGAGGCGGAGGAGGAATACTTCGGCTGGGCATGGATGGCGTCGCAGCCACGGCCCATAGGCTGGTTGCCGGAGACGTTCACGTTTCCGTGGAAGAATCGGATGATCGAGCCCGGTGAGTTGCGATTGTTGAGCTATGCCGCGCTCGGCAGCGGCGTGAAGATCATTTGGTATTACACCTTCGAGTCGCGCGCGGCGGGTAAAGGCGTGTCCGAAATTCACGGCTTCGAGAAGAGCGGGCCGTTGCTGGCCGAGGTCGGCAAAATCAACCGCGACGTGAAGAAGATGGAAGGCATCTTCTCCGCCGCTGTGCCGATCTCAAGCGAGACAGTCGGCGGCACCGAGCGCGGTTTGCGGCAACAGACGCTCTGGGCGGGCGACGAAGGAATGATCGTCGTCGTGCGCAACCTCGATTATCAGACCGACCGGGAAGTCAACGATCTGTGCGCGAAGCCGCGCTGCAAAGTGATGGCGAAAGAGAAGGCGCGCGTCACGGTGAAGAAGCCGGAGTGGCTCGGGATCAAAGCAGTGCGGGACGGGCTGACGGGACAGCCGGTGAAGTGGGAGATGAATGCGGAAGGAATCGAGTTGGATTTGGGAAGACTGGACTTGGGCCGGGTGATCTTCATTCAGATCGAGTGAGCGACAGCGGAGCGGAATGGCCACAAAAAGCATCAGAAGCCACAAGAGAGACTGTCTTGATTCGTGCCGATTCGTGTTCTTGGCGGCACTCGTCTGGTTGCTTTTCTTGTTCACGAGTCCGGCCCCCTCGAAGGCAGATTGCGGAAATGGGGCATGCGACTTCGGCATCATGATCATCCCGGTCAGCGGCACCGTCTGTGTCAATTCTCAGATCACGTTCCGCGCGGTAGCCACCGCCTGCGACTGTATCGGCCCGTACACGTTTCTCTGGAGCGGGATACCTTCGGCGCGACGCCCCTCACCAATTTCAGTCTCACCGTGACGCCGACCAACTGTGGCAATTTCAACGTCTCGGTGTATGTCGAGGGTCATTGCGACATCAATCCCAATCAAATCCTCACCGCCAACGCCGGTGCCTCCTACTCGACCATGGAAACCACTCCGCCCACGATTCTCTGTCCGACCGGACGAGTATTCTGCGTGGGGCAGTCCGTGCTGCCGCCGACCAGTGTGTCGGACAATTGCGGCGTGGTGAGCGTGACGCCCACGAATGTGGTAGCTTCCGGCACGGGCACGAACACGCAAATGTGGACGGTGACGGATCGTTGCGGCAACACGGCGCAATGCACGGAGACATACATCGTGGACATGACTCCGCCGACGATCACCTGTCCTGCGAACGTGCAACAATGTGCCGCCCCCGGGACTACCACCGCTGTCGTCAACTACCCTGCACCCACCGCGAGCGACAACTGTCCCGGCGTGACCACATCCTGCACGCCCTCGTCCGGCTCTACATTTTCCGGGGGCGTAACCCCCGTTACCTGTACGGCATCAGACACAGCAGGCAACACCAACACTTGCACGTTTGATGTCGCGGTCGTCACGGTCACCATTTCCCCTCCGTCGGGCTGGGAGACATGCGCAGGCTCGTCGAATCTGTTCAGCGCCACCGTGAACCCTGCGGGTGGCTCGTATAGTTGGTCCTCGTTGGTAGGTGGGGGAACGACTCCCAATGGCAGCAACACTGTGATCGTGTTCCAAGACGCCCATGCCGGCAGCAACCGAGTCGTGAGCGTGGATTACACGTTTGGCGCTGCCACTTGCCAGGCGACGAGCACGGGCGTCGTGTTCCGATTAACAGTGAGCCCCGCCACCTTCGGCCCGACGTGCGTAGCCGAAACCAATGTGTTTTGGGCGGAAGCTTTTCCAGAGGGCGGCACCTTTGGCTGGAATCCTTCTTTCACGAACATGACCACACCCGATGGGTTGAAGAGCACGAATTGGGCGGGGTTCGGCTCCGCGGGAACAAACGTGCTCACTGTGACCTACGGCCCTTGCACCCGCACCTCGACCGGGATTGTGGTTGCGGTGACGAATGTCGTGCCTGCGCTGACGAACATCTGCGCCGGGCTGTCAATGGGCTACAGCGTGGGAATCGAGCCTCCCGGGCAGACTTTCCCGCACGATCCGGCGTGGACGGTAAGTCCAGCGAATGCTGGGATCATGAGTCCAGCGACCGGCGTTGGCTCGACTTTTGTATCGAGCAATACATTCCGAGGTCAGGCCGTGATTACAGCCCACTGTGGCGGCTCGGCAGCGTCGGCAACCGTCACCGTGTATGAAGTCCAATCGGTCATCTGGAAGGACCTTTACCCGAACCAACTGGACGACAATCCAAATCCCGGCGGCGGCTGGCGTATTTTCCCGGACAAGCAGTCGCCGAACGACACCGCGAATCGGCGGACTGTGGGACTCGAGGCACAGGTCGAGCCACCCCTCACCAATGTCACCGTTCACTTTACCTCTTTCGACGTGGATGACCCGTGGACAAACTCAGGCCCGATTGATACGGATTTTTTCATGCTTGGAGATGAGGACAACCGGGGAAGCGTGAACGGGAAGCGAGCAGGGGAGCTGACGTTCGCATCGGCCAATACCGACACGAGCGGTCGTGCCACCAACATACTGACCGTCACGATGCAGCCGGGCGACAATTTCCGTGTTGTCGCGAGCTGCGACCCCAATTTCGCCTCGCAGTATGAAGCCAAGACACCGAGCGACTTGGGCAACATCGTCAAGAAGGTTGTCGGCGGAGTCATCCCCGGCTTCTACGTCACCGACATGCTCACTGTCTGGCGGCGGTTGTGGGTGGAGAGGGATTCGCTGCAAGCACTGACATCGAATCAGAAATACTACCAATTGTCAGTCTTAGGTTGGATTGATAAATCAAAAGTCGCGGTTCCGACAAACTGGTGGTTCGAGGCGTCAGGAGTAATCTGGGGAAGCGGAGTGCCCGGCGAGGATGAGTTTGAAGGAGGAACTGCGCGCTTCATCCTAACCAACCCATCCGCTGGCACAACAAACACTTTTACGAAGAGTGTCTTGAAGAGCCGAGTCACAGGCATCCTCGGTACGCGAGCGAAGATTGCGGTTTGGCCTCCCTTTACCTCAGCCGAGACAAATCTGATTATCTCCGCACCGATCGCGCAATTCAGAATGTGGGATGACGATGACTTCTCTGTATTTGATTCTCCGCACAGACTTGACGGAGGCCACGTTCTCAGCGATTCCCTAGCCGAGGCATATATCAAACCCATTTATGCCGACGAGCCTTCTCAAGGAAACTCGCGAACCAATCGCCCATTCATCCGTCGTCTTACTTACTGGCAAGCATGGTATGCGATCAACGACACTCAGGATATCATCAGCTCCCCAAGCAATTGGGCAACACTTCAGCTGGCTGCATTCGAACCCGATGACAATCTGACGGCCCCGGCTTTGTTCACTTGCGGGACGGATTTGGATTCGGATAGTTTTTTTGACCTGCAGAGCGTGATTCCACCATCGCTGCACAGCGAACTTGCGCCAATTGGACCAGGTGGCAGTTGCGACATCAAGTATGGTCAAACTCAGTTTTCGGGAGCAAACGCGTCAGCGGTGTTTCTCGAGATCCTTCGGGAGGATCCCGGTATCGACGAGAAACACACCATGACCCACGAACTTGGGCATACCGGACTGGGCTTGGTCCTTCATTTGAACAGCAACCAACTCATGGGGCCACCAAGCTTCTATCAAACGAGCACATCGTTCACTCTCGATCACTTGAAGCTGCTACGCTCAACCACTACTTGGTGAATGCGGATGAAGAAGATGCTCCTCCTCGCACTTGTACTGGTAACCTGCCTTGTTCTCATCCTGCTTTATCGACGCGTGCAATGTACCGAGCGGGCGGATTATTTGAAGAATCTTGGGAGGGTTGTGACGATCTTTACTACGCTTGACGTTTATCGTCGTGAGTACGGACACTCTCCCACAAACCTCCGAGATGCAGTTTCGCTTGCGCAAGTAGTACGGACGCCAATCCCTCAGGGAGGTCAGGTGAAAGTTGGTTCATCAGATGGTGGATATGACAAGGAAGGACGACTCTTGGATATTTGGGGTCATCCTTTTCGGGTGTCCGTTCACCGCGGGCCAAAGCAGGTACCCCTCCCACCAGGCACGCTGGTTTGGGATGCAACCTACGCCGATGATGGTCGCCTCTTAAACCGATGGAATCGTAACTCTGAAGTGTCTGTGCCGGCCAATGCGCTGCTAATCATTCTTTATTGTTTTGGAAGAAATGGAGTTGATGACGATGGAAACCCAGATGATCAGGCCTACGCTAGAGTACTTGCAGCAAACCAAGAGACGGGAATTTTGCCTGTCGCTCCAAGTGGTTTATGCAGTGGTGCTGTCGCTGGCTACCTCGGCCTTCAACGAACATTGCTTGGGTTTCGAACCAATCATCGCATATCCAAGTGAGCCAGTCGTTCTCTTGCTGCCCTTCTCAAGTGATATGCTCGATGAAGCTTACCAAGTCACTGCGCTCGTCACGGATCCTGGAGGAGGAATTCGGACGAACATGGTGTCGCGCCAGAATATCATCGCGACCGTCGTGCAACCCAACACTGCAACGAACGCGCTATTGATCGTGTTCAACACTAGTGACATCCGCGCTGATATTCTGACCGCACCGGGGCAGTATCGCGTCTTGATCAACTCAACAACCAATTTCATAAGCGTTCCCGAGTTGTCACCGGCTGAAGCGCAGATTGCACCGCTCTTCCAGTCGAACGGTACACTACTTCGAATAGCCTTAGTGGCGGTTCCGAGCGATCTCGACGATGAGGTCAAAGCGAAATGCCAGCAGGTTCTCCAGCTTGTTACCAGCGGACGGTACGCTGACTATGCTCGAACCTATCTGGCGATCGATTCCCTGTATCAGCCGTCACTGAACTCCGAACAGTACGAGGGCCAACCTCCTCCGGACTTCTTGGCCGCGCTCACGAATTTTGCTGCAATCAGCGTTACTAATGGCCTACTACGCGGCACATACTTGTTCCATAAGGGGTATGCTGAAGCGCTCATCGGAGACCGGGCAGCTGCTACTAACACGCTTACCACTCTGCTAAATGAGTTCCCTTCCAGTCCATGGTCTGGTCAAGCGCAAAGACTGTTAAGTAGCGCGCCGGGAGAGGACACAAATCCGCCCATCATCACAATCCTCGGCGCGAACCCCGCGACCAACGAATGCGGGTCTGCGTACGCCGACGCGGGAGCGACCGCGACCGACGATGTGGACGGCGACGTGACCTCTGCGATCATCGTCACCGATGAAGTGTTGACCAACATCGTTGGCACGTACACCGTGACGTACACCGTGAGCGATTCGAGTACGAACATCGCCACGGCCACTCGCACCGTCCATGTCGTGGACACCACGCCACCCGTGCTGACGCTCACCGGCGCGGCCACGCTGACCAACGAATGTCACGCCGCCTTCACCGACCCTGGCGCGACCGCCTCTGACACTTGTGACGGCGACCTGACTCCGGTGATCCAAGTGTCGGGGACGGTCAACACGAACACAGTGGGTACCTATACGCTCACCTACATCGTGCGAGATTCCAGCAGCAACGAGGTGAGCGCCACGCGCTCGGTTGTTGTAGCGGATCGCGTCACCCCCGCGCTGACGCTTCTTGGAAGCAATCCGTTGACTCTGGAATGCCACACTGCGTTCAGCGACCCCGGCGCAACCGCCAGCGACGCGTGCGCGGGGGATTTGACGAGCGTCATTCAAACGACCGGCACTGTGAATACGAATGCTGTCGGAAGCTACACGCGAACATACACCGTCAGCGATCCGAGCGGGAACACCAACGCCGCCACGCGCATCGTTCAAGTGCTGGACACGACAGCCCCGGTCATAGCGTGTCCCACCAACCTGGTGACGACGACCGATACTGGTCAGTGTACTCGCAGCAATGTGACGTACTCGGCCACTGCCACTGACGCCTGCGCCACTCCATCGGTTGTCTGCAATCCAGCCTCCGGCTCGACGTTCGCCCGAGGTACGAACACGGTAACCTGCACCGCGACGGATCCATCCAGCAACAGCGCCAGTTGCAACTTCACGGTCACGGTGAACGACGCTCAAGCGCCCACGATTACCTGTCCTTCCAACCAGACGGTCGTTGCCACCAATTTCTGTGGTAATAACGTAGCATTCACGCAAGCCACCGCCACGGACAACTGCTCCGTGGCCTCCTTGCTCTGCTCGCCCTCCTCCGGGGAGGCGCTTGGCCCCGGTGTTCATCCCGTTACCTGCACCGCCGTGGACGCCAGCAGCAACAGCAACCAGTGCAGCTTCAACGTCACCGTCCTCGACCCGCTGCGCGTGATCTTCCAGGGGCCGGCAATCCAGGACGACAACGTTCAAGACAACATCGAGACCGATGCGGACGTGGTCAATCAGTTCAAGGCAGGCTCGAAGATTCTGCACAAGATCGAATTGCGCGATTGCGCGGGGAGTAACGTGACTGTAACCGTTGCTTCGTCGGTGACCGTGCGGATTGACGTCACGCTCCGCACCTACACCAACAACACTTCTACGGTCGTCAACGACGTGCCCGAGGAGTACAGCGGGTCCGGCAGCAGCGGCGGGGTCATGGTGCTCTCGGGCAACCATTTCCAGTACAATCTCGACACGGCCGGCTACCCGGCGGGCACACTGAACAACTCCCAGTTCTTCCGCTCGCATATCACGGTGGAGTACAACACGAACCCCGGCATCGTCGTGGGAGAAGAAGACGCATTATTGGAGAGCGAACCATGAATCGTTCCGCATTCACCGTTGTGATGTGTTTCCTCCATCTGGCGGGCTTTTCTGCCTTTGCCCAGACCAACACCACCGTAAGCATTCGCCCTGATGCCGTCTTGGCAACGGTGAACAATCGCAACGTCACTCTGCGCGATCTGATGCCATTGCCCGCTTCGCAGACCGAGCGCGAGACCGTATCCCGTGATTCCTTGACCAACTTACTCCAAAGAGCCATCGAACGGGAAGTGATCCATCAAGTGGCCAACAGTCTCGGTGTATCGTTGACGAGTGAGCAACAGCAGGACTTGGAGAAAGTGCGTCAGGCAGTCCAACGCCGTGAAGGAGGCGACCCGAACGTAGTGCATCTCAATCTCAAGGGCAGCCTCGATGAGAGGGTTGCCTTTGAAGTGCGAGAGGCGAGAGCCATGATGCTGCGGGACAATCTGGTCGCTCGCATCGCCAGCGAACGGCCCCACGTCACGCGCCAGCAGGTACTCAACTACTACCAAGCACATGCTAGCGAGTACCCGCCGCTTCCGACAGATCCAGTGGCACGCGATGCCGCACTGCGGCAAATATATCTTCAGATCCGCAGGCAACTTGCTCCTCAAATCCGAGCCGCGTATGAGCAACGCGTCCGCGAATACCTTCAACAGATTCGGAGCAGCGCTACAATCTCCATTCGCAACCCGTGAGTTGTGATGCGGCGCATCTTTGTCATCCTGGCGCTGATGGTCAGCGCTACCCCGTCCGCCATCGCGAAGACCGCCTTGCAATTCCTCCAAGAATCTCCCAAGCCCGTTTTCCGCCCCGACCACACATTACCGCCGCTGACGCGCTGGGGCTGGGAAATGCCGTTCGACGTGCGCGTAGAACTGACCGAACGCTGGGGTTATGCGCTGGAGTTCGGACCTGCTGCGAGTGAATCGTACATCGCCAAACTCGCCGACTCGAACAGCGTCCCCTCTCGCATCTGTGCATTGACGGCCTCCAACCCGGCACGCTATCCATTGTTCGTCGTGGCTCATCGGCCTCTGCTGGACCGCGAGTTCCTTAAAACCCTTCCGCCTGAGACGTGGTGTCACGACGCCAGCGGGAACGTCATCACCAACGGCAAACAGTGGGTTCGCTGGCGTCCGGAGATGCCGGACTCCGTGTATCAACGCGCCGCCGCTGGCACCGTCGCGCCATTGGCAACGATTCTCAAGAAATGTCCCATCGCGGTGATCCTCAACGGCGGCGAGTACGGGCTGAATGTTTATGGCCACAGCGACAAGGTCTGGCAGCAAGACCCCAAAGTGCTCGCAGCCAAGGGCGACAAGAGTTGGCTCGAATACACCTCGAAACGCAAGGCGCACTACGAGCAGATCGTCACCGATGCGATCCGCACTCAAGCGCCGAAGCGAAAGCTCTACCTGTTTTACTACACCGACGGCGCGCCCGACCGGACGGTCTATGATGGATGGTCGGACTGGGTGCGGGATTACGCCTCGATGCGAACCGTCTCCGACCTGCCCAACAGCGGGCGTTACTACAAGGAGTTCAACACCGGCTGGACGGGCGAGCGCGACCTGCTGAGCACAGTGTTGAACTCCGTCGCACAACAGATTTCTCACGGCGATCCGCTCTCGTACAGCTGGGTGTGCGGCGGCTACAAGACCAACCAGTTCTCCGACGCCGAACACTACATGGGCTTCCTGAAGTGTTACTATACGGCAGGCATGATCGGCGCCGTGGCCGGCTATTTCCGTCTTCCACCCGGCGGCTTCGACAAAGATGTCGGCAACGAACTGCCGAGTTGGCTAATGCAGATGATGGTCTTGGGACACGCCCATGCGCTGTTTACCCACCTGGATGACTTTCTTCGCAAGGGCGATCTCCTGCCCGGCCCAAACAAGCATCGCTGGTCCACCGATCTTCCCGCGTACGAGTTCCCCACCGGTGATCCCGATGCCCGCGTACTTTCGCGCAAGCATCGTCAGCGCGACCAATGGCTCGTGACCGCCTGGGCTGCTGGCGGCCCGGATCGATCCGTCACAGTGGAGATTCCACTACTCGGCAAGGTGCCGCTTCAAGCCCGCGCTACCGGCAGCGTCTATTTAGTCGCCCCATCCAAGACCGGACCCGTAGCAACCCTACTGGATGCGGAGGGAATGAACCCGAGCGCACTCAAACCGGCCCCGACCAGACCGCGGATCTCGCGCTTCGGTAAACCGCGACTACAGATGGCGACGGACGAATTGATTTTCCCCACGCTCCGTCTAAGCTGACGTCGTGAGGTTGAAGCAACTCGGCATTATCCTGTTTGTCCTGACACTGGTGGCGTCGCTGCCGGGTTGTGCCACCTCGAAACGCCAGCAACCGCCGCCGTTGACGCAGGAAGAAATCATCTCGATGGCGCGCGCAGGCAAGACGGACCAGGAAATCATCCAGGAGATCAAAACCCGGCGGACGTATTACCGCCTCGCAGCAAAGGACATCATCAACCTGCACGAAAACGGCGTGAGCAACGCGGTCGTGGACTACATGCTTGAGACGATGATGCAGGCCGTTCGGGACGAACAGCGGCTTTATGACGCCCAATACCACTGGTATCCTTACCACGGTCACTGGTACTACAGCCCACCACCGGTGGTGATCATCAAGAGAAAATGAAACCTCGAAATCTAAAACCTGTCGCGCTGTCATTGCTCTTCGCGATTTTCTGCGCGTTGTCGCTGAGTGCGGACGACGCCGCCAGCGCTGCTTCGAGCAGGACCAACCTTCTCTCCAACGGCAGTTTCGAGAAGCCGATCCAATGGGGCAAAGACTGGACGTCGCCGCAAACGTCGTTGCTGAGCGTGGTAGGAAACGCCCATCATGGCGCGAAATGCATGCACATGAAGGTGCCCATCAAGGAAGCCTCAGTCGAAGGCGTGGTGTTCAAGAGCGAGTTCGTCCCCGCTGAGCCGGGCGGCACCTACCGCATCCAGTACGATCTCAAAGGCACCGGCTGCACCGTGATCGTGTTTGTCGAGGCGTACGATCCAAAATACATTGATCGACCTCAAGGCGACTACCGGAAGCAATGCGATCGCGTGGGTACTGGTAAGGATTGGAAGACGTACGAGCATTTCTTCCGCATCCGTCGTTCGCCGAAATCCACCGCCACGATCAGCAAGATGCAGGTGAAAGTGTTCGCGTACTACCCCCAGGGCGAAGTGTGGGTGGACAACATCGTGTTGCATCCAATCTCGAAGGAAGAGTTCGAGAAGGCGACGCAACAGTGAGCGAATCGCCCACCGGCTTCGCTGTGACGAAATTGTTCTAGTATTTGCCCGACTTTGCGGCATCCTAGCCATCGAGGACACCTATGAGCACAACCATCACATCAGAAGCGCCCAAGAAAGCGCCGCGCGTCAACCTCCGTCGGCCCGATATCATGGAGGCCGTGCATGCACAGGTCGAGCAACACTACCGCAGCCTGATCATCGAGCGGTTGCGCGAGTTGGGCAACGTGTTGAACGCGGGCGGACTGACTGTGCGTCTCGCGAAGGAGTTTGGCTTTTGCTATGGCGTCGAACGGGCGATTGACCTCGCGTACGCGGCGCGCAAGGTATTCCCGGAGCAACCGATTTACATCCTCGGCGAGATCATTCACAACCCGGCCGTCAACGACCAGATTCGCGCCATGGGCGTCAAGTTCCTCTCGGGACAATTCAAGGAGGCTTCGATTGACGATCTGAAGGAGGGCGACGTCGTCATCATCCCGGCGTTCGGAGCTGAAGTCGAGACCATGAAGAAACTCGAAGCGAAGGGTTGCCAGCTCGTGGATACGACCTGCGGCGACGTCATGAGCGTATGGAAACGCGTACGGCAATACGCCACCGATACGGTCACCAGCATCATTCACGGCAAGGCGTGGCACGAGGAGACCATGGCCACGAGTTCGCGCGCGCGCGGCAACGGCGGCGGCAAGTATTTGGTCGTATATGACCTCGCCGAGACGGACTACGTCTGCGACGCAATCCGGCACGGCGTGAACAAGCAGGAGTTCCTTGAGAAATTTAAGAACGCCATGTCGCCCGATTTCGATCCCGACCGCGATCTGGCCGCCATCGGAGTGGCTAATCAGACCACGATGCTTCGCGGTGAGACCGAGGAGGTGCAACGCCGACTCAAACAGGCGATGATTGACCGCTACGGCGTCGAGAATATCGACAAGCACTTTCGGTTCTTCGACACCATCTGCGGCGCCACGCAGGAGCGTCAAGACGCGCTCAATCACCTGCTCAAAGAGCCGCTCGATCTGATGATTGTCGTCGGCGGCTACAACAGCAGCAACACATCCCATCTGGCCGAGATGAGCGAACTGCGGGTGCCCACGTACTTCATCAAGGATGCCGGCAAGATTCTTTCCGACAAGGTCATCGAGCATTACAACCTCAAGAAGAAGGAAGAATTTCGCACCGAAAACTGGCTTCCAGCCGGGAAGGTGTACGTCGGTGTCACCGCCGGCGCATCGTGCCCGAACAACCTGATTGATGAAACGATCCGCCGTCTGTTTCAGTTACGCGGCATCTCGGTGGATGATCTGCTGAAGTGAGATTGGAAGAGTGGAAGAATGGAAGTGGGAAAGCGCAAATAGAATGGTGATTCCAGTCTTCCAACCTTCCATCCTTCCAATCTTCCCCTCCCCATGAGCCAGTTCGACATCCTCATCCGGGGCGGCACTCTCTTCGACGGCACCGGCAAAGCTGGTGTGCGCGCTGACCTTGCGATTCGAGGCGACCAGATTGCCGACATCGGCGACCTCGGGAAAGCGACGGCAAAGACCACCATCGAAGCGAACGGTCTCGCCGTCACCCCCGGGTTCATTGATTGCCACACCCATTCGGACCTGGTGGCGTTGATGCAACCGCGCCACGAACCGAAAGTGATGCAGGGCGTGACGACCGATCTCGTGGCGCAGGACGGATTCGGGTTTGCGCCGCTCAACGACAAACTTCTCGATTATCTCACCGGCTACTGGGGCGCAATCAGCGGTTCGCCCGCCGAGGCAGGGGTCAACTGGACGACCGTCAGCGGGTATCTGGACCGGTTCAACAACCGTTGTTCGGCGAACATCGCCACGATGGTGCCGCAGGGCAACGTTCGGTTCCTCGTGATGGGCTGCGAGAACCGTCCCGCCACACCCGACGAGATCGGCAGGCAGCAACGGATTGTCGAGGAATGCATGGAGCAGGGTTGTTGCGGCGTTTCCACGGCGCTCACCTACGCGCCAAACAGCTACGCCGACACGCACGAACTGACCGAGATTTGCAAGCCGATGGCGCGCTTCGGTGGGTTTTATCAGCCACATCTCCGCAGCTACGGCATGAAGCTGCGCGAGTCCATCGAGGAGACCCTCGCCCTCGCCCGCGGGGCAAAATGTGGCGCGCAGTTGACCCACTTCACCGCCGCGTTCACCGCAAACAAGGGCCGTGCACCCGAGTATCTCAAGCAGGTGGACGACGCGCGGCAGGCCGGGCTCGACATCACGATGGACTCGTATCCCTACACCGCCGG
>CAZOTB010000161.1:0-13470 GCA_964582645.1 uncultured Verrucomicrobiota bacterium | reverse complement strand
TGAGTTGCCGGAAGCCGTCGGCGGTTTGGCGCAGGCTCTGCCGGCTTTCCTCGTAAAGCTCCTCGATCACGAACAGCAGCGCATCAGTCAGTTCCTTCTGTTTGGTGTGGAGCGCGGCGAGGTCGCGCCGTCCGCCAGCACGCCAGTAGGCCACGCCCGCCAGCGCGAGGCTGATGACGGCGATGATGAGTGTTACGGTTTCCATGGTTTTACTACCACTGATCTCCTTCCATCTTGTCGTTGATTAAAGTCATGCACCCGACAGAACAGGCCGGTCCCCCGCGCGTTCCGGGGCGACCGGCCTGTTGACCGTGGGCGATATTCGCGGGGGATTAACCCACTTTGACTTCGATCTGCTTGGGCTTGGCTTCCTCGGTCTTCGGGAGCGTGATTTCGAGGACGCCATCGCGGAAGTGCGCGTCAATCTTGCCGGCGTTGACGGCGACCGGCAGGTCAATGGTGCGGGTGAACGAGCCGGCATCCCGCTCGCGCAGATACCAGGTCGCTTCCTTGCTGGCGGCTTCGGTTTTGCGCTCGCCTTTGATGGTGAGGACGCCCTCCTGCAGGGTCACGTTCACGTCTTCCTTGCGGAGGCCCGGCAGGTCGAGGCGAATCAACAGATGCTCCTTCTCCTCGACGATGTCGCAGTCCGGCAGGAAACCGCCGTTGACACTGCGGCCGCTCATGCGGCGCAGCGAGGAGTCGAACAATCGGTTCATCTCGTCCTGAATGTCCGTCAGGCTCGCGAACGGGTCCCACAGATCGCTCTTGGGAGTCCCACGTACCAGTGCCATATCCATAACCTCTCTTCCCGGAAATTGTTCCATCTGAAAATTGCGTTTAGCAACGTAGATGCCAGTTGGAATAACGGTTTAGCAAGTGGCGATCAGTCCGTCGCTTGCTAATCACGGCGACCGCGGTGGTGTGACATATCTTTTCACGGTACGTGTGACAGTTGCCAGCCGGCGGGACAGTCCGGCACACCCGCCAAAGGTCGGGTCGGAATGGGCGTTTGGCTCGCCCCCTCGACCCCCTCGAAATGCTCCGCCAACACTCGCCCCACCAACTGCGTCTTCACTCCCCGGGCAATCGCCGCATCCGACAACGTCTGCACCCAGCGCCACAACCCGAGCAGGTCTTCCCCCGCCTGCTGCAACTTGGCCCGCAACGTCGCCTCCTCGCTGTGATGATCGAACCGGCTCTCCACGTACCGCTACCGCAGTGTGCTCCACCAGGCCGGCTTGCCGAACGCCGCCGCGCTCGTCTCCAGTTCCAACAGCGCCCGCCGCAGCGTCTCGCGCACACATTCCAGCGTGCTTATCCGCGATACCAACCCGGCCTCTTGCAACCCCTCCATGATCGCCGTAAACACCCGCTGCGCTTGCTGGTGCTCGATCAACCGCTCCCGACACCGCACCCACACCGTCGGATCAAACCCCCGCTCGACGTCGGGGCGGCCATTGTCGGGGCAGGAACAGGCGATCCACTCGGGTCGGGCCGCGACAGCCGCGGACAGATCTTCTCCGTGAACAGGCGAAAGTGACGATCCGGGACGAAAAGTTGGCCGGTGTCGGCGGCGATTGGGCTGGAGGTAGGGGAGACGGTGCAGTGGGAGTGTCAGTTTGCGGGCAAAATCACCCACCTTTGAGGTGAGCAGTTGTCCTTTGTGTTCCTGATTTGGGAACACAGGACAATGAATCAACAACGAACGATAATTATGTGGAAGGAATTGCCACGAACCGCATGCGACGTCGAGCGGGAAAAGGCCCGGTCGTGTTCGGATCGTTTTCAGTGAGAGCAGTAGGCTGTGTATTTGCAGGCCGGAATGGAAGAACTGCTGACTATGGCTTGCGTTGATGAGGCAGAACCCTTCCTTGATTCCACTCTCGCGCAACGCCGCCTCGACCTGCGGGGTGATGTTGAGGAAGGCGCGCCGAGTGGGCGCCTCGAACCAGAATTCTTTGCGGAGGATTTTCATGCGCCCAGGATCGGTGGCGGAAAGACCAAGGCGAGACAACCGAGGCGAGACTTCTTGACGATGGTACAGCACAGTGTTATGCCAGCGCGGTTTTATGGCGGGACCGAACGGGGAAACCAATCGCATGTGGCGCAGGCCGGGTGCGCTCAAGCCGTCGTACGACGTCGTCATCATCGGCGGCGGCGTGCATGGGCTCGCCTGCGCGTATTACCTGGCCAAGAACCACGGCATCACCCACGTCGCCGTGCTCGACCGCGCGTACATCGGCGCGGGTGGCAGCGGACGCAACACCGCTATTGTGCGCTCGAACTATCGCACCGCTGAAGGGGTGCCGTTCTACGACGAGAGCGTGAAGTTGTATGAGGGCTTGGCGGAAGACCTGGACATCAACGTCATGTTCAGCCAGCACGGCCACCTGACGCTTGCCCACACCGACCGCGGCATCAACACGCTCCGCGAACGCGCCGAGATGAACCAACTGCTCGGCGTCAACAGCCGCGTGATCTTCCCCGACGAAATCAAGCGGCTCGTACCCTCGATGCGGCTCGACGCAAACCACCATTATCCCGTGCTCGCCGCGCTCTATCATCCGCCCGGCGGCATCATTCGCCACGACGCGGTGGTCTGGGGCTACGCGCGCGGCGCGGACCGGCAGGGCATCGAGATTCATCCGTTCACGAACGTCACCGGCATCACCGTCCGCAACGGCGCCGTCGAGTCGGTGCAAACCTCGCGCGGCGACGTGCGCTGCAAGTTCGTCCTCAACGCCACCGCCGGCTGGGCTTCGACCATCACCAAGATGGTCAATGTGGACATCCCGATCGTCACGCATCCCTTGCAGGCGCTCGTGACCGAGCCGCTCAAGCCGTTCCTCGACCAGGTCATCGTCAGCGCCACGCTGCACATCTACGTGAACCAGACCGACCGCGGCGAGTTGGTGATCGGCCAGGAGATTGATCCGTATGCGAGCTACAGCCAGCGCAGCACGCTGCCGTTCCTCGAAGGCGCGGCGGCGCACACGCTCGATTTGTTCCCGTGCGTGCGCGAGGTCAAGATCATGCGTCAGTGGGGCGGCCTGTGCGATATGACGCCTGATTACAGCCCCATCATGGGTTTCGTCGAAGACGTGAAAGGTTTCATTCTCGATGTCGGCTGGGGCACGTACGGTTTCAAGACCGGCCCCGTCAGCGGCAAGCGCATCGCCGAGTTGATCGCCACCGGCAAGACACCCGATCTGATCGCGCCATTTGCGTTGTCGCGTTTCTACAACGACAACCTGGTGGGCGAGAAAGCCGCGGCGAGCGTGTCACAGTAGGTTCGGGTAAAGCGTGCGGCGAGTTCGGGCAGATGCTCCGCCGACTACACTCGGTCAAAGACGAGCCGATATCGCTGGAGGAAATCCAGGCTGAAGTGAACGCTGTACGAGAAGAGCGCCGACGCCCGCGTGACGGCGGTTATTGATACCAACCTGTTGGTCTCTGGCTTTCTCTGGGAGGGTAATCCCGCCCGGCTGTTGCAAGCGATTGCCGAGAGCATCCCCATCCTCGAGGCGGTGCAGGCGCTCGAAAGACTCGGCATCGAGTGACTCACCGCCATTCCGCCAGCGACTTTCGAATCGCATGCGTACTGGACGGGCGTGGCGCGAAACCCCCATCGCCAAACGGCAGCCGATGGGGGTATTCGCACCCTACGACAACCCGCAGTTGCGCCCCGAGGGCCGCTTGGATTCCCGAAAAAAGATTTGATTCCGCCCGGCGGCTTCCTCAGAATGCGCGCCGCGTTTTTTCATGAAAGCCACGCTCACCATTGATGCGGCGAAAAAGTCCACGCGCGAGCTAAACCTTGAACTCAAAGCCGCCGCTGAGAAAGGCGCCGACATCCGCGTTCTCCATCCCCAGGGACGACATAATCTCGGCGTCTGCATCCTCAAGCCCTGCCGGATCAACTTCGAGGGAAGCGTGGGCTACTACTGCGCCAGCATGCTCAAGGGGCCGGAGGTGGTCGTCAACGGAAACGCCGGCTGGGCGTTTGGAGAGCATCTGATGGCCGGCAGCGTGCGGCTCACGGGCGATGCCAGCCTCGGCGCGGGCGCTTCGATCAAGGGCGGCGAGGTTGTCATCGAAGGCAATGCCGGCGCGCGCGCGGGCATTTCGATGAAAGGCGGCCTCGTCGTCATCGGCGGCAACACCGGTTTCATGACCGGCTTCATCGCGCAGCTCGGACGCATCATCATCTGCGGGGACGCCGACAATGCGCTCGGCGATTCGATGTACGAGTCGCTCATCTTCGTTGGCGGCAAGATCGCCTCGGTCGGCACCGATGCCAGGATCGTGGACGTTTCTGCCGAAGAAAAGCAATGGCTCGGCGAGACTCTGGATCGTCTCAAACTCAAGTCGCGCAACGGCACGTCATGGAAAAAGGTCGAGTCCATGAAGACGCTATACCATTTCGACAAACTCAAGCTAAAGGACCGCCACGTCGTGTAGCCATTAGACATTCGTCATTAGTCATTCCCTCGTATGGTCTATCCCTCTTCCCAACTCTGGGCCAAACACATCATTGATGACATTCATCACAAGGCCCAGCTCGGCCGCTACCCGTTGCGCGGGTTCAGCACGTTCCAGCGCGTGCCGCATTTTGACGAACTTGTCTTTCTCTCGACCGGCCTGACGCGCGTTCCACTCGAAGGCTACAAGGAGAAATGCAACACGCGCACGGTGCTCGGCGCACTTCACGCCAAAGAACCGCTCGTCCTCGAAACACCCGTGTATATCACCGGCATGAGTTTCGGCGCGCTCTCCCGCCACGCCAAGATCGGCCTCGCCAAGGGCGCCAGCCGGGTCGGCACCGCCACCTGCACCGGCGACGGCGGCATGCATCCCGACGAACGCAAGTACTCCGAGAAGTTGATCTACCAGATTCTACCGAGCCGGTACGGGTTCAACCCCGAACACATGATCGGTGCGCAGGCGCTCGAAGTTCTCGTCGGCCAGGGCGCGAAGCCGGGCTCGGGCGGATTGTTGATGGGCAAAAAGGTCAGCGCCGTGATCGGACGACAGCGCGATCTGCCGGAGGGCATTGATCAACGCAGCCCCACCCGGCATCCGGATTGGTTTGGCCCGGATGACCTTTCGATCAAGATCGAGCAACTCCGCGAGGCAACCGACTGGCGCATTCCGATTCACGTCAAGCTCGCTGCCTGCCGGGTCAAAGACGACGTGAAGATTGCCGCCAAGATCGGTGCCGACGCGATCGTCATTGACGGCATGCAGGGCGGCACCGGCGCGTCGCCGAACGTCATGCTCGATCACACCGCGATCCCGACGCTCGCCGCCATCACGCCCGCGCGCGAGGCGCTCGAGGAGATTGGCATGTACGGCAAGGTCAGTCTCATCATCAGCGGCGGCATTCGCAACGGGGCGGACGCGGCCAAAGCGCTCGCGCTCGGCGCGGACGCGGTGGCCATCGGACAGGCGGCGTTGATCGCGTTGAACTGCAACAAGCACATCGAAGGCGTGACCGATTACCCGAAGGAAGTTGGCGTCGAGGCTGGCTACTGCAGCGCGTGCGACACCGGGAAATGTCCGGTCGGCATCACGACGCAGAATCCCGAGCTCGAAGCGAGGCTCGACCCCGACGAGGCGGCCGACCGCGTCGCGAATTTCCTCAACGCGATGACGATGGAGATAGCGTTGCTGGCACGCAGCGTCGGCAAGAGCGACGTGCACAGCCTCGAACCCGAGGACCTGGCGGCGTTGACGATGGAAGCATCGCTGATGACCAAGGTGCCGCTGGCGGGAACGAATTACCGGCCGTGGGAGAATGGGAAGAGAAAGTAATTGGGTAATGGTAACTGTTGATTGGTAATGGGCCGCCGGCAACTCCCAATTACAAATTACTGATTACCAATTACCACCTCTGAAAGGAGCAAGCTATGGCAACTCGCGATCAAATACGGAAGCAACTGAAGCACGACGGCATTCAATTCCTCCTCGCCCAATTCGTGGACATTCACGGCGCGGCCAAGGTCAAGATGTCCCCGATCGAAGCGCTCGACATGCTCATTGACGACGGCGCCGGTTTCGCCGGCGGCGCAGTCTGGGGCATGGGCCAGGGCGCGCACTCTCACGATATGATGGGACGGATTGATCTCGACTCGTACACCCCCCTGCCGTGGCAGCCCAACACCGCCCGGTTCGCTTCCGACCTGTACGTGGATGGCAAGACCCATCCATACTGTCCGCGCGTAAACCTCAAGCGCGTCCTCGATGGCGCGCGCAAACGGGGCTACACCTTCAACGTCGGCATCGAGCCCGAGCATTTCCTCGTCAAGAAACTCGCTGACGGAAAGATCGTGCCGTGGGACCCGAACGACGTGGATGTCCTGGCCAAGCCTTGTTACGACTTCAAAGGCATCGCGCCGGCGATGGGCTACTTGCAGGACATCACGACCTACCTCAACAAGCTCGGCTGGGGCGTGTATCAGACCGACCACGAAGACGCGAACGGTCAGTACGAGGTGAACTTCAATTACTCCGACGCGCTCACGACCGCCGACCGCTACACGTTCTTCAAGATGATGACCAGCCAGATCGCCGCCCGGTACGGCGCAATCGCGACGCACATGGCCAAACCGTTCTCCGACCGCACCGGCAACGGCGCGCACATCCATTATCATCTCGCCGACGCCAAGAGCGGCAAGAACCTGTTCACGGATACGAAAGACAAGACCGGCCTCGGTCTTTCCAAAGAAGCGCATCATTTCATCGGCGGCATCCTCAAACACGCCAAAGCACTCTGCGCGGTCATGTCGCCCACCGCCAACTGCTACAAGCGCATCCTCTTCGGCGATCGCCTCTACAGCTCGCGCTCGGGCTTCACTTGGACGCCCGCCTTCATCACCTACGGCGACAACAACCGCACCCAGATGGTGCGCGTGTGCGGCCCCGGCCACATTGAAGACCGCACCATGTCGGCGGGGTGCAATCCGTACCTGGCGTTTGCTGCGTATCTCGCCGCGGGACTCGACGGCATCGAGAATGAGATCCAACCGTCCAAACCGAACTTCGGCAACATGTACGCGTTGACGCTCGATGAGATTCGCAAGAAGGGCATTGGCACGTTGCCGCAGACACTCAACGAAGCGCTGGATTACCTGGAGAAGGACGACGTAGTGCTCGGCGCTCTCGGCGAGATCAAAGGCGAATTCCTCAAGCTCAAGCGTCTCGAGTGGAACGAATACCACAGCAAAGTTTCCCAGTGGGAAATCGAGCAGTACCTGACGATGTTCTGAGCGGGCTGCGAATGCCGGTGCAGCGAACGCCTTCCAACGTTCACGTGCAGAAGCGGGGGTTGCGGGCCATCTCTTGGGACGCCATGCTTGCCCTGCGCACGCTGACAGGCTGTGTTCGCGCCATGATAGCTGTCAAAGCCGAGAACGGACACGTCCAACTGACCTTCCCCACCGAGGGCATGTCGCCGGATGAGATCAACGACTTCGTTGGTTGGCTGCGCGTGGAGAGCGTTGCGCGTCGCAGCAACCTCACCAAAGAGGCAGCCACGCAGTTGTCGGAAGACATCCAGACGGGCTGGTGGCAGGCCAATGAAGCGCGCGTCGGCCAATCGGGGACGAAGTGAACGACGCCACGCTGGTCGTGGACACCAACGTTTTCTTTTCCCTCCTCCTGCGTCGGGAGACGGAGCACCACAGGATTTTCCTCACGGACACGGCGCACACGTTCTACTGTCCGCGCTTCTTCCTGGTCGAGCTGTTCAAGCATAAGGAACGGATCGCTCGCGCCACGGAACTCGATGAGCAGGAACTGCTGGAATGTCCCCACGAACTCCTGTCCCACATCCACTTTGTCGAGGAGGGGCAGCATCCCTATCGGTACCTGGGCGGAAGCACGCCGCCTCTGCCGCGAGATCGACCCGAAGGACACGCCCTTCATCGCGCTGACCCTTCATTTGGATGGACGGCTATGGACCGACGACGAGTTGATAAATGGCCTGCGTCCCAAAGGCTTCGATCGCTTCTTCGCGCCGTGACGGCACTTGGGGCTACTACGAGAAACTCGCCATCAGGAAAGACCCGAACCATCCCGACCACGCCGACATCGTTGCCTGGATGGGCGAGGACTTCGATCCCGAGGCCTTCAATCTGAAATGGGTCAACGAGAGGTTGCGGGGGAAGTAAACTTGCGCTGTCGGGCTTCTGGGGAAGAGGCGGCAAACAGAACGCGAACAGACCCAACTTCTGCTCAACATTCTGCCAGTTGTTTCAAGGCTTCGACGAAAGCAGTGTCCGGCTGCAACGGTTTCAAGAAGAAGACAGTTCTTGAGTCTGCCGAGTCGCCTTGACCGAGCGGGACGGTTCTTTGCTCGACGAAATCCGAGCCGAGCACGGCCAATAGCCTCTCGCCGTCCCCATAGAAATACTCCTGCAAGAGCGGCATCACCTTGTGCTCCCACGCAAACCGCAGGTCAGAGTGGGGCAACCATCATGGTTGCCCGTTCATCACCACGGGCAAGCGGGAAGCTTACCCCACTTTTTCTGTGCCGATCTAGTGGTCGCGGTCGAGATACGCCTCCAGCTTCCGATTCAACGCCCCATTCTTTTGGAGGGCCACGCTCCGTCGTGGCCGATTCGCCCACGGACGCGACAGAGCGCGTCCCTCCACAACCGCCGCCGCAGCGCCACGTCCAGCAGCGCAATCGACCGGTCCGCCGTGTTCATCGTGCCGATGATGAGCCGATTCGCCGGCACGCCAAACTCCTCGCCTGTGCTTCTTGTGGGAGGGGCATTCTTGCCCTGACCGGTCGCGACAGGAATGTCGCTCCCACAGATCAACTCGCCGAAGCCAAGCAGACGAATCGAGTCCGACCAGAAGCAGGCACGCAAGTCCGACAAGACGCGCCCACGGTGTTTTGGGCGCAACTGACACCCGCACGTTGTTTTCCCGCGGCAGACCTTCGAGATGTTCCCCCGGTTGATCTCGTCAATCACCAGCGCGTAGATGTGCGTCGGGTCTTGCTGCGCCCGCCGGCACAACCGCTTGAACACGCCGGCCTTGACCTCGTACCAGACGTTCCCCGCAGTATCGGTCACCGTCCGCAACCCCTCGACAAAATCCTGCCGAAGTTCCGAACAGCGAAGGTGGATTGCCGGGAGGCTTGCATGATCAAAGGCGTGTGATAGCATCGCCGCCAGTGAAAGGAAAAGTCAGCAACAGAAACCAATAACCAAAACCAATTCGCGTAGCTTCAGTCTGTCCAGATCGAAACGTGGAAATTTCGCACGCAGGACAACACCGAAGCGCGCCCCGCAAGGGGCGCGCTGAAAGTGCTCCTGCGTAGGCATCCACGTGCCTGATCTGGGGCGCAAGTAAGTGCGCCCCCTTTTGTTTGGACCAGCAGACGCAATCCGCGCGCGATTCACAGAAACGAACTGCATGGAGCCGGCAAGTCAGAATTTGGCGTCAACATTGCGACGGTGGAGGAAAGCAAACGGGAAAAAGCTCGAAACCGCTGCCGCCGAATTGGGCGTTTCTGCCGCGACTTGGGGACATTGGGAGGCCGGCAGAAGATTCCCGGCAGTGAAAAATCTCACGCTTCTTTCCCGCTACACAGGCCTCCTACCTTGCCGGTTGTTTTGCTCCTTCACCGGTAATTGTGACGACTGTCCCGAGACGAACGCCCCGAACCGGAAACGCGTGTCTCGGAAATCGAAGAAGCCGTGCCTTGCCAGAAAGTAGAAATTATTGCGTTGCGTTCACCTACTGCGGCGGGGAGACTGCGCGCCACCTCAGAAAGGACGGAACACCAATGAAAAGCATTCTTGCAGTTCTCCTTAGCCGATCTCAGTCACAAGCTGCCGTTTCTGCCGCAGTGGTGTCGCTTCTTCTGCCTCTCGCATTACAGCCAGTTCAGGCGGCAACCTGTGGGTCACCAACCGTCGTCATGCTGGTAGCCGGACAAAAATATGATGCTGGAACGGTGGAAGTCTCCAACGATCAGTCCACACTTTTCGTGAAGTACACGACGAAGTCCGGTTGGGTTTTGAGCAAGACTCGGCTAGCAGTGACGACCTCCGTAAATGGGTTTCCTCATACGAAAACCGTCAACCCGAAGGTTGACAGCTTTCCTTATCAACTGAGCCACAACAAAGCTACGACTTACACTTACAGCCTAAGTCTCGCGAATCTTGGAGTTGCACCAGGCACTCAACTTTACATCGCTGCCCAAGCGGACGTGAAACTCCTCAACCAGACTGGCACGGTGCTACGCTCTGAGGGCGCTTGGGGATGGGGCACGAAATTCCCCGGCAAGAATTGGGCGATGTATTTCAACCACGCCGTACAAGCCTGTGCTGCCGTCACTATCGAGGCCGGGCGGTCCGTGATGAATATCCCGGTTGGCGAGTCCCAAAACATTGCGTTTGTGGTGAACTTTTCCACCCAGTCGTCACAGACCTACCACGTGGAAGTGCTGCAATCTGTGACACCAGACAACGGTGGATTGTCCTTCAGCACTGATTACTCAGCAGCGTGGGAAGCGAATTCCCCGATGACCTGGGTTGTGAATGAGGCGATAGACGGCAATAGCATTGGCACATACACCGTGACAACCATCGCGAGGATCATCGAAACCGGTGCTGAAGCGCAAACGATTACGACCGTCAACGTCACAAGTGGCACGGAGAATCCGGTTATAAGTCCATTGGGTACACATCCCGGCGGAATCCGTGTTTCCACCCCAACCGAAGTGCTTTTCACGACAGCCTTGAGCGGCAGTGACGTGAGACCTGCAAGCATCGAGATCGAACAAGTTGATAATGCGGGGTTGCCCCTTCAAACATTGGGAGGGCTTGTCGACGATGGCAGTTCTGGAGATTTGCTCGCCAGTGACTATGTGTACAGTGGCCGTTGGGTCATCAACTCCGATGCTGAAGGCGTGCTGAGGTACCGGGCAAAGGCTACATATCCGGGAATTCCTGGCAATGTTTACTCAGCCATTCACAAATTGCCGGTAACTCGTTTCCCAACTGACGTTACTCCATCGGATATGGCGAACGTGGTTACTGATCCGGCCACTGGCAATGAGTTCATTTCAAATGAGATTGTTATTTCCTTCGTGGAAGGCACTACTCCTGAAACAATCGAGTTAATCGTCAGTGCGGTTAGCGGTGTAATTGTCGGCACGATTCCAGAGCTTGGGATCTATCAAGTGCAGATTCCTGGCACTGGTAACGCCAGTGGAGTGCACGAGGCCATTGCGGACCTCTTGACCAACCCAGCCGTGGCGGCCGCTCAAGGTAACTACATTCGAAATGCCACCGAGGTCGTGCCTAACGACCCACGCTACGAAGACCAGTGGCATCTGCCGAAAATCCGAGCTGATGAGGCGTGGGTGGTCAGTCGAGGTGCCGGTATAGTCATCGCTGTCGTCGACACAGGCGTCGACTATAACCATCCTGACCTTTCGGGCAAAGTGCTTCTGGGCCATGATTATGAGGATGACGACGATGACCCGGCGCCTGGGGAAGATCACGGAACTCATGTTGCGGGAATCGCCGCCGCACTTTCGCACAACGGGACCGGCGTCGCAGGCGTGGCTTGGAATAGTAAGATTCTCGCCGTTCGGGGCTTTGCGACTGATTTAATGTCGGGGAAGTCGATCACCTACGCCGTCAACAACGGAGCGAAGGTCATCAATTGTAGCTATGGCGGAGGATGGGGACTGGTAGAATCTCTTGCCGTTTCGTATGCAGATTTGCGTGGCCGTCTTGTGGTCGCTGCCGCCGGCAACGACAATTGCTCAACCCCGAGTTACCCCGGTGGATACGGGTCAGTTCTAGCTGTGGGTGCTACTGACGATCAGGACACTCGATCAATATGGATTCCCGGAGCATCACAATGTACGCCTAACTCAGCATCGAATTTCGGAGATTGGGTAGACATCGCCGCACCGGGATCTGGGATTTGGTCTACCTTGCCTAACGGGGGCTATGAGTCGTGGGATGGGACGTCAATGGCCACTCCAATTGTCTCAGGTGCTGCAGCATTGGTGTGGTCTCTACACCCATCTTGGAGCGATGAGCAAGTGCGCGAGCGCTTGATCAAGACGGCCAAACCGCTTTCGGGTCAGCAACTCGGCGCAGGACGCGTGGACGTTTTTGAAGCGGTATTTAACGGCAGTTTCGAGATGGAGGATCTTGCGGGTTGGACAGTGACGGGCACTGCGAGTTCGTTGACTTCGCTTGGGTCGTTAGCACCGCAGGACCGTAACGGCCACAAGAAGCGCATGGGTTACGTGAGCACAGGACCATCCGCCGACTTTTCATCGTCAAAGATAACCCAAGCGTTCACCGTCCAGTCCGGAGTGAATTCTATTCCTGTGTCGTTTGATTATAACTTCGTCACCGAGGAGTACCCAGAATGGGTCGGCACGGTGTACAACGATGCTCTGTATATCAGAATGCGGACACCGAGCGGCAACGTGGTCACCTTAGCGACAGAGAGCGTGAACACATCGACATTCGTTACTCTTGGCGGAATTGACTTCCCAGGCGGGGACAACACGGTCGGAATGACCGGGTGGAAGCCCGTTACAATGAGCGTGCCGGTAACCGAGGGCGCGGGGACGTACGAAATCTTCATTGAAGATCGCGGAGACGATATTTACGATTCTGTCATCTTGATTGACAACATACGCTTCAAGTAGTGTAACGGGTGGAGCGGATGCACCTAATTCAGCAGGAGCGATATGCTTGCCGAAACGATGTTGCGTATAGGATTGCTACTAGGAGTTGGGGTGTTGGGTGGTCTGCCTTGCCAAGCAGCGAACACTGAATCGGATAAGCCACTGTCCGAAATCGTAACCTTGGAGAAGGGCAAGTCCACTGGATGTCGTGATCCGAAAGGGCCTGAAGCTCGGTTAATTCGTTCACCGCAGCAATGGAAGGAGCTTTGGCAAGCCCATAATTCCCGTCGTTCTCCAGCAAGACCACTTCCAGAGGTCAACTTCGAAACGGAATGCGTTGTCGCTGTTTTCCTTGGCCCAAGTGGTGCGGCTGACCGAGTCGAGATACAGAAGGTGCAACGCAAAGCCGATCAACCGTCGGTCCTCGTAGTCGAAGCAGTGAAGCGAACCCCAAAACCTGGCGGTGCAGTGGCAGCAGTCGTCACGCATCCCTATCACTTTGCATCCATCCCAAACGGCGACTTCAAGGAAGCGTCGCTCCAGTTGACGACGGTTGTTGAACCGTGAGATTAGCTCGACCCGTCCGTAGGCGGCACTTCACCCGTCGGGCGAGCCAACCCTTCGCAACACATGATCCTCGGTTCTGACGGCGCAGGCGAAGCTGTGTCAGAGGTCGCGTTGCTTCCTTCGATTCCGCTCATGACAGATTGAGCCGAATGCGCTCGCTGCGTGCGCCTTCGCCGGTAGCGGTCTCGAAGCGGATGTCGGGGACGAGTTTGAAACGGTTGTTG
>CAZOTB010000160.1:9346-13489 GCA_964582645.1 uncultured Verrucomicrobiota bacterium | reverse complement strand
TGGTGCGAATCCAACTCGCGCTCGAACGCGGCGGGGTCGGGCTGCCGGGCGGCGGGCGACGCGGGTACTTGTGCGGCACCGGCATACCGGTGTAGAGGATGCCGATTTTGTCGTTGCCCCAAGCGGTCAGACCTTTGCCGGGTGCAACAACGCCGGCGTCCCAGGAGCCCGGTGGGCCGGGTGTGCAGACTGGGCCGCCGGGGACGAAGCCCCACTGGAGGTTGTCGGGGCTAGTGGCCAGATGAATCTCGAAATGATCGGTCGGCAGGCTCCACCGCATCGGAAACATGACGTGACTTGAACCACGGCACCTCGGCTTTGCCGTCGGGCAGGCGCTCACGCCAGAATTGACCCAGGTGCAGTTCATCCCACAGACGGCAGGCCAGCCAGCAATCGCCAAAGACGCGCGGATGTGGGAGGGTCAGTTCGGAGAGCTTCACCTGCAGACCGTTGAGGACGTCGGGCGGGATCTCGCGGTCTTCGGGGAACAGACAGATCTGTTCGGTGCGTTGGGTGGCTTCGTTAAGCACGTCCAGACTTTTGCGCCAGGCGGCTTGCTGGGTGTCATGGATCTCGCCCAGGTACAGGACGGTGCGTTGGGTGGTGTGGCCGGCGCGCAGCCGGTGGTTTTCAACGACGCTCCAGTACCGACGCGCCTTGCCGTCCTTCTTGCGGGTGTTGAAGCGCAAAAACATGTTCTTCGTGGCAGAGTATCATCGTAGCGGAGCGTGGTGGAAGAGGGTAGGTCTCCACTTGCGGCGGTTCGGAACCGCGAGGCTTGCCGTTGAGCGAGTTACGTCACGCCGGAGGCGAAAAAAGTGAAAACCGCTTCGTATCCAGGAAATTTCGGCTACCATCATTTTTACGGCGACGACTTCATGGTCGAGTGCCCGGTCCGCTCGGGCCGAATGAGGAACCTCAAGCAAGTCGCCCAAGAGATCGCCTGCCGGCTCGCGCGCATCTTCCTGCCCGACGCGACCGGACGTCGTCCCTGTCATGGCGATGACCCTCGGTACAGCGAAGATCCCAACTGGAAAGACCTCGTGTTGTTCTACGAGTACTTCCACGGCGACACCGGTCGTGGCGTCGGCGCCAGCCATCAGACCGGCTGGACCGCTCTCGCTGCCCGGTTCATCGAGCACCTCTCTCGCCGATAACTTCGCCCCTCGGCTCTGCCAGCAATAGATACATGGCATATGCCACGTATCTATTGTACGATTCTAGGCTGTGTTTTCGCGTTTGGATTTTGCGATGGAAGGAAGTAACCGCAACATCTCTTTCCGCTTCTTCCACGCTTGAGCACCCAGGTATCTGCGTGGCCATAACGACCGAGGCAGGAACGGATCCAGCGCCGCGGCGTGAGCCCACGCAGCTCGCTCTTCGCGGATCACGCGAAAGGTCTCGTGAGGCGAGACGCGTCCTTGCCGCAACACCCCCAGCCATCGCTCGATCTTTTCCAGGTACAGGCGGTACCGTTTCTCAACCTCGTCCATGTGCCACGCGCCGCGGACCACCGCGTCATTCGCGTAGCCCAACGCGCACCGCGATTCAAACACGATAAAGGATTCCACGTCTTCACGGAAGTCCTTGACCGCCTCCGCCACCTCTTGCATGGGATCCGTGTGAATCCACACGCTGTTCTGTAACCAGCCAAATCCCTGGGTTTTCAGCCATCTGAGCAATCGATGACGCACCGCCTTCCGGTTCGCTGGGAGGTCGAATACAAACATCCGCCATTGCCCGTCCCATTTACGGTTCCACATCCGCTCCGGGTCTCGACCGCCGAGCGCGAACTCGCGGCCCGACTCGGTGATTTGGTACACGAGCTGGTCCGCGCGGCGTGTGGACTTAATGTACTTCTGCGCTTCCAACCACTGGACGCGCCGGAGAAGGCCGTTGCGGTACAGCCAGCCTTCGTACGAATCGCACCAGTTGCGGTACGTCGGAAGAAAGAACGGCTCGATCGTGTACAGAAAGAAGTAGAGCGCTTCTTCGGCATGAATGGTTCCCTTGCGCATACGTTATGGAGCTACCACATCATGTGCGCCAGGTCAATCGCGGAATTGCAATAGATACGTGGCATATGCCATGTATCTATTGCGAAGTGTCCAAGCATCGGTTTAGTGCTGACCGCTTTCAATTGTCCGGCGTACCCCTCTCCAACAGGAAGGTCGTGTGCGGCACAGGCGTGCAGGAGGTATCCTCGGGAGTGCCGTGGGAGGCATGGACGCCGGGCGCGAGATCAATGCCTGTTTTCAGGAACACGTGGTGCACAAACGCCGAACAGTAACACGATTTCTCGCGGGCGAGCAGGTTCGCTCGGGATTGGAACTTCGGATGCCGCAACGCAAAGAGCGTCCCGGTCAACTCGCGCAACGAATAGATGGAGCGACTGGCCACCATCTCCAAGCCCTCGCGCAACATCAGCCGCACTTGATCGTCGTTCAAGCCGAAATCGAACACCGCACGATGTGCGTAGGTTCTCCGATCGAAAAACTTGGTGATGCGATTTTCCTGCACGCCGAGGCGGACGTGTTTGTGGTGAATCTCCAGATCCGACTCGATCATCCAGTGATGACCGTCGGCGTGTTTTCCTTCAAACAAGAACGTGTGCGACCATAGACTCCAGCGTTTCTCGGAGTCCGCATGCCGCCCCGCGCGTCGGATCGCGTTCTCGATGATGGTCGTCCCGCCGACCACGCCTACGCGACCGGGTTGCGCGTGCGATTCGAGAAATGCGCGATTGGATCGGTGCAGGATGGAGACGATCTTGTTCATGGATTCGATGCTGTTCGCCCACAGTCCGCCAGAAGGATCGCCCACAGGCAAAAGCAAAATGCCGCGCTTGCTTCGCTTCCCATCGACCGCTAGTTTTGGGCAGCGAGAAAGCCGGCCATGAACGAGTCGGAAGCCCACCCCGCCCCGGTACGCAAACGCCGATGGCTGCGAGTTGTCCTTGTCGTTTTCGTCCTTCTCGTGGTGGCCTACGCATCCTGTCGCTACATCCTTCATCGGAAAGTCGAGGCCCGACTCGATGCGATCCGCAACCAGGGTTATCCCGTCACGCTTGCGGAATTGGATGCCTGGAAGCAGCACAGTCCGATGGACCTCAAAGCCGCTGCGATGCTTGCTGAGTCATGTTCTCGGACCCGATCCTTGGAATTCTGAGCGGGGCAAACTGCTGCCCATCATCGGTGCCGCCAAGTTATCCACAAACTGCGACCCATTGTCGGAGGAATCAGCGAAGGCCATCGCCAGCTATCTGGCCGAGCATGCCGAGACTCTCAGGTCAGTCCACGCCGTAGTCGAATTACGGCTTGGATCGTTTCCGATCGACTCGACCGGCACTCCAAAGTCACCAAGCGGCGGGTGGCTCCGGCAAGCGGGACGGTTGCTATGCCTCGACACAATACTCCGAGCGGAGGAGGGCGATTCGGTAGGAGCATTCAATTCTATGCGCGCGCGATGGGCGCTTGTTCGGCCCATGTACACGGAGCCGCTGCTCGTCCCCAAGATGGCAAGTTCTGGTTTGCAGAGTCTTTGCTTGACCAGCCTCCGACGCACTCTTTGTCGCGTTCCATACGGTGTACAGTTTCGGCCACGATGCTCACGACGACGGCGGCGACGAAAAGAAGGACATCACCTTCACCGTCGAGCGTTGAATCAAGACGATGCGCATCCTGATCGCGACAGTCACGGCGGGGGCGGGCCACTTGCAGGCGGCAAAGAGTGTTTGCAGGGAGGTGTTGCGGCGGGCCGCACCACAGGGTAAATGAGTCCCATGTCATGTCTGGCAGATGTTCGTTTCGGGTACGTTCGGAATACAAGCTTCAGCTTGCGTTTGGCAACCGCAGCCCAAAGCAAGCTGAAGCTTGTACTCCAAACGCTGGCGCCTGCTCGATGCGTCTTCATTCTTCTCATTGCGTTTCTGACCGGACCACATGGGTCTGCCGACACGATCCCGTTGCACAAACTCACTGATCGCGATCAGCAAGCCCGCCTCGCAAGCGACCTCGCGGCAGCGCGTATTTATCGCGATGGACTGCACACCACGCTCGAGTTCGTGATGACGCACCCGGAGTTGTTCCCCACGCAGGATGTGAAAGAACCGCGGATGCTCAAGCGCGAAGAGAAGGAAGCGGT
>CAZOTB010000160.1:0-9336 GCA_964582645.1 uncultured Verrucomicrobiota bacterium | reverse complement strand
CCTCGATTACATGGTCGCGCTCGACACACTGGGCCGGTATCACCGCCGGTACTACCGGCTCAAGGGCCCGGCGGAAGATCGCTCGTTCCTCGTTGCCTACGCGGCGTTCCTCGCGCAATACCGCGCCGCGCTCGAGTTCCTAGACCGCACCGAACACGATCCCGGGTTCGACACGCTGCTCAACGAACCGGTGCCCGAACTCGGGCTGGAGAAAGGGACGTTTGCCAAGGTGAAGTTTCGTTTCCTCAATGCGGGACGCGGCACGGAGTTCGTCGCCCTGGAAGCACTCTACAAGGCCAAGCGCATCGAGGACGAACCCGAACTCCGCAAGCGCATCGAGGACGACGGCAAAGCGATCTGGAAAATGGGACGCGGCCGCGGCCAGGCGCTGACGGCCAAGAACGCGTTGCAGGTCGTGAAGAACGTCGGGTTCACCGCCTACTTCCCGGTACAGGCGGGCGTATCGGAATGGATGGGCGACACGAAAGTCTGGCGACCCAATCGTTCGCTGATCTCGCCCGAGCAGATCGCCGCGTTGACCAAACGGCTCGAACCCGGCGACGTGTTGCTCGAACGGCGCGAGTGGTACGTGTCGAACGTCGGCCTGCCCGGGTTCTGGCCGCACGCCGCGTTGTTCATCGGCGCGGTCGAGGATCGTCGGAAATACTTTGACGACGCAGAAGTAAAAACCTGGGTGAAGGAACAGGGCCAGGCGGACGGCGATTTCGAGGTGTTGTTGAAGAACCGGTATCCCGAGGCGTACGCGCTCGCGCTGAAAACGCAGGAGCATGGCCACCTAGCACGCGTGATCGAAGCGATCAGCGAAGGAGTGTCATTCACCACCATGGAACACTCGGCGGACTGTGATTCGCTGGCGGCGTTGCGTCCCCGGTTGCCGAAGCGGGAGAAGGCGCAGGCGATCTTGCGGGCGTTCCACTACGCGGGTCGGCCGTACGATTTCAATTTTGATTTCCGCACCGACTCGACCTTGGTCTGCACGGAGCTGGTCTATAAGTCGTACGAGCCCGCGAACGGTGTGCGCGGCCTGAAGCTGCCCATGGTGGAGATGATGAATCGGCCGGTGCTCCCCGCGAACGAGATTGTGCGGCAGTTCGTCGCGGATTACGGCACCGCGCGGCAGCAGTTTGATCTGGTGGCGTTTCTCGACGGTAATGAACGTGGAAAACGCGCGGTCGAGGCCGACGTGAAGGCGTTTTGCGAAAGCTGCAAGCGGCCGAAATGGCACGTGCTCGCGAAGGAGGAAGAGGATGAGGAATAGAAGCAGATGCTGGATGCTGGATGCTGGATGCTGGATGCTGGCCGCCCTGTTCCCCGCCGCCGGGGTGTCATCGGAACTGAAGAAGGACGAGGAGATCGTGTTCTTCCCGACGCTCGCGCAGAAGGTGAGCAAGGGCACGATGTGGGAGGCGGAGATCCACGCGTGGGTGTACGAGCCGGAACGTCGCACGGTGGAGTTGGAACTGTTCCGCAGGGGGCTGGGCGTGAAGAAGGAGGAAATCACCGAGCAGGAAAACGCGTTGTTCACCGAGCGCTCGCGGACGTTCATGGTGGACAACGAACGCGGCAAAACGGTCGCCGTGCGCATCGGTCCGAATGTCTATCCCGTCGGCAAATCGGAAGCCAGCGGTCACGTGGTCGGTCGCGTTCGTATCCCCGCCGCGGAGCTGACAACCGATCGCGTCACGTTCTACGCCGTGCTCGGCACGAACGACACGCGCATGTTTGCGGGCGAACTGCATCTGCTCGACGAAACGGGACTCTCGGTCATCTCGGACATTGATGACACGATCAAGATCAGCGAAATCCGCGACCGTCAGGCGCTGCTGCTGAACACCTTCTTTCGTCCGTTCAAGCCGGTGGACGGCATGGCCGCGATCTATCGGGAGTGGGCTCAACAGGCTGGCGCGAAGTTTCATTACGTCTCGGCGAGTCCGTGGCAGCTCTATCCGTCTCTCGCCGATTTCGTCCTCGCCAACGATTTCCCCGCGGGCACGTTTCATCTCAAACCGTTCCGCTGGAAGGACGAGACGTTCTTCGACCTCTTCAAATCGCCCGAGGGCTACAAGCTGGCGACCATCGAGCCGGTGCTGAAACGATTTCCGAATCGCCGCTTCGTGCTCGTGGGTGACTCCGGCGAGAAAGACCCGGAGATCTACGCGACCCTGGCGCGGAAGTTTCCGAAGCAGGTCACGCGCATCCTTATCCGTGACGTGACGAACGAATCCGCCGATAGCGAGCGGTACCGGAAAGCGTTCAAGGATTTGCCGCCCAGAGCGTGGAAGGTGTTCCGCGATCCGAAGGACATCGCCGAGATGGCAAAATGATGCTGCCTCTCGCATTGTCGCTACGCTTTTCCACGAACTAGCCGCCGATCGTCACCGTTTTTCTCAGCCAGGTGTCGTCGGTGAGTTGTTTCAGCATGAACTCGGCTACGTCCGCGCGGGAGATGCTACCGAACAGTCCCGGGCGCAAGTGCTCGCCGACGCGATATGTTCCCGTCCGCGGCCCGTTCGTCAGCCGTGCCGGACGGACGATGACCCACTCGAAGTTGCTCTGACGGATCAGTTCCTCCTGCCGGGCTTTCTGTTCGAAGAGCCGCCCCATGCACAGCCCGATCATGGAATTGGTGAACCAATCCGCGTCGTCCTTGCTGTCGCCCACGCCGAACGACGATTCACAAATGAACCGCCGCACGCCGTGTTTCTCCATCGCCGCAAGAATGTTCCGCGTGCCTTCGAGCAGTACCGGCTCGCGCGTCCACGGTTTGATGCCAAGTGCGGAGAGCACGGCGTCCTGCCCGGCCACCGCGCGTTCCACGGCGGCAGGATCGAGCGCATTGCCTTGCACGACGGCAAGCGGCGGCGGTTTCGTCGGGATCGCAGCCGGATTGCGCAGGAATGCCTTCACCGCGTATCCGAGCGACTGCGTTTGCTCGAGGATGCATCGCCCCGTCCGTCCTGATGCACCGAAGACAGCGATCTTCATGTGCTGTAAGGCTTCGAGCGCCGTGGGCCTTGCCGAGGTGGATCGCCGTTCAAGGCAATCTGAACGGCGCGTGTCGCGGCAACGACCGTTCTTCGGATTGCGGTTTTTGCCGCGGCGGCGGGTTACGGCGAAGCTGCATCACGAAGGCGAGATACTCGTCCATCGAAAGCGTCCGCGCAGGCGGAAGCGGCTTCTCAAAGACCGGGAATTTCAATTCCTTCATGGCGCTGAGTTACCCATCAACCCGAGAATCCTTCCATGAATCTCCTCTGTGCCGAATCGGAGGCACAGCGAACGGTAATGTTCCGAGCGCATGTCGAGTTGAAGGAAATCCACGTCCATCAGCAGGATGTTTTCGCTGCGCCAGCGCGCGAACGTCTCCTGTCGGTGCTGTTCCCGATAGCCGGCATGGGCGAGAATCTCACCCGCGGTTTGAGCGTCCGCCTCGCACAACAGAAAGTCAATATCCGCGGTTTGTCGGGAAACGCCGTGGTAGTTGACCGCGAAGCCGCCCACCAGGATGGTGCGAATGCTCGCTTTCCGGAACTCTTCCGCGATCAGGTGAATGACCGTGGGGTAGGGCATCGGGGCACCGTTACGGAGCCTTGTCTTCGGCGGCCGGTGAGGGCGGAGATGCTGGCGGTAACGTTGCCGGCTTCCCGCCCTCGACTTGCGCTTCCTGCTCCTCGCTGACGACGCGGGCGATGGCGACGAGCTTGTCACCTTCGTCGAGACCGATGAGTTTGACGCCCATTGTGTTGCGGCCGGCGATGCGGATGTCTTTCACGGGACACCGGACGGTCTGGCCCTGCAGCGTCGTGAGCATGATCTCGTCGGTGTCAATGACGCTCAACGCGGCGATCACCTTGCCGGTCTTCTCGCCGGTCTTCATCGTGATGATGCCTTTGCCGCCACGAGACTGCCTGCGGTATTCTTCAAAGTCGGTGCGCTTGCCGATGCCGTTCTCGCCGGCCACAAGCAGCGTCGCGGTCGGGTTGACCACCTCGATGCCGACCACCTTGTCGCCTTCCTCAAGCCGGATGCCCCAGACGCCAACCGTCGCGCGGCCCTGGTCGCGCATGTCCTCTTCGTGGAACCGGATGCTCATGCCGTCGCGCGTGACCAGCACGATCTCATTGTTGCCCTCGGTGAACTTCACGCCCATCAACCGGTCGCCTTCCTCGATCTGGATGGCGATGACACCGCCTTTGCGCGGGTTGGCGTACTCGCTGAGGTTCGTCTTCTTGACGATGCCTTTCTCGGTCGCCATCACGAGATGAAACTTGTCGGTGAACTCGCGCACGCGAATCAACGCGGCGATCTTTTCGCCCTCGCGCAGTTCGAGCAGGTTGGCAATCGCCTTCCCCTTGGCGGCACGCCCGAGATCGGGAATGTCATAGACGCGCTCGACATAAACGCGGCCCGACGCGGTGAAGAACATGATGTAATCGTGCGTGCTGGCGGTGAAGAGGTGCTCGACGAAATCCTCCTCTTTCGCTTCCATGCCGATGACGCCCTTGCCGCCGCGCCGTTGCGCCCGGTAGCTGGAGACGTTGGTGCGCTTGACGTAACCGCCGTGGGTGATCGTGACGACGCAACCTTCGTCCTTGATCATGTCTTCGAGCGCGATCTCGCCTTCGTCGGGAATGATCTCGGTGCGGCGGTCGTCGCCGAACTTTTCGCGCACGTCGAGCAACTCCTTTTTCACGATGTCGAGCAGCTTCCGCTCGCTGGCGAGGATGCTCTTGAGTTCCTCGATCTTCTTGATGAGTTCCAGGTACTCCTTCTCGATCTTGTCGCGTTCGAGGCCGGTGAGCTGGTAGAGGCGCATTTCGAGGATCGCGTCCGTCTGCTTCACGCTCAGCTCGTACTTCTGCATCAACTTCACCTTGGCCGTCTCGCGGTCCCGGCTTTCGCGGATGGTCTTCACGAAATCGTCGAGGTTATCGAGCGCGATGCGGAAGCCTTCGAGGATGTGGGCGCGGGCTTCGGCCTCATCGAGTTCGAACTTCGTGCGGCGATAGATCACCACCCGGCGATGCTCGAGGTAACAATGGAGCAGCGCCTTCATCGTCATCACCTTCGGGCGGCCCTGGTCAATCGCCAGCATGATCACGCCGAACGTCGCCTCCATCTGGGTGAATTTGTAGAGCTGGTTGATGATGACCTTGGGAATCTCGCCCCGACGCATCTCGATCACGATGCGGGTCTGTTCGTCCGACTCGTCGCGCACGTCGGTGATGCCCTGGATTTTCTTCTCGTTCACCAGGTGGGCGATGGACTCGACCAGCACGGCGCGGTTGACGTTGTAGGGAATCTCGGTGATGACGATCTGTTCCTTGCCGCCTTTGACTTCCTCGATGCCCGCTTTGCCGCGCATCTTCACGATGCCGCGCCCCGTGCGGAAGTAATCAATGATCGGCTGCACGCCGCACACCATGCCGGCCGTCGGGAAGTCCGGGCCTTTGATGAACTTCATCAAGTCTTCGACGTGCGGGTCGTTGTCCTCGCGGGCGTTGGGGTTGTCAATCAGCCAGCAGATCCCATCAATCAACTCGCGCAGATTGTGCGGCGGAATGTTCGTCGCCATGCCGACGGCGATGCCGGTGCTGCCGTTCGCGAGCAGGTTGGGAAAGCCGGCAGGCAGCACCTTCGGTTCGAGAGTGGACTCGTCGAAGTTCGGCTGCATGTCCACCGTGTTCTTGTCGAGGTCGGCGAGCAATACCTCGGCGATCTTCTGCAATCGGCTCTCCGTGTACCGGTAGGCCGCGGGCGGGTCGCCGTCCACGGAGCCAAAGTTGCCATGCCCGTCAATCAGCGGGTACCGCATCGCCCACGGTTGCGCCATGCGGACGAGTGTGTCATAGACCGAGGCGTCGCCGTGGGGATGATATTTGCCGAGGACTTCGCCGACGACCGTGGCGCATTTCTTGAAGTTGCGATTGCTCAACAACCCAAGATCGCGCATCGCGTAGAGGATGCGGCGGTTGCCGGGCTTGAGTCCGTCGCGCGCGTCCGGGAGGGCGCGTCCGATGATGACGGACATCGAGTAATCGATATACGCCTTCTGCATTTCATCGGCGACATTGACCGTCGAAATCTTTTCGTTGGCGGTGTACATGAACTTGGAAATCAGCTCGGGCTGCAAGCTTCGAGAGTAGTTGGAAAGGGGTGCCGAGTCAACCCTTGCGGCAGGCAAAATCACCGGAAAAACGGCCTGATTTCGAGGATTCTAAGGATTCATCCGCCAGAGCGTGAAATTCAGCGCGACCGCGAAACTGACCCATATCAGGTAGGGGAAAAGCAACCATCCGGCGGTCGGCGCAACACTCCAAAACGACACCATCGTGGCCACGATAGCGATCCACAGAAACACGATCTCGATGAACCCGGCAAGCGGACTACGGAGGTCGAAGAAACAGTACGACCACGCTGCGTTGAGAATCAGTTGCACCGCGAACAAGGTCAGCGGCAACTTGCCACCGGCGAAACCGCGCCGCTTCCACACCAACCACGCCGCCACCGCCATCATCGCGTACAAGGTTGTCCATACCGGCCCGAACACCCACGCCGGCGGATTCCACGACGGCTTGTGCAGCGTCGGATACCACGTGGTCACCGACGATGAGGTGAATTGTCCCCCGATCGTCGCCGCGGCAAAGCACGCCGCGAGAAATGCTACCAGCATCATGCCCTGTCGCACACCATTGCCCATTTCGTAATCCAACCCCCTCATTTCCGAGCTCTGATGGTTCGGACGATCAGGAAGCCCACCGTGGCAGCGGCCAATGGCAGGACGAACCATCCCATCACGGCGCTTCTGTAATTGGCTGGAATTGCTCGATGGCCGCGTCGTACGCGAACAACTCCGCTGTGGCAAGCTTGAAGAACCATCCGTGCAATCGCAGTTTGCCGTCGGCGAGACGCTGCTGGACCGCCGGGTAGCTGTGCAGGTTTTCCAGCGCGAACAGCACGTTCTCCTCGGCCGCGGCCGTCACCCGCGCGGTTTCGTCGGTGAGGTGCCGGTAGTTGCGCGCCAACAACTCGCGCACGGGCGCGGCGAGTTCGATCCACTCGCGCAGATGCGGTTGCGCCTCCGGCTCCGGCACGCCGTGCAACAACGCCGTCATCGCGCCGCACTGCGTATGGCCACACACCACCACGTCGCTGACGCCGAGCGTTTGCACGGCAAATTCGATCGCCGCCGCCGTCGAATTCGTACTGCCGGTCACGTCTGCGCGCGGCACGAGGTTGCCGACGTTTTTCACCACGAACAAATCGCCGGGCTTGCTCTGCGTGATCAACTCCGCCAGCACACGCGAGTCCGAGCAGGTGATGAACAGCGTGTGCGGGTTCTGCCCGGCTTGCGAGAGCCGACGAAACAGTTCCCGGTAACGCCCGAGTTCGTTCTTCCGAAATTTGTGAACGCCCGCGATGAGTCGTTGCATGGTTATCCCGTGCTCTTCATGCCGAAGGCGATGCCATTGACAGTCAACGCCAGTAATCGGCGGAGGTTGTTGTTTTCCCGGGCGCGCCGCCAGCGCGGCAGGAAGCGGATCTGCAAATAGTTCAGCGGGTCAATGTACGGGTTGCGCAGCCGGATGGACTCGGCCAGGACCGGCTGGTTTGCCAGGAGCCGGCTGCGTTGCGTCACGCTCAAGACCATGCGAGCGGAGCGTGCGTGCGCGTCGGCAATCATCCCGTACACCTTTTTCCGCGCCGTCGCGTCCTGCACGAGTGTGGCATACCGGCCCGCGATGTAGAGATCGGTTTTCGCCAGCGACAACTCGGCATTGTCGAGCAACGTCGCAAAAAACGGCCAGCGCCGGTACATTTCGCGAAGCTGCTCCAGATTACCGTGCGATTCCAGGGCGTGCCCGATGCCGTACCACGCGCTCAACAAATGCCGCGATTGCGTCCAGGCGAACACCCACGGGATCGAGCGCAGTTGACGAACGTCGCCGTCGCCCGAACGCCGGCTCGGGCGCGAGCCGATCGTCAGATGCTCGATCAAATCAATGGGCGTGGCTTGTCGGAAGTACATCAGCAATTCCGGCGTCCGGTACACCAGCTCCTGGTAGAACTCGAACGAACTCCGCGCCAGTCCTTCCATCGCCGTGACCCACGCCGGGTCGGTAGGCGGTGCCGGCAGGCATTTGGCGGCGATGACGGCGCTGGTGAGTTGCTCGAGGTTGCGTTGCGCAATGACCGGGTTCGAATACTTGAGCGCGACCACTTCGCCCTGTTCCGTGATGCGAATCCGGCCGCCGTGGGCGGCGTGTGGTTGCGCGCGGAGACTGCGATGGCTCATCCCGCCGCCGCGATCAATCGAGCCGCCCTTGCCGTGGAAGAACCGCAGCTTCACGCCGTGCGCGTCGGCCAGTTCCGCCAACCGTTGCTGCGTTCGGTAGAGAAACCAATTCGCCGCCAGATAACCGCCGTCCTTGTTCGAGTCGGAGTAGCCGAGCATGATTTCCTGCATGTCGCCGCGCCGGCGCAGATGTTCCCGGTACTCCGCGTCGCGCAGGGCGGCGTCCATGATCTGCGGCGCGTGGTCGAGGTCTTCAATCGTCTCGAACAACGGCACGATGTCCACGCGCGCCCTGGCCCGCCGCGCGAGCGCGAGCAGGCCGGTCAAGTCATCGGCGCCGCGCGTCATGCTCAGGATGAAGTGATGCGCCGCCGGTTCGCCGTGATCGCGCTGGATCACATGGACCGTCCGCAGTTCGTCGAGCACTTCGTCGGGCGCGCTGGCGAGCTTGCCGGTGTGGTCGCGAAAATCGAGTTGCGCCAGATGGAATCCGCACGCCCGCGCCTGCTCGATCAAACCGGCAATCCGTCCCGCAGCGGCCCGGTGCGCGTTCTGCCGACGCAGCCCGGTCTGGATCGCTTCCAGGTCGCTCACAAACTCGGTGCTGTTTCGGTACGTGCCCGCCAGCTTCCGCCGAATCGCCAGCATCCGACGCCGGTAAACCTCGCTCGGTTGGAATGAGTCGGTCGCCGTCCACCTCCTGCGGCGCACCGGCTGCGCGTGCGTTAACTCGCCGATGAGCGCGTCGCATTCGCGCTCGTAGTGTTCGAGCACCCGGGCGCGCTGGCGTGCGAGCGTTGCGAGACTGATTTCGGGTGTGACCAATGGATGCCCGTCGCGGTCGCCGCCGACCCAGCTCGCAAATGTCAGGAACGGACGGTGCCGCTTCACCTCCGGGAAGGCGGCGCGCAACTCGGCGTCGAACGTCGCGTAAAAGTGAGCCATCGCCGGCAGGATCGTGCGTTCGTAACTGCTCAGGTAGCCTCCCGCGGCGGGAGGCTGCCTGAGAAAAATCGGGC
>CAZOTB010000159.1:0-13775 GCA_964582645.1 uncultured Verrucomicrobiota bacterium | reverse complement strand
CCGCCGTTTCCATCAACTCGTGCACGGTGTCCACGAAGCCGAACACGTGGAATGGGTGAGTCATTTTGCGCCGACGTGCCTCGAGTCGTTCTTGCAGCGGTTCGTTCTTCCCGGCCACCACGATGATCTCAAGCGGTTGCGGGATGCGGTCAATCTGCGTGATGATTTCCTTGACCGGCCCGATGCCGTGACTGCCGCCCATGATCAGGATTTTGGCCGTGTCCTCCCGGAATCCGTACCGCTTGTGAACCGCATCCAGGTTGACGCTCTCCGCGAACACGGGATGGACCGGAATGCCCGTGATGCGAACGCGACGGGGTGCGATGCCGAGGTTGACGAGCGTGTTCTTCACCGCCGCGGTCGGCACCGCGTAGAGGTCGGCATGGTCGTGGGCCCAGTAGCAATGCGCCGCGAAATCGGTGACCACGCCCGCGAGCGGCAGTGTGCGGCCCGTGACGCGCTTGTATTCGCTGATCACCCCACACGCGAAGGCCTGGGTGCAGACGATGGCATGAGGCCGGAACTCATCGAGCAGCGTTTCGAGTTTGAGGGAGTTGGTGCGATGGATGGCGTCGCGGATCTTGGCGGTGCGTTTCTTGATCTTCGGGTTGTCGTAAAGATAGTCCCAGATGTCGGGCGTGTTCTTGATCATGCCGAGGTACGTCCGCATGAGGAACTTCGCCAATATCGGATTCGTGTAGGAGAGGGAGTCCACCACCTTCACTTCGAGGTCGTGATGAATCCGCAGCAACGCCTCGCGGATGTTGTTGGCCGCGATCTGGTGTCCCGTGCCTGCCGTGACGTAAAAGATGAGAACGCGTTTCATGTCAGACCCCAGCTCGCCGCGAGGGTGAGAAATCATCTGCATGATACGAACTGCGCACCAGCGGCCCCGATGCGACATGAACGAAGCCGAGTTGCCGGGCCATCACGCCGTAGGTCACGAACTGTTCAGGTGAAATAAACTCGCGGACGGGCAGGTGCCGCAACGTGGGCTGTAGATACTGACCAATGGTCAGGATGTCGCAGCCGACTCGGCGCAGATCGAGCATGGTTTCGCGCACTTCCGCGTCCGTTTCGCCGAGCCCCAGCATGATGCCCGACTTGGTGAACGTGGCCGGATCCATCTCGCGCGCCATCGCGAGGACGCGAAGCGACCGCTCATAGGTTGCGCGCGAGCGCACCGATGGCGTGAGGCGGCGCACCGTTTCGAGATTATGATTAAACACATCCGGCTTCGCATCGAGCACCGTTCGCAGCGACTCACGCTTTTCATTGAAATCGGGCGTCAATACCTCGATCAAAATCCCAGCGCACTCCTCGCGTAACGCGCGGATCGTCTCCGCAAAATGGTCCGCGCCGCCGTCGGCGAGATCGTCGCGCGCCACGGCCGTTACCACCACATGCTGCAAATTCATCCGCTTCGCTGCTTCGGCTACGCGTTGCGGTTCGTCGGCCTCCAGCGCGAAAGGCTTTGCGGTTGTCACGGCGCAAAAGCCGCACGCCCGCGTGCAGCGATCGCCCGCAATCATGAATGTCGCGGTGCCGCGTCCCCAGCATTCCCACCGGTTCGGACACTTCGCGCTCTCGCAGACCGTGTGAAGCTTCAAGTCCTCGATCAGAGTCGCAGTCTCGTGAAACACCGGCGTAGTCGGCAGACTCACGCGAATCCATTCAGGCACGCGTGGTCGGTTTGCGGGTAGAGTCTTCGGGCTTATTGTCATCCTTTCGCGCCGAGAATACCTTTGCGGGAAGAAGGGTCAAGCCGAGAACGCGGGAGGGAAGGGTGGAGTGCTGGGATGCCAAGCGGATGGATATCGTCCTCGTCGGCGTCCTCGAAATCCGCGCGCATCAAATACGAGGACGACGACGAGCGGCTATTCTGTGGAAGCCATCAAGGTCACAATTTTCACAAAGTGAATTCACGGAAAAGAGCGACACGAGCCTGCCGACTTCTCTTGGACAAGGTTTAGCGCGGGTGCGCGCCGCGTGGTCTAGAACCAGATGGGTGACGGAACAAAACAGGAATAGGAAAGAGCCCAGGTGCGGACGGGCGGTTCTGCTGGCGCGGGAACTTCAACCGAAGAAGAACAGGATGGGCCGGGAATAAAGCCATCAGGGTCAGGTCTCAATTTTCAATGGCAGAAGCCAGCCCCCAAGAATCGGGAACAATCTTGAATATTTAGACCTGACCCTGATTCCGTGATTTAGACCTGACCCCGGATGCTGATGGATGACCCCGAATGCTGATGCAAGGCCGGGGCACTCCAGGTGGTCAGGGCGAGCCATTGACCTTGGTAGGTGCCGACATAGCGCAGGTGTTCGCCGACCAGGTGAGCGTTGTGGCGGTAATGATGATCGACGAGCAGTTGGTTGCAGCGCGGGATTTCGTCGGGACGAAGCGGGCGGACGGTGAGGTGTTCGAGGACGTGTTGTTCATCGGGGAGAGGGTTGGCGATGTCGGAGTTGTTTCTGTTTCATTGCCGGCAGGGTAGGAGATGGGACGTGATTTGTCCCGCAGCATCGATCAAACCTCCTCCCGCCAAAGACTTGCCTTCATGGAGAGACGCGCCCTGGCCGAAGGCGGAGTGATCAACCAGTTGCTTGCCAAGTACGCGCCCGCGCGCTAGTGTGAAGTTATGAGCGACAAAGAACTCGCCCACCAGATTATCCGGGATCTCCCTGAAACGGCCACCCTCGCCGACATCTCGAAAGAGATCGAGTTCCTTGCGGCGATCCGGGAAGCCGAACTGCAGGCCGACCGCGGTGAAGTCGTACCCCACTCTGTGGTCAAAGAAGAGTCGGCCACATGGCAACCGAAGTAGTCTGGACGCTGCGCGCCCGGCAGGACCTCCGTAACGTCGTTCTCTACATCGCACGCGACAACCCGATGGCAGCACAATCGTTCCGACAGAGAATTCTCGACAAAGTGGAGCAACTTCACTCTTTCCCCGAAAGCGGCCGGGTTGTGCTGGAACGGCGGGCCCCAAACATACGAGAGGTAATTGTTCCTCCGTACCGCATCGTTTACCGGTTCAAAGCGGAATCAGTACGTGTGGAAGTGTTGAGAATCTGGCACGGTGCGCATGGAGAGCCCGGACTTGTTGCCTGAACCCGCGAAGACATCAATACTGCTTGGAAACTGCCATGGAGCTACTCACATCACCCGAAGCCTGGATCGCGCTCGTCACCCTCACGGTGCTCGAGATCGTTCTGGGCGTGGACAATATCATCTTTATCACGATCCTCGCCGGCAAGCTGCCGCCCGAGGAGCAGAAGAAGGCGCGCCTGACCGGCCTGTCGCTGGCGATGCTCGTCCGCATCGCGCTGTTATTTTCCCTCACCTGGATCATGAAACTGACAACGCCGTTGTTCACCGTGGGCAAGGAGGAAATCTCCGGCCGCGATTTGATTCTGATTCTCGGCGGGTTGTTCCTTCTCTTCAAGAGCACGCATGAAATCCATGACAAGCTCGAAAGCGAGGAAGGTCATTCGTCGGCGAAAGCGCGGGTATCGTTCACCAGCATCGTCGTGCAGATATTGTTGCTCGACATCGTCTTCTCGCTCGACTCGGTCATCACCGCGGTGGGCATGGCGCAACACATCGAAATCATGGTCGCAGCGGTCGTGATCGCCGTCATCTTCATGATGGTCGCCTCGGGCGCGATCAACGATTTCGTGCATCGCCATCCCACCATCAAGATGCTGGCGTTGAGTTTCCTGTTGCTGATCGGCCTCTCGCTGGTGGCGGAAGGACTCGATCATCACATCCCGAAGGGTTACATCTACTTCGCGATGGCTTTCTCGGTGTTTGTCGAGATGCTCAACATCTGTGCGCGGAAAAAGCGGGCCGAGCCCGTCAAGCTGCGCGAAGCCTACGTCGAGTGAGCCGGTCATGCGCACCTATCTGAAACCCTGTTCGTCGGTGCTCGAAGCCATCGGCAACACCCCGCTCATCGAGTTGCGTCGCATGGCTGCCGGCCTGCCGGGACGCGTCTTCGTAAAACTCGAAACGTACAATCCCGGCGCCAGCCACAAGGATCGTCCCGCGCTCCAGATCATCAGCGACGCCGAACGGACGGGTGTGTTGAAGCGCGGCATGACCGTCGTGGAACTCACCAGTGGCAACATGGGCACCGGACTCGCCATCGTGTGCGCGATCAATGGATACCGGTTCATCGCGGTCATGTCCGTGGGCAACTCGCCCGAGCGGCGGCAGATGTTGAAAGCGTTCGGCGCGGAAGTGGAACTCGTGCCCCAGGCGAAAGGCGGGAAACCCGGGCAGGTCTCGGGCGAAGATCTCGCGCTGGTCGAAAAGCGAAAGCAGGAACTCCTCAGGCGGATGGGATCGAAGGCGTGGTGCCCCAATCAGTTTCATAACTGCAACACAGCGCTCGGCCACGAGTTGACCACCGGGGCGGAAATCCTCGAACAACTTGACGGGCGCGTGGATTCTTTCGTCGCCACCGTGGGAGCGTGCGGCATGTTGACCGGCGTCAGTCGGGCGCTGAAGAAAGCGAACCCACGAACGAAAGTGATCGTGGTCGAACCGACCACCGTGGCCGTGCTGGCGGGCAAACGGGTCACGAACCCATCGCACGTTCTCCAGGGCACAAGCTACAACCTGATACCGCCGCTCTATCATCGCAAGCTCGTGGACGGTTTTATGACCGTGAAGAATGAGCAGGCAATTCGCACTGCGCGCCGGCTCACGAGGGAAGAAGGAATCATGGGCGGCTTCTCCACCGGCGCGCACGTATGGGCAGCGCTACAGATCGCGGCACGAGCGAAACGGGGCGCGCGAATCGTGACGCTCGTGAGCGATTCCGGGATGAAGTACTTGAGCACTGATTTGTACCCGGCCTGAACGATGCCGGACGGTACCAATGTAGGAGGCGCCTCAGTGCGCCGACTGGATTGGGTCGCCGTGTGGGGCTGAGGGTCGGCGCGCTCAGGCGCCTCCCACATTCCTTGCTGTCACGTTCTCGCGTTGCCGGTTGCGCATCGCACCGTCCCGTGCCACATTCCTGTGGCCCAAGCACGGAGGGCACCGTGATACTGCGCGACAAAGTGTTCTCGTTGATCCGCGAGTTCGTCACCCGCGGCGGCACCGGCCCCGATCCGTTCACGGCGATCTATCCCGAGCGACGCAAGTCCTGGTCGTTGTTCACGCCGCTGTTGCCGGAAACCGATCTCGGAGAACTGCGTCCCTACTTGTTCTGCTACAACCAACTTCCCGAGACGCCCGAAGACACACCGGTCACTTCGCTGAACTTCATTGACGGCCAGTGGCAACCCGCCGCACGCGGTGAATTGGCCGAGATGCCTGCGTTGTTCGACCATCAGGTCAAACTGAGCCGACTCGCCCGTTCCGGTGCCGCCGATGTCGAGAAAGCGATCGCCGCAGGACACCACTTCTGGCGCTCGCTCGAGTGGGCGAACGAAACGCTCAGCTACCGCAAATGGGTCGTGAAGAATTTTTCCCGCATCCTCAACTACTACGTCGAGGATTGCCTGCGCGAGATTCGCCACCAGATTCCCAAGACGCGCCTCGAAGCGGAGAAGGATTTCTGGGAAGCCAAACGGTCGGCGGATCATCTCGAGGGTTCCGCGGAGCAGGTCATGCAGGCTCGCCAGTTTCCTTCCATGATCGAAGGGCACAACTACTGGAAGAACTACTACCTGCCCGCGGGACTCGCCGTGATCCTCACGCCGATGAACTTCATCTACGGCATCCCCGTGATCCAGATGATCGGTTGCTATCTCGCGGGGGCTCCGTTCATTTTCAAGGGTCATCCGTTCGCCGCGATCACGAACACAACTCTCGTGCGGATGTTACTCGCCGCCGGGGCCGACCCGCGCGCGATCCAGAAGATCGAAGGATTCGGCAAGGAAATCACCGGCCTGACCAGCGATCCTCGCGTCGCAGTGGTCTCGGTTACGGGAAGCGAAGAAACGGCCAAACAAATCCAACGCCACCGCAGCCTGCGTCCCTTGCGCTTCGAGGGCGGCGGCTGCAACTGGGCGTGGGTGGACGACAGGTTCACCGAAGACCAGCTCCGCAAAATCGTGACGCGGCTGACCTACTCCAAGCTCTCGCTCTCCAGCCACAAGTGCACGACGTTGCACGGCGTCGCGGCGACACGCCCCACGCTCGACCGGCTGACGGCGTTATTCGCCATCGAATGCGACAAGTGGGAGATCGCCGACCCGCGCAAGACGGACAACCCGAACGTCCTCGGGCCGGTGATGGTGCACAAGGCAATCAACGCGACGTTGATCCAGGAACAAGCAGCGAGAGCTGGCGTGAAAGTCGTTCGTCTCGGGGGCGAGTTTATCGGCACCGCGTACGCGCGCCACGCGGAGGTGGTTTCCCCTGTGATTCTCTCCGGTGTCAAGCCCGATACCACCATCACCATCAACTGGGACGGCAAGGGTAACAGGACCTTCAAGCTGGCGACGACTGAGCTTTTTCTGCCGGTACTCTGCCTGATGGAATCCAGCTTCGAGGAATTTGTGAACTTCTGCCTTTTCGAGAATCCGCACGATCTCTCGACGGTGATCTACACGCTCGACGATTCGAAATTGCAGCGCGCCCGCAAACTGCTCGGCGGCATGCTCAAGGAGAACGACGGCACCGACAGCGCGCTCGAATGGGAAGATTTTGGCGCCAGCGGCATCGGCGACAGCGGCAACAGTGGCGTCGGCGACGCCGAGGCCACGATCAGCATCTTCTGTCGCAAGCAGAAAGGAAGGCACGTGGTGTTCCACTGATTCAACCCTCAACGTCCAACCTTCAACATTCAACTTTGAGCGAATGGAGATGCTAACTCGTTGAGCGTCAGATGTTGAACGTTGAATCCGTCAGTTTCAATGTGACCCTTCGCTCCTCCCGATGCCGCACCACTCTCACCAGCGAAACACGGTCGTGAGTCGCGAGTGCAAGAGCTTGTTCATCTTCGAGGTCCGGGCGCTGAGGCGGTGCCGCCTCCGGCGGAGCGCTGCAACTTTCTTGCTTCACAAGCATCCCACGGAAAATAAGAAGTTGGAACGCGAGAGGGCTTCTGTCACCGCGACAGAACCTTGAAGAACACCAAACCTCGCATTCCAACTCGGCGCGGTGTCTCCGTGCTGCGGCAACTCTGCAACCTCATTCCCAACCATCTCGTGCCCAAACTGGCCCGCGCCACCGGGGCCGATAAGAAGGCGCGCACCTTCCTCCCGTGGAGTCACGTCGTCAGTTTGCTCTACGCTCACCTCGTCCACGCCCTCAGTCTCAATGATGTCTGCGATGGCCTGCAACCCCACGCCGGGCCGCTCCCCGCCAGCCGCACGGCCACACCCCCCCGGCCGCAACAACCTCTCCCACGCCAACAAAGACGGCGATGCCCTCATGGCCGATCTTGGAGTCCCCACTACCAAATCGAAAGCCACTGACAGATCATCTTGTCTGGTTCTACAAGAAGATGACTCTACACCGAGACTACTTCCGCAGACTCCGGCGTCGAGGAGTCAAAATGGACATATAGACTGTGGATATCGCAGCAACTGTGATTGGGCCGGGTTCGAGATTGGTACGAAGGCTTACAGACTGTTCAATGATTTCAGGATAGCTTCTGGATGCTCCGTTATAATTGGGTAGCAGCTAACCATCCGGTCTGAGGTAGCCCGTCCGGGGATTTGCAAAAGTGATTCCGGGCTCGCTTCCGTTCGCCCGCCCGGCCTAGCAACTGGTCGGAATGCTCTGCACCAGTTCCACGCCATGCTGGATGGCGCCGTGGACGAAACTCAGGCACTCGACGGCACCGCTCGGTTTGCCGGGCAGGGTGATCACCAGGCTGCGTCCGACCACGGCAGCCATATTGCGGGAGAGAATGGCGTTGGGCGTGATCTTCATGCTCTGCGCGCGCATCACTTCGCCGAAGCCGGGGAGTTCCCGGGTCATGATCTCGCGCACCGCTTCGGGCGTCACGTCGCGCGGGGCGATGCCGGTGCCGCCCGTGGTCAGGATCAGGCCGCAGCCCGATTTCTCAAACTCCCATATTTTGTCCTGAATGGCCGACTGTTCGTCGGGCACGAGTCCTTCCACGATCACCTGCCAGCCGTACTTGATTGCGGCTTCCTTCAAGGCGGGGCCGCCGAGATCGTCGTACACGCCTTTCGAGGCGCGGTCGCTGATGGTGAGAATGCCGACTTTGATCTGGCTCATACGGGTGACTTCGTTTTGCTCCGGAGATGAATGTCCGAGATGACCATCTTCTTGTCCACGGCCTTGCACATGTCGTAGATCGTGAGCGCGGCGACGGCGACAGCGGTGAGCGCTTCCATCTCGATGCCCGTTTTCGCCGTGATGCGCGCAGTGGCTTCGATCTGAATCTCGCGTTTGCCGACTCGGAACTCGACGTCCACGTGCTCGAGCGGCAATGGATGACATAGCGGGATAAGTTCACCTGTGCGTTTGGCGGCCTGGATACCGGCGATACGCGCGGTGGCGAGCACGTTGCCCTTGGCGATCTGGTGGCGTTGGATCAGTCGAATCGTAGCGGGCTGGAGTCGGATGCTGCCGGCTGCTTTGGCGATGCGCAGTGATGCCGGCTTGGACGAAACGTCCACCATGTGGGCGTGGCCCCGGCGGTTAACGTGAGTGAGGCGTGGAGATTTCATCACCCGCCGATGGCGACCATGCGACGGCCGGGCTGGTAGTTCTCGCGAAATTCGTGCTGCTGCGGTTTGCGCGCGATGGTCAGTTCGAACACGCGACGCAGTTCGACATCGTCGGCGCTCGAACGCAACACCTGCTTGAGATCGTATTCGTCGTGATGGCCGAGGCACGGGCGCAGCTTGCCGTCGGGGGTGAGGCGCAGTTTGTTGCAGGTGTCGCAAAAGTGCAGGTTGCTCATCGCGCCGATGAACCCGAGTTTGATCGTGCCACCGCCAGGCGTAGGCAGGGAGGGGATCGTGAAGTACTCCGCAGGGCCGTTTCCCTTGTAGCCCGAGAGTGGGACGAGCTCGTACTGCTGACGAATCCAACTCTTGACGGTTTCGACCGCGAGAAAATTATCGTCGGTGAGGACATCGGTGCTGCTAATGGGCATCAGCTCGATGAACCGCATGGCGACGTCGCGTTGGCGCGCGTACTCGATGAGATTGAAGATTTCATCGTCGTTCCTGCCCTTCATGAGCACCGCGTTGAGTTTGACCTGGGAAAAGCCTGCTTGGGCGGCGGCGTCAATTCCCGCGAGCACGTCTTCGAGCCTGCCGCCTGTGATGGCCTTGTAGCGGTCGGGTCGAAGCGTATCGAGGCTGATGTTGACCTTGGTGACGCCGAAGTCGCGGAGCTTGGTGGCGATGGGCGCGAGCTTGGTGGCGTTGGTGCTGAGGCCGACGTCCTGCACGCCGGGGAGGCCGCAGAGTTTCTCCAGGAAGTCCACGACGCCGTGTCGCACGAGCGGTTCGCCACCGGTGACGCGGAACTTGGTGATTCCCAAGCCGACCGCGACCCCGGCGACGCGCAGGATTTCCTCGTAGCTCAGGATGTCTCCGCGCGGCAACAATTCGAACGGCCTGTGAGGCTGACAGTAGAGACACCGCTCGTTACAACGGTCCGTGACCGAGATACGCATGTAATTGACGATGTGCACCTCGGCAAGGATAGGCACATGTGGTGGTCTTGCAAGTGCAATAAACGATTGGCGCGCAGGCTGGGCAAGGTCGTAAGATGGTGCTGTGGAACTCATGCCGACAACCGATCCTCAGGCACGCGACCGGCTGCTCGCGGCGGTGATCGTGCTCGCGACGCTGATCGTGTACCTGCCTGCGATGAACGCGGGGTTCGTCTGGGATGACGACATCTACGTGACGGAGAGCCCGCTCATCGCAGCCAAAGACGGACTGTATCGGTTGTGGTTCACGACCCAACACGAAGCCTATTATCCGCTGAGCAGTTCGACGTTGTGGTTCGAGTGGCGGCTTTGGGGCATGGACGCGCGCGGCTACCACGTGACGAACGTGGTGTTGCACGCACTGAACGCCGTGTTGATTTGGCGGGTGTTACTGCAACTGAAGATTCCCGGCGCGTGGGTGGCGGCGCTGTTGTTTGCCGTGCACCCGGTCAACGTGGCGTCGGTCGCATGGATCAGCGAACGGAAGAACGTGTTGTCGCTGTACTTCTATCTGCTTTCGGTGTCGTGGTTCTTGCGATTTGACGCGGGAGCGAGTCGACGGTGGCATTTCCTCTCGCTCGGCGCGTTTCTGCTGGCGTTATTGAGCAAGACGGCTGTCGTGATGCTTCCATTGGTGCTCCTTGGTTGCATCTGGTGGCGGCGAGGAAGGATCACGTCCAAAGACTTCCTGCGGAGCGCGCCGTATTTCGCACTTGCGCTCACGCTCGGACTGGTCACGGTATGGTTTGAATCCAATCGGGTTCTTGGTGGAAAGCCGGTCGGCGAGGTGGCATTCTGGACTCGTCTGGCGGGCGCGGGTTTGGCGCCGTGGTTCTACTTGTACAAAGCGCTACTCCCGTTTCATCTTTCGATGATTTACCCGCGCTGGGCGATCGAGTCATGGGGTATTCTGGTGTTTCTACCTGGAGCGGCGCTCGTAATTGGACTTGCTTGCTGCTGGAGGTTTCGGGCGAGTTCGGGGCGCGCGGTGCTGTTCGGTGCCGGCTATTTCGTGGTCACTCTGTTTCCCGTGCTCGGCTTCTTCGACGTCGGGTTTTTCGCCTACTCGCGTGTCGCCGATCATTGGCAGTATGCCTCTATCATCGGAATCATCGCCCTGCTCGTGGCGAGCGGCGCACGATTGCTTGCGATGCGGCATCTGCGCTGGAAGGTGGTTGCGGTTGCAGTTCCGTCAGTGCTGCTTGCGGCTCTGAGTTTCAAGCAGTGTGGCATTTACAAAGATCAGAAGACGCTCTGGCGTGACACTGTGCTGAAGAATCCAATGGCATGGGTGGCGCACTATGGGCTCGGCGTCGCCGCGGGAATGGAGGGTCACTTCAACGAAGCAGTCCGACACTACAGCGAAGCGTTGCGACTGAATTCTCGCTACGACAAGGCGCACACAAATCTCGGCATCACCTTTTTGATGCAGGGGCGAACAAATGACGCGAGGGCGCATTTCATCAAGGCACTGGAGCTGAATCCGAACTCTTCCAAAGCCCACTTCAACCTGGGCGACGTACTCGCTCATGAGGGCAAGACCGAGGAAGCGATCACGCATTACCGGATGGCGTTGAGCAGGGAGCCCGGATTTGCATCCGCTCACTACCGGTTGGCCGTGGCGCTCCACAAGACCGGCCAGGCACGCGTGGCGATCGAGCATTTTGAATACGCATTGCGTCTGCGTCCAGACTGGCCCGAGGCGCTCGACGGCATGGCGCGGGTTCTTGCAGCCGATCCCTCCGAGAAGAGCTTCAATCCATCCAAAGCGGTGGGGTTCAGCACGCGGGCGTGTGAGCTGACTGAGGGTCAGCAGCCAGCTTTCTTGGAGACTCTTGCTGTATCGCTTCAGGCTGCGGGAAGAGTTGAAGAAGCCGTCAGAGTCTGCCAACAGGCACTTGATCTTGCCATCGCATCTGGACAAGTCGAACTTGTCGATGGGCTGCGGACTCGCAGTGACAATCTCAAATTAATCGTTACTCATCAGCACTCCGCCGAGAAACCATCAGGAGATTAAGCTGGGGATTCAGGTTTGCTCGCTGCGTTTTCAGCAATCCAATAATCGCTCCGGTCGAGTTTGGTTACCATGATTCCCTTGCGTGGCATTCACGCATCGAGCGCACGGCACGCGCTAACGTTAGTCGCCGGCTGGTCATCCTTCTTGGAAATCCTTGATTTCCAACTGTCTCGCACACTGGCATCTGCGTTGCTAAAGCTGGTGGTTGCGCTGAGTGGATTGGGAGCACCTGCGTCAAGAACTACTTGACACGATGCAGGGCGGCTTTCGACAATCTGCGCACTTGGTACCAAGTTCAGCTCGTCCGAGTAAGATGGAGCTGACAAAACAAAAACAGAAAGAGAGAGGAAGCATGCGAAACATACTGAAAAAACTAAGTAAGGGTTTTACCCTTATTGAACTGCTGGTGGTCATCGCCATCATCGCGATCCTGGCGGGCATGTTGCTGCCGGCGTTGAACGCAGCCCGTGAGAAAGCACGGCGTTCGAGTTGCTTGAACAACCTCAAGCAGATTGGGTTGGCCTGCCGGTTGTATTCGGGGGACAACAACGAGAAGTTCCCGGCGTCCAGCAGCGGAGCGACGGTTGTAATCAGCTCCTATTCGTTGCTGACGAACGGCTATCAGACTGCCTATAAGACGTGGATCTGTCCGAGCGACAGCTCGGCGGTCTCCGCGGGGTCACCGAACTCGGCGTTCACCTCGAACAACACGAGCTACGCTTACGGTGGCTACGGTCTGTCCGAGACGCTGCAGCCTGATTCGCCTATCGGTGCAGATCGCGCGAGTGCTGCATCCGCTCCGTGGGGTAACGTCACGTCGCCCTACAACTCCAACGCTTGGACGCACAAGTCCGATGGCGGTAACGTCCTGTTCGCGGACGGTCACGTTGCCTGGCAGAAGGGCTTCGTGCCTCCCTGCTACAACTGCCGTAATCCTGGTCAGTAATTCGACCAAGAAGCGATTGATCCATCAGAGGCGTTCTCGAAAGGGAACGCCTCTGTTGTTTATCTGGCAAGTTGTGCTTTGGTGAGTGCAGCTTCGTGCAAGAGCGAAATCGGATACCGGTATGGGCGATGCTAAGAACTGCCATACAGTAAGGAAAGCCCGTGCTGGCGAGTGGCCAATTTTGAGTGCCTAACAGGACCAATCAGGAGGGACCAACTATGAACTCATTTTTCTCTTCGATCCGCAATCCGAGATTAGGCTTCACGCTCGTCGAGCTTCTCGTAGTGATGGCGATTCTCACGATCCTCGCAGGGATGCTGTTGCCGGCCCTCGCTTCCGCACGCGAGAAAGGGCGACGCACCGTGTGCCTCAACAACCTCAAACAGCTCGGCTATCAGATTCGTCTGTACTCATCCGACAACGCCGAGCGCTTCCCGAGCGCGCCCGCGGTCACGGGCACGGCCTTGGGCAGTTTTGGATTGTTGACGAACGCCTTCGCACCCGCCTACAAGGTTTGGATTTGTCCAAGCGACCGTGATGTCTCCCCCGGTTCGGCAGCAGGAATGACATCGAGCAATCTGAGCTACGCGTACGGTGGATTTGGGCTTACGGAGAGTGTACACCCCGACACGCCAATCGCTTGCGATCGCTCCAGCGCCGGAGATCCGACGGGTTACCAGCCATGGAACGGGAATGCTTGGACGCACAAATCCGACGGTGGCAACGTGCTCTTCGCGGATGGCCACGTGGCTTGGATCAGGAACATGCTGCCGCAGATGTACAACGCGCGAAATCCATAGCGCGACGATCGCTCAGTGGGAATATGGAAGCGTGGCGTTATGATAGGGGCGACCACCGCGGTACAATTCCAACCTGGTTCGGATTTCGCCAATTTGGTGTTTCGTCGGTTCGGTCTCCGCACTCTCCAATGCCATCTCCGCCGCTTTGACCGCCTCATCGAATCGTCCAGCCTCAGCGTACGCAGCAGCCAAGATATCCAGTGCCTCCCACTTGGGAATGGAGCGAAAGCCCTGGAGTCTCTCCGCGAGGCGGGCGGCATCCGTGGCGTTCCTTACACTTGCATCCGGGTGCGTGGCGAGAATCCAAGCCAGCTTCCGAGTCGCTTGGGAGTGATTGGGTTGGAGCTCCA
>CAZOTB010000158.1:0-13809 GCA_964582645.1 uncultured Verrucomicrobiota bacterium | reverse complement strand
TGACGCTGACCGGCAGCGCCTCGGTGGGCGGCGCGCCATTCGCGGTGGATAGCGGTACGCCGTTCAGCGTGGACGGCTATTCTTCGACCAACGTCGTCGTCAGCTTCACGCCGACGAGTGAAGGCGTGTCCAATGACGAGGTGGTCTTCACCAGCAACGGCGGCGACTCGACCAACAGCCTGACCGGCACCGGCGCGATTGTGCCATCGGCCAGCTTCAGCGGCAGTCCGACTGTGGGGCTGGCCCCGCTGCTGGTGACGTTCACCGACACCTCGACCGGCACCATCACGAATCGCTTCTACGATTTCGGCGACGGCGGCACGACGAACACCACGGCCACGAGTGTGGATTACACGTACAACTCCTCCGGCACGAACACGGTGACGTTGATCGTGAGTGGACCGCTCGGCGCGAGCACGAACATCCAGACCGATTACATCGTGGCGACCAATGCCGTCGCGGCACAATTGGGAGTCAGCCCGGCGAGCCACGATTTTGGCACGATCGAGACCGGCACGACGGCGCAAGTGACGTTTGTGGTGACGAACCTCGGCGGCCTGACACTGACCGGCAGCGCGTCGGTGGGCGGCGCGCCGTTCGCGGTGGACAGCGGCACGCCGTTCAGCGTGGACGGCTATTCTTCGACCAACGTGGTCGTCAGCTTCACCCCGACGAGCGAAGGTGTGTCCAACGATGAGGTAGTCTTCACGAGCAACGGCGGCGACTCGACCAACAGCCTGACCGGCACCGGCGCCATCCCTCCGAGTGCAGCGTTCAGCGGCAGTCCGACTGTGGGGCTGGCCCCGCTGCTGGTGACGTTCACCGATACCTCGACCGGCACCATCACCAATCGCTTCTACGACTTTGGCGACGGCGGCACGACGAACACCACGGCCACGAGTGTGGATTACACGTACAACTCCTCGGGCACGAACACGGTGACGTTGATCGTGAGCGGTCCGCTCGGCGCGAGCACGAATACCCAGACCGACTACATCGTCGTGACGAATGCGGTGGCTGCGCAGTTGGGCGTCAGTCCTGCGAGCCATGACTTCGGCACGATCGAGACCGGTGCGACTGCGCAGGTGACGTTTGTGGTGACGAACCTCGGCGGTCTGACGCTGACCGGCAGCGCCTCGGTGGGCGGCGCGCCATTCGCGGTGGATAGCGGTACGCCGTTCAGCGTGGACGGCTATTCTTCGACCAACGTCGTCGTCAGCTTCACGCCGACGAGTGAAGGCGTGTCCAATGACGAGGTGGTCTTCACCAGCAACGGCGGCGACTCGACCAACAGCCTGACCGGCACCGGCGCGATCGTTCCCTCTGCTTCGTTCAGCGGCAGCCCGACGATCGGCCTCGCCCCGCTGTTGGTGACATTCACCGACACCTCGACCGGCACCATCACCAATCGCTTTTATGACTTCGGCGATGGCGGCACGACCAATACCACCGCGACGAGCGTGGACTATACATACAACTCAGCGGGCACGAACACGGTGACGTTGATCGTGAGTGGTCCGCTGGGCGCGAGCACGAACATCCAGACTGATTACATTGTCGCCACCAATGCCGTTACGGCGCAACTGGGCGTCAGTCCTGCGAGCCATGACTTCGGCACGATCGAGACCGGCACGACTGCGCAGGTGACGTTTGTGGTGACGAACCTGGGTGGTCTGACGCTGACCGGCAGCGCCTCCGTGGGCGGCGCTCCGTTCGCGGTGGACAGCGGCAGTCCGTTCAGCGTGGACGGATACAGCTCGACCAACGTGGTCGTCAGTTTCACTCCGACCAGCGAGGGTGTGTTCACCGACGCGGTGGTGTTCGCCAGCAATGGTGGCGATTCGACCAATGATCTGACCGGCACAGGCGCGATTGTTCCCGCGGCCAGTTTCAGCGGCAGCCCGACGGGAGGCATCGTACCACTGACCGTGACGTTCACCGACACCTCGACCGGCACGATCACGAATCGGTTCTGGGACTTTGGCGATGGCGGCACGACCAATACCGCCTCGACGAACTTCGTGTACAACTACGCCGCGACCGGCACCAACACGGTGACGTTGATCGTCAGCGGTCCGCTCGGTGCGAGCACGAACACGCAGGTTGCATACATCACCGTGACCAACCCGCCCCCACCCGTCGCGGACTTCACCGGCACGCCCACCGATGGCTTCGTTCCGTTGCTGGTCACGTTCACGAACCTGACCACCGGCGCCGTCAGCGACTATGACTGGGACTTCGGCGACGGCGGCACGAGCACCACCGCAAGCCCGTCGCACACCTATACGAACTTCGGCAAGTTCACCGTGTCGCTCACGGCGACCGGGCCCGGCGGTTCGAGCCAGCAGATTCGCGGCGACTACATCCGCGTCCGCAACCTGCCCGGCTCCGACACCAACGCGCCCGTGGCCAGTGTCGGCTCGCCCACCAACGGCACGCACACGACCGACGCCGAGGTGAACGTAACCGGCAATGCCGACGATGATTCATTGATCACCAGCGTCGTGGTCTCAAACGACCGTGGCGGCTCGACTTCGGCCATCCTCGTGGACACGAACTGGGTCGCCGCGGACGTGCATCTGTTCCTCGGCACGAACATCCTGACCGTCGTCACGACCGACGGCGGCGGCAACCAGGTCACCCACGTCGTAACGGTCATCCGTGACGCGGCGAGTTACGTCAACACCACGCTGCGCACGACCAAGGCGACGTTGACGCTGGGTTCGACGGCGAACAGCGACGCCATCTCCGTCTCCGGCGTGTATAACGACGCAGACTTCACGTTGAACAGCAGTGATCCGTTCGGAGTGCTGTTTGGCGACTATGAGGCAATGCTGCCGTCCGATTCGCTCGTCAACTTCAAGTACAAGGCCAAAGCCTCGCCCACGAACACGCTGACGGGCCTGTCGTTCAAGACCAAGAAGCGCAGCTTCACGTTCGCGGCGACGGGCTTCGGGTTGACCAACGGCGCGCCGTACAACGTGGCCATCGCCGCGGGCATGACCGACCTCGGCCCCGACGCGATCGGGTTCGGCGTCGCCAGCAACGCGGTCGGCAAGTTCAGCTACTCCTACGGCTCACAACTGCCAAGCGTAGACCTGCTGTTCCTCGGCAAGAGCAAGCTCACCACGAACAGCTTCTCGCTGACCGGCCAGGTGCGCATCGGATCGCTGCCCGACCCGCGCAGCAGCGTGGTGTATTTCGGCATCGGCACACAGATCGAGGCGCTGCCCACCAACGGCTGGGTCAACACGGTCGGCAACGTCTATACCTACACGCGACCGGGCGCGCACGACGGTCCGGTGCAGACGATGACATTGAACCTCGATGCCGGCACGTGGAGCGCGAACGGCAGTGGCGCGAGCGTGGATCTGACGTTCCTCACCGGCAACCCGACGACGGACATCTATCTCGAAGTCGCCGACTTTGCCGCCGTCTATCGCGCGAAGCTGGTGGCCAAGGGCAAAGGGTTCAAGTACTGAACCGGGAGGACGCTGTCAGACTTTCATCTCGGTCGGCGTTCAGGGGAACGCCGACCGCGCGCAATCACACTTCCCTCTTGATTGGCGTCTGCCACGCCCGTAGCTTCGGCCTCCATGCGCGTCGCTTTGTTTGTCCCTTGTTTCGTGGATCAGTTGTTTCCGCGCGTGGCCGTCGGCATGGTCACGGTGTTGGAACGACTGGGACTCGACGTGCATTATCCCATTGAGCAAACCTGCTGCGGGCAGCCCGCGTTCAACACCGGGTACTGGGATGAAGCGCGTCAGGTGGCGACCCGGCACATCGAGGTATTCGAGAAAGCGAACTGCGACGCGATCGTTGCCCCGTCCGGCTCCTGCACGGCGATGGTGCGGGTGTTTTACAAGGAACTGTTCACGGAGGTCGACATGGAGTTCCGGAAACGGATGGCCATGGTTACGGAGAACACGTTCGAGTTCTCCGAGTTCCTGACGAAGAAGCTGCGCGTCACCGATGTCGGCGCGCGATTTCCTGCGAAGGTGACGTTCCACGATGCCTGCCACCTGCTGCGCGAACTGCGCTGCAAAGACGAACCGCGTCGGTTGTTGCGCGCGGTGAAGGGGCTGGAACTGGTCGAGATGAAGGAATGCGAGACCTGCTGCGGGTTCGGCGGGACGTTCTCGGTAAAATTCCCGATGGTCTCGACGGCGATGGACGACGTGAAGCTGCGCAGCATCCAGGAGACGGGCGCTGAGTACGTCGTATCCTGCGATTCGAGCTGCCTGATGCAGATGGAGGGCTACATCAAACGTCAGAACCTGCCCGTCAAGACGATCAGCCTGGCGGAGGTGCTGGCTTCCACATGAGTTCCGCGTCCAACATTGCGTTCCTCCACGATGCCGAGATCAAAACGCGCGATCTGCGGCACCGCGCCATCATTCACAAGGCGACGGTCACGCACGAAGTCGCCGTGCACAAGTCCCGGACGCGGTTTGTGGACTGGGAGGACGCGCGCACGCAGGCGGCGCTGATCAAGTGGGATGCGCTCAACCTTCTCGACAAGTATCTGGAGCAGTTCGAGGCGAACGTCTTGAAGCGCGGGGGGCATGTCTTCTGGGCTGAGACGGGCGAGCAGGTGCGCGATTACGTGCTCGATCTCTGCCGGCAGAAGGGCGTCAAGAAGGTCGTCAAATCGAAGAGCATGGCATCGGAAGAAATTCACCTCAACGAAATCTTCCACGAGCACGGCGTGGATCCGGTCGAGACCGACCTGGGCGAATTCATCGTGCAGCTTCGCAACGAGCCTCCGTACCACATCATCACGCCTGCAATGCACCTGACCAAGGGCGACATCGGTGAACTCTTTGCGGAGAAGTTCGGCACCGATCCGACATGTACTGCCGAGGAACTGACCATGACCGCGCGCAAGGTGATGCGGAATCATTTCCTGACTGCCGAGATGGGTATCACGGGCGGTAATTTCCTGATCGCCGAGACCGGTTCCGTTGTTACCTGCACCAACGAGGGCAATGCCCGGCTCAGCGCCGGGATGCCGAAGATCCATGTTGCCATCGTCGGCATCGAGAAAGTGCTGCCGAAGCTCGAACATCTCGCGTTGTTCCTGCCGTTGCTCGCCACCAGCGGCACCGGCCAGGCCGTCACGGTCTATAACACGCTCTGGAACGGCCCGCGTCAGCCCGACGAGCCGGACGGCCCGGAGGAATTCCACGTCATCCTGTTCGACAATGGCCGCACGAACCTGCTGGCCGACGTCGAACAGCGCGAGGCGTTGCATTGCATTCGTTGTGGCGCGTGCCTGAACGCCTGCCCCATCTTTCGCAACATCGGCGGGCACACCTATGGCACGACCTATCAGGGACCGATCGGCTCGGTCATTACGCCGCACCTGCGCGGGTTGGAGGAATTCAAGCACCTGAGCTACGCGTCGTCTCTCTGCGGCAACTGCAGCGACGTCTGTCCCGTGCACATTCACCTGCATCATCACTTGCTCGAAAACCGCCGCAACTCCGTCCGCAAGGGCTTCGGCGGCTCGATTGAGCATCTGGCGTTTCGTCTCTGGGCGTGGGCGATGTCCGACGCGTGCCGGTATCGTTTCGCGAACAAACTGGCTCGCATCGGCCAACTCCTCACTTCGACGCCGGCGCTCAAGGGTTCGGTGCTGGATCCGCTGCGTGGCTGGAACGAGACACGCGAGTTTCCGATGATGGCGCAAGAGTCATTCAAAGATTGGTGGAGGAATCGTGAACGGCGCTCGTGAAAAAATCATGGACCGCATCCGCGAGGCGATGCAGCAGAAAGCGCATCGCATCGAGCCTCACGGCGCGCCGAAACCGTGGTTTCCCGAATTACCAGGCGATCTCGAAGCGTTGATCGAGCGGTTCAAGCAGGAGTTGGAAACACTCAAGGGTGAATTTCTGCGCGCGCGGAACGGGGAGGAAGCACGGCGTCAACTGGCCGATTTCTGCGCGCGGAACAACGCAAATCGCATCGCGGCATCGGATGATTCACTGCTCCGTCAACTTCTCAGCGGTAGGGATGTGAACTGGATTGGCCCCCACTCGAAGGCCGGTGCCAGCTTGGAACCGTTCGACGTCGGCGTAACCCGGGCTGATGCACTCGCGGCGCGGACGGGTTCGATTCTCTTGAGCTCCCGCTCCGGCACCGGCCGCGCGCTATCGGTGTTGCCTCCGATTCATCTCGTCGTGGCGCGGAAGGAAGAGTTGGTCGTGGATTTGTCTGACGGGATCCAGACTTGGCAACGCACGTACGGCACGAACTGGCCGAGCAACGTCTTCATCATCACCGGCCCCAGCCGCACCGCCGACATCGAGAAGGTGCTCGTGCTCGGTGCCCACGGCCCCAAACGGCTCGTCACGCTGTTGTTGGGTTGACCTTCTGCTCGGGTTCACGCTCCGCCGGTGCGGGCTGCGTCAATGTGGGTTTCCCATCGAGGTCCCTCATCAACCGTTTCGCATCGTGGTACAACATGGCCCAACCGAGCTTGTAAAGGACGGCCCATGGCGTCATCGGTTCGCTGTGCGGCTTTACCCGTCCTGCGCGCACGGCATGGAAGAGGGACTCGATCGTCGGCTGTGCCTCGACCCAGGAGTAACTATGTCCCAGCATCCACAGCGCGTGGGTGTCGCTGGTCGCGATGAGCGTTTTGCGGTGACTGTTGGCGACCTCGACCGCTCTCCGGTTCAGATTCCAAAAGCTCGTATAGAGGTGGCAGTACTCGATCGCGTCGAACACGTCTATGTTCTCTTCGAGATGACGGCCGAGACACTGCGACCGCTTGAAGAACGGATGCGGCGCGATGATCAGAATCTGGTTGCCTTTGCGTCGCTTGAGTTGGCGGAGGTCTTCGAACGTGTGCACGGCGTCCATCTCGGCCTGCGTGACGTTATAGACAAGGACCTCTTTGCCGTGGATTCTCTTCTCGATGCCCTGAATGAACAACAACCCTCGGCTCGCAGCGAACTCGGGCAACTCCGGATCTTCAAGCACCTTGCCGTGGAGGGTCAGTGCGATGACGTCGAAATCGAGGCTGGCGGCGTGGCGGATCAGGTCGCGCGCCGAGTAATCGAGCGCGTCGCACGGGTCCTCCCGCGAATGCATGTGCAAATCTACTTTGAGCATAAATCAACCTGCCGGGATGGGTGGATGGAAGAGTGGAAGAGTGGGTGGAATTTCCGGTGTGGCTGCTGCCTCATTCTTCCACGCTTCCAACCTTGCATCAGTCCAATTGGACTTCGATCCCAGGGTCCAAAAACGCCAGAAGTTTAGCAGCCCGCGTGCCGCCAAGGGTTTGCAACGCGTCGGCGTACGCCTCCAACTGCGGGCGGTAGCGTTCAGCGCACGCCACAGCCTCCTTCGCAGAAATCCGATCGGTCTTGTAGTCCACCAATACCCAGTGTGTATCCTCGCGAAACACCAAATCCATTGTGCCCTCGAACAATGTGCCGCCCTGCACGTACGCAAACGGCATCTCGCGCTGCAGATCTTTCCCTTGACGGATCCGCCGGAACAAATCGCTGCCAACAAATCGCCGCAGCGTCTCCACCCCGCGCTTTGTGTCTTCTTCACACACGCCCGCGCGCGCCGCACGCTGCTGCCAGAGGGCTTCCGCCGTGTCTGGTTTCGAGAAATCCATGGTCGCGAGAACTTCATGCATCATTGTTCCGAACAGCTTCGCGCGCTCGGCGTTCGCTGTTTCGCCATCTCCCGCCTCGGAGGGCAAGCGCCGATCCGCCGCTTCTGCTTTCTCTTCGGCAAGCCGGGAAGGCGTTACGCGGTCACGCCCTTCGTTGAGTCGTGCGCGCGTGGCGGCATGCGCTGCAATCCATTCGACCCGTTCCGCGACCAGACGTTCAACGGTCGTGCGCTCCGTCGGGTCGGGCGTATCCAGCTCCACCCGCGACGGCTTGCGAACCCCTGCGTCCCGCTTGCTCTCCGCCGCGTTTCGTCGGAAGAACGCCGCGATCGTCTCGCCCATGTGCTCGGGATTGAATCCCTGCTTCAACTTGCCCAGGTAATGCCCTTTGCTCGCAAACCACGGCAGCACCAGGTAGTCGCGGGCGCGCGTGGCGGCGACATAGAGCAGCCGAAGTTCCTCCGCTTCCTGGCGCAACTTCTCCTGCGCGTGCAGCGATTCGTGGTTCTCGGTCTCCCACTGCGCCCCGAGTCGGAACGCGATCTCCGAGCCATCGCGTGAGGGAAGCACGGTCGCATGATGCGCCCGTTTTGTTCCGCCGAGATCGCCCAAGATGACGATCCCCCATTCGAGTCCCTTCGCCTTGTGGATGCTCAGGAGACTGACAACATCGTCGTGCGCTTCCGCCGAGGGAGATTGTCCTTCTTCGGAACGCTCCAACGCCGTCGTGCGCAGGTAGTCCACGAAAGCACGCAGGCTGAGGATGCCGGCTTCCTGGACCCGCCGTGCCACGGAGAGCAGCTTCATCAGGTTCGCGACCCGCTGTTCTCCGTGCGGCAGCAGCGAGAACAACTCGGGGAGCTTCAACTCGCGGTAGATCAACTCCACGAAGCCGGCGAGACTGTGAGCATTGCGTTGAAGGTGCAACGCTTTCAGCAAGGTCAGCGCGTTCCCGATCAAGCTCGGACCCGTCGCCGCGAGATAATCGAGCGGCTGCTCGCGAGTCCAGAGATAGATTTCCTGATCGCTCAACCCAAACACTGCCGAGCGCAGCACGCCGACCAGTTCCCGGGTGTTCATCGGGTCGTCGAGCGCGAGCAACAGGGCGCACGCGGCGCGCACCTCCTGGCTCTGGAAATAGTCCTTCCCGCCTTCGACCTGGTAGGGAATGCCGTGCTCCTGGAACGCGCTCTCGTACGCCGCGAGCGATGTCGCAGGTGAATGGAGCAGCACCGCAAAGTCGCGATAGCGCGGCGCGCGCGGCTCCTTGTCCTCACGCCCCTGGAGTTTCCATTCCGACGACTGCGTGAGATGCTGGATCAGTCGCGCCACTTCGCGCGCTTCGATGGACCGCACGATGTCCACGTTCGCGTCTTCGAGTTGTTTCTTCTGGTCTGCCGTTGGTTCGAGCACGCACACACGCGGTGACGGAGAATGATGATCGGGCCATTCGTGAAGTGGAACGTACTTCGGCTGGTACATCCCGCCGTCCTTCGGTGGTTGGATCAATTGCTCGAAGGTGATGTTGAGCCACGCCAAGAGGCTCGACACCGTTCGGAAGCTCTGCCGGATGGTGAGCACATCGCCCTGCTTGCGGATGATGTCCTTTGCCGCCTCGTACACTTCGATGTCGGCGCGACGGAACCGGTAGATGGATTGTTTCGGGTCGCCGACGAGGAACAGCTTCCCGGGCTCCAGATGCACCTCGTTCCGCCGCTTCGCCTTGGCGCCCTGCTCGGCCAGCAAGAACACAATCTCCGCCTGCGTCGGGTCGGTGTCCTGAAACTCGTCCACCAGCAAAAGTCGGAACCGTCGTTGAAACTCGGCCCGCACCCCAAGATCACTCCACAACAACTGCCGCGTCTGGATGAGCAGATCGTCGAAATCCAGCACGCCCCGCAGCGCTTTCGCGCGCTCGAACTCTGCCATGAACCCCCTGAGCCACGCGCACAGGTCCCGCAGCAACGCGGCCGCGCGCCTGGCGGCGATGGCGTTGATATCGTCGTAGCTCGCCTTGATCCTCTTTAGCGAATCGGCGCTCGCCCAGTTCGCCTTGTTGCCGGCATTCTTGCGAACGTGCATGGAGTGGATCAACTCGTACTCATGTTGATACGGTTTCAGACCGCCCAGCTTCGCCGACAGTTCCTGCAGCTTTCGGATTTGCAGAAATGCTGCGTCGCTGGGGTCGGTGCAGTTGGCGAGTTCCGGGTTCAGCTTGCGGAGGATAAGATCGAGTTCGCTCACTCCGTCGGCGACCCGGTAGGGACTCGGCACGAGCAACGCCGGGTCGATCCGCTCGCGTTGGCGCGCCAGTTCGAAAGCCATCTCCTGCATTCGGCTCAGCGAGATTTCGGCAAACAACGCCCGTTTCAACACTTCGGGGCGCGCCTCCATCTGACGCTCGATCCATTCCGTCCAGGTTTCCTCCCGCAACAACTGCGTCTCCAGTTCGTCGAGCACCTGAAAGCCCGGGTCCACGCGCGCCTCGATGGGACGCTCCTTGAGCAGCCAACTGCAAAAACCGTGGATGGTGTTGATGTGGCTGCGTTCGAGTTGACGCATCGCCAGCTCGAGCCGCTGACGCTCCTCTCCTTTCGCATTGCGGCGGGCATCGTCCATCCGATCCCGCAGGCGCATCTTCAATCCCGCCGCGGCCTTTTCGGTGAACGTGATCGCCACGATCTGCTCCATCGTCGCGCGTCCCGTGCGGATCGCCTCGAGGATCCGCTCGATCGTGAGCGTGGTCTTGCCCGTGCCCGCGGACGCCTCGACCAGGAACGTCGTGCCGAGTTCCCGGATCGCGCGCTGGCGTTCGGCGTGATCGATTGGCTGGCTACTCATCCGGTCCCGCCTCCTCCGCGAGAAGCGCCGCGAGCTTTGCCCATCGCGGGTCGGTTTGCTTGATCTCCATGAGCTTTGTCAGCGCTGCCTCGGGCATCGTCACGCCCGCCACGTCGCGCGTCTGATCGGTCAGATAGAACCGCCCTCCCCGGATCGACTCGACAATCTCCTGGACCAGCGCCCGCAACGCCGGCTCGGCCTTTACCAATGCCTCGCGCGGCCAACCCGACCGTTTCAGCCCACCCGCGCGCGTGACGTAGAAATAGTAGCCTCCGACGACCTGCACCGGTGCATTGGATTTCTCCAACGCGAGCATATAGAGGGGGATTTGCAGTGCGCGGCCCTTGTCGAACGTCTCGGCTTTGACCACCCGCCGCCCGGTTTTGTAGTCGTACACCCGCCACTCCCCATTGCGCGATGCATCCACGCGGTCCACGCGTCCCCGCAACGTCACGCCCAGCACCTCCGTCGGCGGGAGTGGATGCTCGAGGTGGAGCGGGAAGAATGAAGCGTCCTCGGCTTCGTTGCGCAGCCACGCGGCGACATCCGCCGACAACTTTTCGCGGCACACTTCCCACACCAACGGGTAGCCGGTCACACCGGTGCGCTCGAACTCGGCGAGATGCTTCTCGACCAATGCGCTCTCATTGGGAACCGCCCAGGACCTGTTGGCGATCACCTGTTCGACCACGTCCCGCAGGATGTCGTGCCAGAGCGCGCCGAAGTGTTTCGCGAGCGCGCCTTCCGCTTCCTCGGGGTCTTCGAACTCCTCGACGCCGAGCACGTCGGTCAGGAAGAACGCGAATGGACTCCGCGCGAACCGCTCGAACGCCGTCGCTGACCAGACGCGGCCGTCCGCCCATGCCGCGATCGCTGTGCGTGCTTGCTCGGACTCGAACACACCATCGAACTCGGTAAACGCAGGTGTTCCCCAGCGTCGGCGTTCGCAACGCAACCCGCGCACGATCCACGGCGAGACGGCATCCAGGTACGACCCGAGCGCCCGGACCCCCTGGCCAAGGGCGCGGTGGACCTTCGTCAGGTCGAATTCCTGCGCGTCGAGCGGCTCCGCCTCCGTGGTGATCTCCTGCAACGGCACGACGCGGTGCAGCGGATCGCGTTCGAGCGACGCGAAGTTGGCGGTGCCGCCGCGGAGCGCCTCGATGCAGTGCAGCAGGAAAATGGACGGCACGTGTTCGTTGCCACGGAATGGGTCGAGGCGCGGATAGGTCAAGACGAGCCGCTCCCGGGCGCTTTCCACGGCAAGTTGGAAGAGAAGCCGTTCCTCGTCGTGACCGGCTTGCTTGAGCGACAGACGCCCGAGCGTAGTTCTAGCGGCCGCAGTCCCCGGCGGCTGCGGCTTGGGCTTCCCAACCTCCGTGCGTCCGGGGACGGACGCCTCTACAACCGCATTGATCACCTTCCGCTCTTCATCCAGCAGGATCGGATCTTCGCGGACGACGCGAGGGAACGTGCTCTCGACCAAGCCGGGCACGACCACCATCGGCCAGCTTGCACCGCGGCAGCTTTCCAGTCCGCCGACAAACAGTCCGCCGTCCTCGAACTTCGACTCGGTGAACTTGCGTTCAACCAGCGCCTTTTGCGCGAACTCAATGAATGTCGTGAGCGGAACCTTCGCGCGAATTGCTTCGAGCGCGCACAAGTGGCGCACGCAACCAAGCGCCGATTCCAACTCATCCGACGGCTCAAGGAACTTCCGCGCCACGCTCTCGATGGCTGCGGTACACGCCGACCATTTCGCATCGCCGGCGGGAATGCGCGACAAAGCTGCAACGAAACTGCGCGTGAACGCCTCCAGGGCGCGTCCCGCCAGCAAGCGCTGCTCGGATCGCTGGGAAGCTGGTTCGCCTGCCGTCTCGGTGCGATTCTGCGCGGCCAGTTCGCGCTTCACCCAGCGGTCGAGACGTTGCTGCCACGCTTCCACGCCCGCAACAATACTGGCCTCGGCGCTGATCTGGCCCCACGTGCTCGGCAGAAAGCCGGGCCGCAAGTCCTCTGGCAGCACTTTGCTGATTTGGATCGGTGCCAATGACAGGAACTCGAGCACGAGCCGTCGGGCAAAGTCTTCCGCCACGATTCGCGGCAACAACAACACCGCTTGCGCGACGGGTTCGTTCAACAAAGCCCGCCCGGCGTGAAGGTGGACGGCGTACCCCCGGCTCGCCGCGCTGTCGCGCAACGGCTTGGCGTAGTCCTCAGCGCGGCGAGCGATGACGGCGGTGTGGAACAACGCGCGTTTTGTCTGCTCGGAGAAACGCACGGCTTCGCGGAGGATTTCTTTCGACTCGCGCGCTTCGCCCGGGGCGGAGAGGATCGCGACCTGAAACGGCTCCGGCTCGATGTTCGGCTTGATTTCGCGGCCCTGGAACAGCCCGCTCCGCAGTTGTTCCAGCGTTCGCGGCACTTCCTCGCGCGCGTCTGCGAAGGGCTCGTTTTCGACCCCGAGCAGATGCTCGAACCATTCGAGCGTGGGCTTCGCGTACTGGAACGCGGGCGATTCGTGGTAGGGCACGAAGACGGTCGCGGGCGTGCGCGCAACCAGCGAAGCGATCAGTTCGCGCTGGAGATGGTTGAAATCGTAGAAGCCGTAAATCAAGAGGCGAGTGCTGAGTGGGTAACGGGAAGTCCTGAGTCCTGAGTCCTGAGTGCGGAGTGCTTTGATTGCCTGTTGGAGTAGCTCGTCCTCGTCGGAGAAGCCGGTGGCCTTGAGTGCGGACTCGTAAGCCGAGTAGAGATCGGCGAGTTGATCGAACTTGGTGCGGTTCAGTGAGCGTCCGGCTTCGTGCAGGTCGGACGGCGAGAGGTCGGCTTGCTTGAGATCGCGGAACGCGGCGAGCAACGCGGAACGAAAACCGGCGCCTTGACGGACGGGACCGAAATAGGATTCCGGCTGCACGTGTTTCTCAATCACGTCGGCGATGATGAGTTCGTCGGCGAACGCAGGGAGCGGGACCGTGTCGGGCGGCGAGAGGGACCGGACGAGATCGGTCAGCGTCTGCACTCGCAGATTGGCGTGTCCTCCGAAATTCTCGGCCAGTCGTCGCGGCAGATAAACGCGAAGCAGGCTGCTCGGGACGAGGATGTGGACGGGCGCGAACGGGCCGTGCTGCTTCTTGCATTCGCCGATCTCACGCGCCAGCGCCGCTTCGAGTTCGGGATAAAAACTCCCCGTGAACAAACGGTGATCGAGCTTGGAACTGGGCGCGCGTTTCGACATGGCGATCCGAGACGACGCGATTGTCCGCAATCCCGACGCGGATTGCAATAGCGCGGAGGTTGGCGAGGTTGATCGTGGTGCATCTGCGGGTTGACGG
>CAZOTB010000157.1:0-13873 GCA_964582645.1 uncultured Verrucomicrobiota bacterium | reverse complement strand
CGACGCGATCACGGACATGATGCCGCCGTTTCGCAATCGCAACGCGCCGACGGAAAAATCTTCGACCTCGACGCCGTGCGGACTGTTCAGCGTCCCCGCCATGCCGGTGACGCGCGCCGCCGATAAGCCGGTGACGTGAAACAGCAGGTCCATGTAATGGCTGGCGTTCATGAGCGTAACGCCGCCGCCGGATTTCGCTTTGCTCTTGCGCCAATCGGTTTGCGTGACCTTCGCCCAGCCGCGCGTCCAGTAATCCTCGGGCTTCATTCCCGCGCTGATGATGTTGATTGAAATGATTTCGCCGGGAAGACCTTGCCGTATGAGCTTCCGTGCGAAACGGACTTTGTCGCTGCAACGAATCGCGTAGTTGACGGTCAACTTTCGGCCCGTCCGCCGGGCGGTCTCGATCATGTTCATTCCGTCGGCGACATTCGTGGCGATGGGTTTGTCGCAAAGCACGTGCTTGCCGGCTTCAAGAGCCTGGATGGTCATGGGTGCATGAAGAAAATGCGGAACGGAGAGAATGACGGCATCCACGCCCGGGTTGGCGAGCACGTCCTCGTACCGCGCCGTGGCCGGCACGCCGTTCTGCTGGCCGCGCTGTTCGGCGAGGGCGAGGTTGACGTCCATCACCTGCGCGAGGCGGCACCGTTGCGTTTTCTTGGCCGCATCGAGATATGCTCCGGCAATGTCGCCGCAGCCGACCATGGCCAGGTTCAACTTGTCTTGTGTCGTCATAGTTTTGTTAGTCTGCGTACACACGGACTTCGCAGATCCGCGCATGATCAAGCCCCTGCGTCGCTGTCACAACGATTCGCAAGGCAGTCACATCGGGAGGATTCGCCGGTTCATGGACGCGACGGCGTTGATAGTTGCCGGTGACCTTCGCTAGTACACGCCATGAGTTATGCCACCAAGCTTCGATGGAGTAATCGCGCACTGTCTCCGGCTGCGGCGTGCCCCAACGCATCCGCGCCGTGTAGGCGTCGGAGTGACTGAGCGTGAGCACCCGATGCAGTCCCGTGTCGAAGATGAGCTGGATCTCGCGCGGGCGAATCGGTTTCTCCCAGCGCAATTCCAGCCACGCCGGCAGTCCCCGGCTCATCCAGCGATGCGTGCCCGGGTTCGCGCGGTCCGGCGACGCCCCATGGCGGCCGTGAACCGATCGCGTCTGGCCTGAAATCACATTCTGCGCGGGTCCTTCGGGTTGCGCACTGGAAGCGGTCACGCGTGCAAGCCGGGCGAGGTCGTTCTCGTCTTTGTTGATTTGGCCGATCAGGAACGCATCGTCGAGGAGCAATCGTTGTTGGATGGCGTGCACGGCGTCTCGGTTACCGGCCAACTCCGCCGGCAGCAGACTGTTCCGGACCGCGTGTGCCGCGGCAGTTCCCACACCCTGACCGGTCACGGCGCAGGTGGCCATGACGCGCGTCGAGGCGAACGCGATATGCGTGGCGGAGATGTTGCGTCCCGCGAACATCAGGTTGCGTACGTCGCGCGAAACACAGGCGCGCAACGGAATGTCATACAGGTGCGGCACATGAAGCTGATCACACGGAGGCAGATCGGACGCATCCACGCCCTCGGGCGGGTGCGTGTCAATCGGCCAACCGCCGTAGGCGATCGCATCGTCGAACGGACGCGACTCCAATACATCGGACTCGCAGAGGACGTGTTGGCCGATGAAGCGTCGGCTCTCGCGTTTGCCGGGAAGGAAACCGAACCAATCCAACGCCCAGTTCGCCGCGCCGTGGTCGCCGCCGTTCTTGATGTGATCCCACACACCGAGCATGATTGCCAGGAGTTCGTCGCGGATCTTCTCGTTGTCCTTGATCGTGTCGAGGCAACCGCCCCACTCGACCCACCAGTAGCCGTACTCAACTTCCCGGTCTACGCCGGCGCTGGCGTGCGGACGCAATCGCAAATCCTTCTCGGTGAACTTCCGCGCCCACGGGGGCGCTACGAACGGTGCGGGTTTGCCGACGTTGCGGGCCTGGAAGAGCAGCGTCGAGCCGAGCGTCTTGTTGTCCTTCGTCGGTTGCGCGAGCGTTTCCCCGAATTCCTCCCTCCCTTCTCGCCCCTGTCGAAACGCCGCGCCTGCTTCCGCACCCAGCCGGCCGTCACCGGTGCAGTCCACGAACACCTTCGCCTTGATCCGGAAACGATCCTCGGTGGATTGCCGCTCCGCGATCGCGTGCGTGATGAGCCCCTCGCGCGTCTCGGCGGCGACGACGGTGGTGTTGAGCATCAGCGTGAGGTTGGTTTCCGCCCGGCATTTTTCGTAGAGAATCAGATCGAGCATCGAAGCCGACCGCTGCGGATTGCGAACGGAGGTTTCGAGCCGAATCTCCTCGATGATGCCGCCCTCGCGCGCTTCGGTTTCGACTTCAACGCCGCGCCCGCCCGAAGCATCGGCGCCGACGATGTGCATGCGGATTTCGCTCGATGCATTGCCGCCCAAGACCGGACGGTCGTGGCAGAGAATGACTTTGGCTCCGCACCGCGCAGCGGCAAGAGCGCACGGCACGCCGGCAGGGCCGCCTCCGGCCACGAGCACCTGACATTCGTGGGAATGAGTTCGCATGATGCGCGAAGTGCAATTCATTCGACCGCCCCGGAGTATAGGCTGGGGCAACGGGCGGCGGCAATCTTATCGCTGGAGCGTCGGCGAAGGCAGCCAGAAATCCGCCGATCCGACACTGCCGGGCACGATGTGGAAACAGGTCGTGACGCCCCCGTCGGCCCAGAGTACGTTCAAAACCTCCGGGTTGAGAGAAGTGCCGTGATTGTGGAAAGGATAATTGAACTGATTGAACCCACCTGAGCCTGTGCGGAAGTTGAATTCGCACACGAGAGCATCGCGAGGAGTGGCTTGGCGAAGGCTCCTGACTCTCCCGCGTCCGTCCCCAAACGAACCCTGCGGCCCCAACGGCAACGTCGAACCCTGGAAGTCGGTGCTGGTCACCGTATTCGTGCCCACGGCGTAGGTGTGAGCGAAGTAGGAGCACACATTCGCGCTGGTGGGCCTCTTGTAATCGGGAGGGCCGAGATTGTGCGAGGGGCAGTACATGGTGCTGGATTTGACATACTTGGCGCTTGTCAGGGGCCGAAAATAGAAGAAGCCCTCGCTTTGACCGGCGCCGCCGAATCCGCCATCCCAGCCCGCTTGATAGTACTGGTAGGTGCGGAGCAGCAGCCCGCCGTTGTAGTCGTCGGCGTAACAATTGATCGCCACTCCGATCTGGCGCAGGTTGTTCATGCACACCGCGCGACGTCCACGTTCCTTCGCCCGGTTCAGCGCGGGCAGGAGCATCGCAGCGAGGATGACGATGATCGTCACCACCACCAATAGCTCGATCAAGGTGAATGAGTGAACCGTTCGAGTTTTCACAGGACGGTTTCTCCCCGTTCGATGCCGAGCAGCGCATTCTCCTCGGGCCGGGTCGTTGCTCCGCCCCGAATCGAAACGGAGAGCAGCCGACCGGGAACGGAAGCTCCCTTCTGTTCGATGCGTTGACACAGCATCTTCAGCAGTTCTTCGCCAACGTTGTGGACCGGGATCAGCAGATGCGTAAGCCGATCGCGAAATCCTGCCTCGTCCGCTGTTGTGACGCCGCCGACCACGCTCACATCCGCAGGAACGCTCAGCTTGCGCTCCTGTATTGCCGCCAGGAGTTCGAGGGCGTGAATCGAAGCCAGATAAATCGCATCCGGCAACCATCCTTCCATGTCCAACAGCGCTCGGGATTGCTTCGACGCTTCCTCGGTCGTCACACCCTCCGGCATTTCCCAGACGCGTAGCGAGATGGTCTTTCCCAGTTCGGAGCCCAGACCGCTGACCAAACCGGCCTGGCGGAGTCGCAGAGAAACGGATTGGGCAAGCGGAGCACTGGTGACGAGCAAGATGCGACGCCTGCCGGTCTTTTGCCAGGCTTGGCCCAGCCGACGGCACGTTCCGTAGTAATCCGGTGAGACGAAGTTCGACGTACTGGTCTCGCTCGGCGGATGCAGAAACACCACCGGCTTCCCCTCGCGTTCATACGCGGAGCACACTTCGTCTCGCACGGAATCGGGATAGAACGTGTATGGAAACAGGATCAGTCCGTCCACTTCGGATCGCTGCGCGAGAAGTTGATCCACCACGGAGTCGGTCGCCTCGATCTTCGCAGAGAGGGGCATCAAGGTTACCGGTGTGCGCTGGGTTGACGCCGCGTCGAAGATGCCGCTACAGATCTGGCGGGTCCATTCATGTCCTCGCCCGCCATCGGAGATGGGAACGCTGACGGCGATCCGCAGATGCTTTCGAGGTCGAGCGCTCGTGGAAACGAAGAACGTGCCCGAGCCTGCCTTCGTTTGGACCCGGCCTTCCCGAGCGAGCTCCCGCAACACGGCCTGCACCGTCGGCTGGCTGACGTTCAGTTCGGCGGCAAGTTGACGTGTGCTGGGTAGCCTCGAACCGTGCTTCAGTTCCGGATGGCGGAAGGCACCGTCAAAGTATGCGAGAACGCGCTCGCGGGGACGCTGGTGTTGCAACGGAGTGCCGTGTCCCAGTCTTTTTCTTCGGCTGTGCGTAGAGTTCACATCATCCTCTCATCGGCTGATCGGTTTCTATCAGATATAGATCGCTTTTCAAGAATAATGTTGACTTATTAGGCGGAATATGAGAAAAGCCATGAAGCATGACTGGGAGAGATGCAATCACATACAATCAGATATACTCACTGAATATGCTTGGGTTCGTTCCTTCAAGGAAGAATCATGTGCTGCTCATGACGGCGCTGGCCCTGGTGTTCCTTGCCCCGACGTCGTGGTGTGCCACCGTGGCTTATTGGAGATTCGATGACATCACCGTCAGCGGCAGCACCACCAACCTGGTTGCAGATGCCGCCGCCCTGAAATCGGCCGGCAATACAACCTACGACCGGATCGTGACGGATGAAATCAGCGGACGCCAGATGCTGCGCAGCAACGTGAACGGCAACGCTGTGTACCAGGGCGACCAAGCCGGGGAACTGTTCGGAAGCCAGGTGCCGAATCCCGATGCGCTCGATCGCTCCTATCTTACCATTCCGAACAACACCACGTTCAACAGCGCCGGCGTGAACCAACGGTCCCTCCAATTCCTGCTCGCCAACAACATCGTCCGACAGGTCACACCGTTTACGGCGACGCCCACCGATGATGACTCGCTGGATTTCGGCGCTGGGATGGCGTTCACGATCGAAGGATGGCTGAAATCGAGCGGCACTGGCTCGCAGGTTTTCCTCGACAACAGAAATCTCAGTGGCGACACGGATGGGTACCGGTTATTCCTGGATGCAAGCGGCTACTTCAGCTTGATTGTGGACTCGAGTTTGGGTGGCTCACGCGTGACCTACGACGACTCGGTAGTGAATGATAACGTCTGGCACCACTTTGCCGCGGTGCGCGAAGCGGCCGGAGCAATGCGATTGTACGTGGACGGGGTGGAAGATACGACCTTGGCAGACAACGGCAGCGCGAGCAACAGCGGCAGCGTGGCCAACGCGCAGCCGATCGCATTCGGCGCGGCGGGGAACAACACGCTCAACTACGCGGGTTTCCTCGATGAAATCCGAATCTCCGATGTGGCTCTTACGCCGGACCAATTTCTCAACTTCGTCGTTCCCGAACCGTCCATCGCGGTGCTGCTTCCGGTGGGGGCGTTGTTGCTGTGGCGTCGGAGCAGACGGTAGCCAGGATCACCACGGCACCGGCACTCCCAGTTCCTTTGCGATCTGTTCCAGGCTTTTCTGGTGAGCTCTGCCCACCGGAATCCCACGCCGGGTATAGTCGCGCTCGTGTTCCCATTCAAGACGGCCGGGCAGGTTGGCCTTTTTGTAGCCCGGCATGGGCCGCAACGTGCCCACGTACGAAGTCAGCCTGTCCACCTCGGCGCGGAATTTCCCGACAGGCCGGAAACGTGCGATGTCTATCACACACAAGAACGAGCCTTGTGACGCACCGGCATACTTCAATTTCGCCCGTCCTCTCCACACCAGCGGCATCCCGCTCAGGCCAACGCTCAACAAATGCGACATTGCCGCGAGCCCCAGACTCTTGAAATAAGCGGACGGATGTATGGCAAACCGCTTCGCGAATTTGCCGGGAGGGTCATAGAAAAAACGCGCCCCCATGTCGGGGATGACGGGTGGGCCCTTGCCGCCGGGCACTCCGAAGCAAACGGGTGGGTCGCCCATCGAATCATATACGCTCTCCTTCCAGCCCTTCTGGGTGATGCTGCCCGAGGTACACCACGCTGCACAGTTGCGCCGCACCGCCTGGCGCACGTATTTGCCGGCGCTGCCGATGTGACCGTGGTTGCGGGTCGTTCCGACAGCCACTCCCTGGACCTTCGCTTTGGCGATAACCAACTCGGTCATTCGCTGTGCCGCGAGGTGGCCAATGCCGCCGTCGCCATCCACGATCACGGTGGTGGGCGATTCGTTGACGATGCGCAGTTTGGGGCGGGGATTGAGCATGCCGTTGAGGAAGTACGTGCAGTAGTAGTTCAGGTAGTTGGTGCCGTGGCTCCACACGCCACGCAGGTCGGTGTCAATCAAGAGGTCGCTGATCGTGCGCGCATCGGCCGCCGGCACGCCGGAGCGTTCGAGCAGTGCCACGCTCAATGAATGCAACGCCTCCACGGGGACGCGGATAAACTCTTTCGGGGGAATGTTCATGCTACTCGGTATGTGTTGTGATGGTGACTTCGAGTGCGAAATAATGAGATGGCGGCAGGAAGACATCAAGAACTTACTGCTTCCGTGTACTGCTTCCGTGTGCCTACTGGCTATCGAACTTGACCAACACTCCAACCTTGATAAAACCGCCCGGTCCGGGAAGAATCAGGGCAGTAGTAGGCGCTCCTTTTACCGGCGAGCCGGTTTGTGGTCGGAAGGGGGCACTGACGAGCGCATGAGAGAACCAATAAAGCGGATTTGGGGTGCAAAGTCTTTGGCGGGATTCCTATTGGGAGGACTGATCACGATCGCCACCCCTCACACAGCCGGGGCGGTGGACGGGTCCTGGATCGCCAATGCCAACGCCAACTGGACCGACACGACGCGGTGGGCAGGCGGTATCATCGCCACCAACATTGACTCGACAGCATACTTCACGAACGACGTCAGCTTCAGCCCGCAAACCGTCACGCTGGACGCCAACTGGACGGTCGGCAACCTGGTTTTCAGCGACGCGGGCGCCAACAGTTTCACCCGAGCGCTCTCGGGCGCAAACACACTCACACTGGATGTGACGACGGGGCAACCCGTGATCCGAATCATCACCGGCACGACCATCGGAGCAATCCTCGGCGGCAACGATGGGTTGCTCTTGAACGTCAGCAGCGGCACCCTCACACTGGGTGGGCTGAACACCTACACTGGCACCACCACCCTGAGCAACGGCACTGTGTATCTCGGCACCAGCGTCCCGATCGCCGGAGCGGGAGCCTTGGGCAATGATTCCTCCTCCATCATTTTGAGCGGCGGCAACAACAACATCGCGCTCCAGACTTCCGCCGGTGTGACCATCGCTCGAGACATTGACGTCGTCGCCGGAGGTTCGGGTACAGTGACAATCGGTTCGGACGCGGCCGCACACACCTTTTGGACGGGCAACATCAGCCTGGGCAAGAACACCCGGCTCACCGGCAGCACAGCTTCGAGAGCGACGTTTTCGGGCATTCTATCTGGAGCCGGTGGCGTGGACGTCACTACCGCTGCGATCGGCGGCGCGGCCGGAACTGTCGTGCTCACTGGCCTCAACACCTACACCGGGCAGACACGGGTGATTGACGGCACGTTGTTGCTGACTGCCAACGCGCCGAACGGAGCGCCGGGATCGCTGGGCAATGCCACCAGCGCCATCGAGATGGGCACCGCTGCTACTCCTGCGGCGAAGCCAATCACGTTGAAGGCCACCAACGGCGTCACCGTCGCCCGCAACATCAACGTCAACAACTTCGGCGCCACGGTCAGCATCGAGGGAGAGAACGGCCCGGCCATCTTCAGTGGCGACGTCGTCCTCAACAAATCGGTGGACTTCAACCCGATCGGCTCCGCGGTGTTGGATTTCACGGGCACCATTTCGGGCGTCGGCGGCATTCGCCAAGCGGGCAATTCCGGAGGCGTGCTGCGCATGTTCGGCACGAACACCTACAACGGCACGACGACCGTTGGGCACGGCATCATGCGCGTCGAAGGCAATGTGTTGCCCAGCACACCGGGGCCGCTGGGTAACTCATCCTCCGCAATCATCCTGGGCGCCACGGGCTTGAATACCCTGGAGTTCCGTACCGACGGGCCATACACAATCGCGCGCGACATCGTCAATACCATCTCCCCCTACTCGATTACCATCGGCGGCAACACCGCCTCGGCTTCCACATTCTCGGGCAACCTTTCGCTTGCTGCCAACGCCACCTTGGACGCCACATCGAGCGGATCAGTCACCTTCTCGGGCAACATCAGCGGCGCGACGAAACTGACCGTGAACACCGGCAGAATCACACTGACGGGCAACAACACCTACACCGGTGGGACGTTGCTGGGCAACGGCAGCGGCATAACCGTCGTCGGCAGCGATACCGCATTGAGCACTGGCTTGATTACCTTCCAGAACGGCGGCATGGCAGCCACCAACGGTGCGCGAACTCTCGCCAATGCCGTGCAGGTGGATCGCTCGCCATCCTTCTCCGGTAACGACGACTTGACGATCACAGGTGGCGTCACACTCAGTAGCAGCGGCATCTTTCTCACCGCGTACAATATCTCCGTGGCTGGACCCGGTGTCTTCTCGCTCACCGGCCCAGTGTCGGGAATCGCGACGGTCACCAAGACCGGGAGCGGCACTTTGGTTCTCGCCGGCAACAGCACCTACACCAATACCATGTCCGTGAGCGCGGGCACGCTGATCGTGGCAGGAAACAACGCCCTCGGCACCACCCACGCGGGCACGACCGTGGCAAGCGGCACCACGCTCGGCTTCCGGGATAACGTCAACTACACCACCACCGAATCGGTCAGCGCTGTCGGCACCGGCGTCGGCAGCCTCGGCGCGATCAAGAACGTCAGTGGCCACAACACCTTTGCGGGTCCAGTCACATTCACCGGAAACACTTCGCTGGGCGCCGATGCCGATTCGCTCACTCTCAGCGGTGCCATCGGCCAGACCGCGGCCACCACGATCACCAAGGTCGGCCCCGGCACCGTTGCGCTCACGGGGACGCTCGGCTACACCGGCAACACCGCGATCAACGGCGGCGCCCTGCGCGTCAACGCCAGCCTCGCCAATCTGCCCGCGGCCACCATCGTCCAATTGCGCGGCGGCGTGTTGGAAAGCAGCGGCACCTTCGGCAAGACACTCGGCACCGCAGCCGGCAACTTCAACTGGGCCGCCGGCGGCGGCGGATTCTCCGCATACGGTGGCGTCCACACCATTGACGTCAACGGCAACGCCACCGCGGACAACCTGACCTGGGGCACCACCGCCAGCTTCGTTCCCAGCGGTTCGCCGCTCGTGTTCGGCTCGGTCACAGCGGACAACGCCGTGGATTTCACCGACAACATCAGCTTGGGAACGAGCGGCACGAACACGCGCGAAGTGCGCGTCAACAACAACACCAACTCGACCGCCGACAAGGCGATCATCTCCGGTCTGCTCACCGGCACGAGCGGCAACACTCTCCTCAAGAGCGGCGGCGGCGTGCTCGAATTCAAGTCCGCTCACAGCTACAGCGGCAACACCATCGTCTCCAACGGCACCTTGCTCGTGAACAACGGTACCGGCTCGGCCACCGGCAGCGGTTCGGTGTCCGTCCTCGCCGATGCAACGCTCAGCGGCACCGGCATCATCACCGGCGCGGTCACGGTGAACAACGGTGGCGCGCTCACTCCCGGCAACAGCCCCGGTACCTTGACCGTTGGCCCGCTGACGCTGAACGGCACTTCAATCCTCAATTTCGAACTCGGTCCGCACGACACTTTCGGCGTCGGATACGTCGGCCTCGGCTCGAACGACCTCACCATGGTCACCGGAAACCTGACCCTCGACGGCATTCTGAACGTCACCGCCTTGAGCGGGTTCAACACATTCCCGGCCGTCACCAACGTATACCGGCTCTTTGATTACACCGGCTCGCTGACCGACAACACGTTGAGCCTCGGCACGATGCCCGTCGGTAACGACTACGTGGTGGACATTTCGATCGCCGGGCAGGTGAATCTGATGGTCACCGCGTTGCCGATTCCCGAGCCGTACACGGTTTTGCTGCTCGCCCTCGGCGGCCTGATTCTCTGGCGGCGGCGCTACGCAGGGTGAGCCGCACCGGTCGTCTCGCGTCGGCGCTGAGAGGCTCACATCGGGTTCCCCGAACCGCGTTGCCAACGAGCGTCCGCCGCATACCCGCCTTCCAATTTCCACATGAAATATCAATTCGGCTGCGCCAGGAAACTTTACGCGACGAACCAGCATCCCCGGTTGTTGCTCGGCCCTACCGACCTTCCGCTGCTCCGCAAACGAATTCGCGCGGGCGACGGCAGACGGATCATGGTTTGCCTGCGCAAGCGAGTTGCGTCCGTCGTCCAACCCCTCTTGTCGTCGGGCGACGTGGCTGGCCTGATTCGACAGTGGGGCATCAGCGGCACCGAAAACGTCTTTGGCGGCAAGGTCATGCTCGCGCTCGGACGACATGGCCATGGTCGCGCTGTTGGATCGGGATGACGACACGCTGGAAGCGGTGCGTCGCGTGTTTCGCGCGATCCCCCAACTGGAGGATTCCGGCGGAGTGGGGATGCTGGCGCTCGGGGCGACCATGCTCTGGAACACCCCGCTTGCATTCGACCTGATTGCGCCGCACCTCCCGGCTGAGGACCGAAAGCGCTTTGTCCAAGGCATGGTCGAGCGACGCAATCGGCAGCCTCTCCAACGTCACCGCGCGGGCTTCTACCGATACTCGGGTCAGAACACCCCGCTCACGCACATTGCCTGCACTGCCCTGTTGATGGCGCTCGCCATGCAGGGCGAACCGGACGCGCCTCCCCTTGAAACGGAGCGTGATGAGCTTGTGAACTTTCTCAACGCCAGCCTCGACACCGCGTTCGGTCCGGAGGGGTACCCCAGCGAGGATACCGGCTACGGCACAAGCGTCCTGGCCGGGTTGGCGTATCCGGTCGAAGCCGTTCGGCGTGCTGGACTGGACGACGTCTACGCCGACTGTCCGCGCTTCGCTCGCGCAGGAAACGCCATCCTGCACATCGTCCAGCCCTGGGGTAAGGACCTCAGCAACACGGGCGATTACGTGGCGATGTTTCCCAACCGCAACTTCGTGCTCGCGCGACTGGCCCGCGAGACGAAAAACCCCGCGCTCCTTTGGTTGTTGAGCGAGCTTTCCTATCCCGGTGACCCGCATTTCACCGAAACGAAAGACCCCAATTACTTCATGGAGGTGCCGCTGAGTCGAGGGCTGCGCGTGGGGGCTGACTCGTACGCGTTGCTCGTGCTCGATGATCTTGCCAGGCCGGTGCCACCGGCCAAAGCGAACATCTCCATGAGCTTCCTCGACCACGGTCGCGGCCTTGGTTCGTTCCGCAGCGGATGGAAGCCCGATGACACCTTGGTCATCTTCGACGGCTCTCACCGCACGCCGTCGGCGCAAGGGCACCAGCACGCCAGTTGCGGCCACTTCAGCATCTCCGCGCTCGGCGAGTATTTCGCCATTGATACCGGGCGCTACAGCGTCGAGCAGGACCAACACAACGTGGTGCTCGTGGATGGCAAGAGCGGACGTTCCACCGACGGGGAATGGATCATGACGTTCCACCACGGCAACCTGATCGAATACCACCCCGACGCGTTCTGCGACTTCGCCGCGGTGGACAGCTCCCATCAACACGACTGTTTCTGGGCGCGGCGATACCTCGGCTTTGTGAAAGGCGAGCACGACTACGTGTGGACCGTGGAGGACATCAACAAAGCCAATGATTACCGGGAATTCTGGTGGACGCTGAACACGCACTTCAACAACACGATCGAGATCCATGCTGAGCACGCTGTCATTCATGGTTGCCGGCACGGGCACATGCTGGATGTCCATTTCGCCCTGCCCGCGCCCGAGGCGTACCCCAAGCCCCACACGCTGACGATCAGCCAGGACATCGGCCGCTGCAGTTCGTACAAGTATGTGGGCGACATCGAGAAGAGTGCGCGGCTCTATATGGACACCAATGGCTACTACGCACCCGAGCAGGCGGTGCTGATTCGCCCGAGATTCGTGGCAAAGGTTGCGGGCTACAACGGACGATTCCTGTCTCTGATGATCCCGCGTCGGAAGGACGAATCGCCGGCAACCGTCACGCGTCTGCCCTCGATGGACCACTCCTTTGTCGTGCGCATTCCATTCGCCACCGTGGAGGATACCTTGATCTGGGCGTACGAGCACAACCTGCTCGAGGCCAACGGCGTCAAGGCGCACGGACAATGGGTTGTGGTACGGCGTTCGTTGCGGACGGGACGCCTGCTCCGTTACCGCATCGGTCACGGCACCAGCCTCGCCGTGGATGGCAAAGCCGTTCATTTGCCCCGGTAGGGCCGGCAACACTCCCGCCCGAAATGCGTTGCAAACCGTCTCCGGTTGCACTGCTCTGAATCCATGAAACGCGCCTCCGTTGTGCTGGCTCTCGCGCTCGCAGCCGCGGGAGCGAACGCCGAAGCTCCCAATTACCGGCTTTACGAGGAACTCGTCGCGTTCCTCCACAATCCGGATGGCAAAGAGTTCGCCCTCACACTGGACGCGCGCGACATCAACCATATCGCTGCCGGGCCGAGCGAGTTGCTGGTCAAGGTGTATGCTCCCGATGGTCAATTCTTCGTGCGCGAGGTTGTGCCCGACGACGGCGTGACGGCCAGCTCCAGTGGCGGAACGATGGCGGAATGGCACCACGAGGCGTGGTACTACGCGACGCGCTACTCGCGCGGACTCGCACCCATGGTTCGCTGGAGCAGTTTCTCCGACCCGAAGCGACTGGCCGCAATGCCGAAGCGCACGTTTACCTGCACGATCCAGGGCAGGCAGAAGGGCGTCTATCGCATGGCGCTCACGGGCAGCCCGGATGATTACGTCACGTTCAAGACCGACCCGTCACTGTCCTGCGGCGTGGCGGGCGGGCCCGACGTCCAGCATGGCATGGCGATCTGTTTCGTCGCAGCTCCATCCATGTGCCAAAGGGCGCGCAGGGTCTCTCCCTCCGCATCATGGAACTCGACATGCCGTTCTCACGCACCGCCACGGTCAAGACATCGGACGGGCAGGCTTTGCTCTCGTGCGACGCGCAGAAAGGCTTTGCCCGCGCCTCGCTCGAATTCGAGAGGCCGGGCCAGTACGACGACCAGGTGTTGACCTTTGAAATGTCGCAGGGCGGCGGCGACTATTTGTTTACGTTGAACTTCCAGATACCCAAGGAGCAGCGCAACTGGCGAGGGCGGCCCGGCGTCGAGGCGGTACTCGCCCCCGATGCGGCGACGGCCAAGGCGTTGCGTAACGGCGCGATCTATCACGACGGCCAGGTGTTTTGGCAGATGTACGCCGTGCGCTTGCACGACTGGCTCAAGACGCTCAAGCCGGACAACTTGAAAATGCCCCCTGATCTGCCGCCGAAACCGGGCTTCATTTCGGTGGGTTCACACCAGAACCCCGCCACGTTCGTCAAGAAGTCCGAACTACCGATCACCATGCTCAAATCGCTCGATACTCTCGACAAAGTCGCTGCCGCCGTTTCGGGGTAAGCGGCAACGTAGCTGCATCTGGCGGGGCGGGATTGGGTGGGGTAGTTTCCCCGCATGAATCAACGCCCTC
>CAZOTB010000156.1:0-13988 GCA_964582645.1 uncultured Verrucomicrobiota bacterium | reverse complement strand
CGGGCAGGCGGCGGGGTATGCCGATCGCTACAACGGGGGCAGCACGTATCTGGGCCTCTCGGCGTGGTTGTACGATGGGGCCAGCACGCTCGACATCGGCCTGACCGGCGCCGAGCACACCCGCAACGACGGCTACAAGTACAGCTACGCGAACTATCTCAACGAGGCCGGGCAGGCGGCGGGGTATGCCGAGCGCTACAACGGGGGCAGCACGTATCTGGGCCTCTCGGCGTGGTTGTACGATGGGGCCAGCACGCTCGACATCGGCCTGACCGGCGCCGAGCACACCCGCAACGACGGCTACAAGTACAGCTACGCGAACTATCTCAACGAGGCCGGGCAGGCGGCGGGGTATGCCGAGCGCTACAACGGGGGCAGCACGTATCTGGGCCGCTCGGCGTGGTTCTATGACGATGATTTGAATCAGACATTTGAGGCGCCAGAACTCTCGGTGCGGACCGACGGGTATGCGTACAGTAGGATCCAGTATCTGGGCGACGACGGATTGGCGTTGGGGTATTACGAGTTGTATAGCGGGATGACCTATATGGGGTCGCGAGCGCTGGCGTTTACGGTGGCGGATGGTTGGCAGGAGCTGGGACTGTTGGTGGATGGCGGACTGGCATTCAACGGCTGGCAATACCTGGCGAATGCCTACTATGCGAACGGGGCCGGCCAGATCCTCGGTAACGGCTTGCGCACCACCCAAACCGGCGGCGCTTTGAGCTATCTCCTCACTCCCATCACTGAGGTGGTCCCCGAACCGTCCACGGTATGGTTGATGGCGCTAGGCGGACTGGTTCCGCTCGCCCGTCGGTTCAACCGGAAGTAGCTCTGAAAAATGGGCAAAACCAATGATTCAGGCCCAAACCACTGATTTTCGGCTATTTTCAGGGTGTCAGACGATGTTTGAACGCATTCAAACCGGATTTGAATCCATTCCGGCGGTGTTGGAAACCCATCGGGCGGAGTCTTAACCCCTTCCGACAGCGCGTGAACGTCTTCATACCGGGTGTGAACCCGTTCCGGTAGCGTCCGCTGGGTATCAGACGGGGTTTGAATCCATTCAGCCGACGCGCGCTGGGTTTCAAGTCGGGACTGAAGGGATTCCCCAGACAGATTCACGCATTCAATACCGGTGCTCACGCAATGTGGGAGGCCGCCTCCGACGGGCGACCTTCGTGCAAGCCAACAACTCCCATGGTCAGCCCGTCGGAGACGGCCTCCCACTCTCACGGGAGCCATGCCCGCACCGCAACGCTACGATGAAGGCCTGCGCTATGATAGCGGCGTGTTTTGGGATGGCCCGCCTCCCACACCACAACCCAGGAGAACCATGAAACTGATCGTCATGCCGGTCGCACGTTTGAACCCGGAGGACCTGAACACCTCCGCGCAGAATCTCATCCAAAAACTCGCCGACAACGCCGCCGATTTTGCCGCCGCGCCGGTCGCGGACCTGACGACCCATCGGGGGCAATTGAACACGCAGTTGGGCGAACTGGCAACGCTCGAAGCCCAGGTCAAAGCCAAGCGATTGCAGATTGACGCCACCGCCGCCACCGTCCGCACGGACATGAACGAGCTGGCCGAGTGGGGCGAAAATCATACGCAAGACCCGGTGAAGCTGGCGAAGGTCTTCCAGTTGCGTGCCGCCCGCACGCCGTCCGGCCCGACGCCGCGCGTGGTGAATCTAACGCTGACGCACGGCGATTCTGCCGGCCCGGTGGACGCCGGATGGGACAGCCTGATCGCTTCGGGCGTGAAGAGCTGCGAAGTGCAGACGGTGCTCAATCCGCTCAACAACGATCCGAGCGTCGGCCCGTGGACGCAACAGCCGACGGTGACCCGATCCACATGCACGCTGGGCGGTTTTACTTCGGGTGCGCGCATCTGGGTGCGCGCACGAGGCATCGGTCCGAGCGGCGCGGGTGATTGGAGCGATCCGGCGACGATTCAAGAGCCGAAACGTTCCGCAATCTCCTGTTCGACGGCCTGAATGTCTTCCTCGACGTATCCCATGCGCTGGTACCGGCGTCGGAGTCCATCGAGAAGCGTTTCCCAATCTTCGCGCGACGGCTCGGCGATTGTGCGCCAGGGATCGTAACGGCCATTGCGTTCCCTGAACTGCCACTCGCTGCCGAAACGTCGGGCGAGCACCTCGCGCTTGGTGCCGTCGTCGCGCCGCAGTTTCCAACTGACCTCTTGTCTGCCCATGGGTGATGGCCAAGGTCGTGTAAGAGAACTTGCAACGCAAGCCGGGAATGCGTATGCAACGACAGCCCCATGAGCCAACAGATGAATGAAATCTTGGACGCTGCCATTGGCCACCTCGAAGAACTCAAGAAGCAGGGCGTGAAGCGTGTGTATGTGTCGCGCGGCGCACTCGAGGAACTGAGTGAGCCGGTACCCGTCGTTGCAGCTCCAACGCCACCGTCCGCATCCTCCGACAAGGCGGCTGGCATGGCCAGGCTGCGCGCGCGCGCACTGGCCTGCGAGAAATGTCCGCACCTGGTCCGAGCGCGGACCCAGGTCGTGTTCGGAGTTGGGAATATTGACGCTGAGTTGATGTTCGTGGGCGAAGCTCCCGGGGCAGACGAGGACGCGCAAGGAGAGCCGTTCGTGGGTCGCGCGGGTCAGTTGCTGACTCAAATCATTAAGACCATGGGCCTCTCTCGCGCCGAGGTGTACATCGCGAACATCCTCAAGTGTCGTCCCGACATGCCACCGGGGTCTTCCGGTAACCGCAAGCCGACGCCGGAGGAAATGGAAATGTGCAAGCCGTACCTGCTCGACCAGATTGACCTGATTCAACCGAAGGTGATCGTGGCGTTGGGCGGGACCGCTGTGGAGGGGTTATTGCATTCAACGACAGGCATTACGAAATTGCGCGGGACATGGATGGAGTTCCACGGTGTGCCGGTGATGCCGACGTACCATCCGAGTTACCTGCTTCGTAATCAGAGTCTGATCGAGAAGCGCAAGGTATGGGAAGACATGCTGCAGGTGTTGGAGAGACTCGGGAAGCCGATCACCGAACAGCAGCGCAACTACTTCAAGTGAAGTGGGAGAGCGCTATGCGCTCGACATGATGCGTCGGCTCTCGTCGAGGAAGATGCCCTTGAGGTTCATCTTGAGCGCATCCGGGTTGGAGGCGCGCAACAGACCGTCGGCCTCCGTGACCAGTTTGGCTTTGATCAACTTGTAGATGGACTGGTTGAAGGTCTGCATTCCATCCTCGGTGCCGGTCTCGATCGCGGCAGGGAGTTTCTCCAGCCGATTCTCATCCATCAGCTTGCGGACAACCGGTGTGTTCAACATGATTTCGACGGCAGGCACGACACCTCCGCCGACCGCGGGGATCAGTCGCTGACAAACCACCGCCTGCAACAGCACCGCGAGTTGGCGTCGGATCTGGTCGCGGTCCTGGGCCGGGAAGAAATCGAGGATGCGGCCTATGGCTTGGGAGGCGTTGGTTGTGTGCAGCGTGCTGAAGACCAAGTGACCGGTATCGGCGGCAGACAACGCAGCCATGAAGCTTTGCGAGTCGCGCATTTCACCGATCATAATGATGTCGGGATCCTGGCGGAGGACGTGCGTGAGTGCGCGGTCGAACGAAAGCGTATCGAGACCGATTTCGCGCTGATCAATGATGCTCTGTTTCTCATCGAACAGGTACTCGATCGGGTCTTCGAGTGTAATGATGTGCTTCTTGCTGCTCGCATTTACAAAATCAATCATCGTCGCAAGGGTCGTGGACTTACCCGAGCCGGTCGCGCCGCACAGCAGCACGATGCCGCGAGGCGTGGTCGCGATTTGACGCAGAATTTCCGGCAGATGCAATTCTTCGAAAGACGGAATCTGGGTTTTCACGAACCGCATGGCAATGCTGATCTGGCCGCGTTGTTGGAACACGTTGACGCGAAAGCGACCGATGCCTTCGGCAAAGTAGGAGAAGTCCACTTCCTTTTCGCGCTGAAAGCGGGACTTCAGATGCTCGGGCATCATTGCCTCGACGATCTGCTGCACGTCCTGTTCGGAAGGAGGATCCACCTCGACCGTGAACAGGTCACGCGCGATGCGGAGTGTGGCGTGCTTGTTCGCTTTGATATGGACGTCGGATGCGCCCATGTTCGTGGCGAATCGTAGCAGGCTGGCGAGATACTCCATAAAGTGTTAGCGCATCCAGCGCGGCGATTAAGTTAGGATTGAGGCCGGCTTGTCCGGGGTGCTTGGGTCAGGAAAATGTGATTCGAAGAGGGTTTTGCCGATTGTCGCAGTTCATGCTCCGCGTTTCTCGGGACATTTACGAACGCGACGGAAACCGTGTAGCAGTCTGCGGTGCCGTTGCTCCAACAGTCCACAACCACGCCGCTGCATTGAATTGGGCTCGCTGATTTCGCGCTGCGAAGCTGCACTTGGACTTCGGTGAACGGCGCCATGTAGGTCGGCGTCAGAAAAGTCACGCCGTTGGCGGAAATGTGAACGGCCTTTTTGCCCTTTCGGTTGCCTCTTGCCGCCGACGCCTGGGGTCGAAATACCCCCGAGTGATCCCGTTTAGCTGCATTCATTGTGGTGTTCCTCCCACTTCCTATCAATTTTAGCAGCTTGTATGCCCAGAACCATGGGGGCATCCGTGTCTCTTGCTGCGTCATTGCTTACGGACGGGGCGGACGGATTCGGCAAGGACTCTGTCGGCGGCGGCGAGTTGTTTCTGGTCTGAAGCCGTCAGGTTCAAGAATGCCACCGTGACCTGGTACATTTTTCGTTCCTTGCTCCCGCGACACTCCACAACGGCGCCTTCGCACTGGATTGTCCTGCCCTTCAGTGACGCAAACGACGGCGGAATTTGCAGTCGAATGGCCAATGTGGTGAAGGGCGCGAAGTAGCTGTCGGTCTTGAATGTCATTCCTCGGCCGGAGACATGAAAATCGTGATCGAGGATATTGAGGTCTTGACTGCCACACTGGAGGAGGACGGGATGGAACGCTATCGAGGGAACGCGTCGAATAGACGACGCACTGTGTGCTGATTTCATCGCATCATGCAATCCTTTCCAAACTCGGTAAAAGCCCCGCTAAATAAGACGGCGTACACTAGCACTCGACCCCGGCTGTGTCAACGATGTGCAAGTCACTCGCAATTCACGGCCGGTATGACCCGCTTCCACCTTGACCCCTGTCCACACGGCTGGCATTGTGCCGACCCGATGTCGAGAGAGAAATTTTATCTCACAACGGCGATTGACTACATCAACGCGCGACCCCACATCGGTCACGCGCTGGAAAAAATCGCCGCCGACGCGTACAGCCGGTACCGGCGGTTGCGCGGGGCCGAAGTATATTTTTTGATTGGAACCGACGAGCATAGTCTCAACGTCCAGCGGCAAGCCGAAAAGGAAGGCATCACCCCGCGCGAGTACTGCGACCGCATGGTCTTGGCGTGGATTGACACGTGGAAACAACTCGAAATCTCCTACGACGGTTTTATCCGCACGACCGACCCTCAGCACGAAGCGGCAGTCGCTCGCTTGTTTTCGAAGATCCATGCCGCCGGGCATCTTTATGAAGGCGATTACGAAGGCTTGTACTGCCCGAGCTGCGAAGACTACTACCTGGAAAAAGACGCTCCGGATCTCGCCTGCCCCACGCACAAGCGGCCTCTTGAACAGGTCAAGGAGAAGAACTTCTTCTTTCGGCTCAGTGCTTTTCAGGATCAATTGCAGCGACTGATCGAGAGTGGCGAACTCCGAATTGAACCCGTCATACGAAGAAATGAGATACTCGGACTACTCCGCGAAGGTTTGCGCGACGTGAGTTTCACTCGCACGAATGTGAAGTGGGGCGTCAAATGCCCCATCAAGCCGGAACAGACGATCTGGATTTGGTTCGATGCGTTGATCAACTACATCAGTGCGGTAGGCTACGGCCATGACGAGGCACGATTCAGCCGGGTGTGGCCTGCGGGGGCACACATCATCGGCAAGGACATCACGCGGTTCCACTGCACGATCTGGCCGGCGATGCTCCTGGCCGCAGGACTGCCGTTACCCAAACTCATCTTCGCGCACGGCTTTGTTTCAGTTGAAGGAGAAAAGCTCAGCAAGACCCGAGGGAACATCATTGAACCATCTGAGATTCTCGCGAAGTATGATGCCGATGTATTGCGATACTATCTCTTGCGCGAGGTGCCCTTCAGCGGCGATGGAGATTTTTCATGGACGCGTCTCGCTCAACGATACGAGGCAGACCTCGCCAACGACCTGGGCAATCTCGTCAACCGCACACTCTCAATGATCCAGCGCTATCACAACGGAGTGATCCCGCAACCGCATGCATCTGATCCTCTCGATGAAGAAGTGAAGAAGCTCGCGCTTACCACGACGGAGAAATTTCAAACACATTTCGAAGCGTTCGAGTTCAAACTCGCGCTCGAACAGTTGTGGAGTTTCATCACGCGCTGCAATCAGTACGTGGAACAGACCGCGCCGTTCCGGTTGGCGAAGGACAAATCAAAATCGGAACGACTCGCCACCGTGCTCTACACTCTCGCGGAATCGTGTCGCGTAATTGCCATTCTTGCGTCACCAGTGCTGCCTCGCACAGCAGAAAAAATTCGCAGCCAACTCGGGTCGGGATCGGGGGAATTGAGGTTGGCTGAAGCAAGGAAGTGGGGTACCTTCCTCTCCGGCGCGCAGGTCGGCGCCGTGGCTCCATTATTCCCCAAGCTCGCAAGCCCCGAAAAATCTGGCTAAGCGGGGCATTCAGAAAAATGCACAGTTTTTTCTTGCTGTTTTGTGGAAAACTGAGGTATTTCCAACCGCTGCAAACCGAGCTGTGGAAAATTTGGGTGAAGTGCTGTAACAGCACAGCCGGTCCAATGCGAAGCACACGGATGTGGGTTTGGAATGGCAACGAAACACAACGGAGTAACTCGCCCCAGTGCCGGCATCGAAACGCGCGGCTTGGACGACAAAGGTCGGCTCATGATTCCGGCGCGATGGCGAGGGGACATCGGCAAGGAGGTTTACATCGCCCCGAGCACCGAGGGCGGTTTGATGCTGATGAGTCAGCGAGAGTTCAGCGAGCTCCGTGCTCGAGTGGCCGCGCTCGATGTGACGCCCGAGAAGAAGGGAGATTTCAAGCGGCACCTCGATTACAACAGCGACGTCAGCGTTGTGGACGTGCAGGGACGGATGACAATCAAGGAGGAGATGCTCAACCGCGCCGGGCTGACCACCAAGTCCACGATTGTCCTCAAGATTCGGGAACTGGGTATCGAAGTGTTCAGCGAGGAACGTTGGAAACAGGTTCGCGACCGTCACCAGGCGCCTTACATCGACATCGGAAGGATGGCCGGCATCTGAAGCATGAAACCAAAGTCGAAGTTCGCTCTTCTGTTCAATGCGGGTGGCAGTCTGCTGAGTCGGGATCGCAGCGGTGGATCGAGCCGCAGCGGAACGGCGCCGTCGCGACGAAAGACGCGGTGCGCCAATGTTCTGAGTCTGATGATCGAGCGGATGGCCCGCGAATCACGCGGGGAAGACAGGTCAAGACCACTATGAAATGGTTTTTCAAACGCAGCAACGGCGAGGCGCAGTCTCCCAACGGGAGCGGGCAGGGTCGCGTGGTTCGGTTGCGACGTTTTGGACTGCGGCCGTTCAGTCTGCCCCGGCCGCGGCTGGCAAACGATCGTGCCCGCGCTCTGGGCTGGCTGAGGTTGCCGGCGGAATGATTCGCACGCTTCCTCTCGGCGGTTGCGGACGCGGGTTCGTGGCCGCCGAGATGGAGGAACAATGGCGTATCACGAGCCGGTCCTCGTCGAGGAAGTGTTGCACTGGCTGCGGCCGCGCGATGGCGGTCTGTATTTGGACGCCACGGTGGGCGGCGGCGGCCACGCAGAACAGATTTTGAAGTGTGGCGCGAACGTGCGCTTGGTCGGGCTGGATTGCGACGCAGATGCAATCGAGGCGGCATCGAAGAGGTTGCAGCAGTTTGGTGAGCGTGCCCGCCTGGTTCGCGCGAATTTCGTTGAGTTGTTGTCGTTGGGTGTCGAGCGACTGGATGGCGCTCTCTGTGATCTGGGCGTGAGCAGCCATCAATTGGACACCAGTGCTCGTGGTTTCAGTTTCGCGAAGGATGCGCCGCTCGATATGCGGCTGGATCAGCGGCTGGCGCGCACCGCGGCGGATATTGTTGCGGAGGCGAGCCAAAGCGAGTTGGAGCGGATCCTTCGCGAGTTCGGCGATGAAACACGGGCCCGGCGAATCGCCGCGGCGATCGTGGAAGCGCGAGCGAAGGCGCCGATTGAGACGACGACGCAACTGGCAGGGTTGGTGGAACGCGTGCTCGGAAGGAGATGGTCGGACAAGATCGCGCCCGCCACCCGTACGTTCATGGCTTTACGTATGGCGGTCAATAACGAATTGGAGAACCTGAGAACGGGACTGGCGGCAGCCTCGGGTCTGCTCAAGCCGGGGGGGCGCCTCGCCGTCATCAGTTTTCACTCCGGCGAGGATCGGGTCGTGAAGCACTTCTTCCAGACGGAATCGCGCGACTGCATTTGCCCGGCGCAGGTGATCGTGTGCCGTTGCGGCCACACGCGGTCGCTGAGGGTGCTCACGAAGAAGCCATTGTTGCCGTCTGAGGCCGAGGTGCAGCGCAATCCTCGCGCGCGCAGCGCCAAGTTGCGAGTGGCGGAGAGAATCTGACATGTCGAAAAACCGAAAACGCGAAGCGACATTGATGCGGTTGCTGCCGCTGACGAAGTGGCTGCTTGTGTTCGCCTGCATCGCCATGGTGGGCGTGGGTTACGTGTGGCAGAAGAACACCATCCACAAACTCGGCGACGACCTCAAGCAACGCGAGCAGCAGGTGGAGAAACTGCGGGAGCGCAACACGATATTGATCCAGCAGATCGCCGCCCTCAAGACACCTCGTGTCATCGAGAACAAGGTCAAGGCGTGGAATCTCGGGTTGGGCGTGCCAAAGGATTCCCAGATCATCCGAGTGACGGAGCCATTCTACACGCCCTCCAACGCATCGGGCACTGGGCAGGTCGCCGTCCGCGATCGGGAGATCCGCGCCAACTGATGAAAGCCACCTCTCATAGCATCCGCGCATTCGCGATGGCCGGCCTGATGTTGGCCGTGTTCGTATTCCTCGCGGCGAAGATTTGCCTGATCCAGACCGTGTGGCGCGCGGAATACGTGCAAAAACAGGAAGATCAGGGTGAACGGACGGTCAAGCGCCAGGCCCAGCGGGGGCGGATTCTCGATTGCAATGGAAATGTCCTGGCGCAATCGCTGCCCGTCTGCACCGTTTGCGCCGATCCGATTGCGTTGAAGAAAATCCACGCCAGTCAGATCCCGCTGATCGCGCAACAGCTCGCCAACCTGCTCGAACTCGATTATCAGTGGGTCCGCTCCCGGCTCGACACGGAGCGTCATTACGTCGTCATCAAACGGAAGGTGGACAAGGAAACCATCGCCCAGATCCGGGCGCTCAGGATTCCCGGCCTCGTCTTCGAGCCCGATTCGCTTCGCAACTATCCAAACGGCCCTCTCGCGCCCCACGTCATCGGATTCGTCGGATTCGATGGTACGGGAGTGACCGGCGTCGAGCAGCGTCAGGAGCGCTACCTGCGCGGCCAAGGCGGCTGGCGACAAATTTAAAAGGACAACAAGGGACGGGAAATCCTCGTGTACCGCAGCCAGAACGTTGATCCTCGAAACGGTTACGACGTCCAGCTCACACTCGACGGCTACATCCAGCACATCGTCGAGCGTGAACTGGATCGCGCGATGGAGAAGCTGAACGCGAAAGCGGCCATCGCGCTGGTGATCCGCCCCAGCACGGGTGAGATCCTGGCCTTGGCGAATCGCCCGACGTTTGATCCCAACCAATACGGCAAAGCCACCAGCGAGCAACTCCGCAACCGCGCCATTAGCCTCGTCGCCGAGCCGGGGTCCACATTCAAGGTCGTCAGCATTGCGGCGGCGTTGAACGAAAGCATCGTCTCGCTCGAGGACACCTTCGACTGCGAGCGGGGACATTTCTGGTACGCGGGTCGGGTTCTCCACGACGCCCATCCGCACGGGACGCTCACCGTCCGCGAAATCATCAAGGTCAGCTCCAACATCGGCGCCGCCAAGATCGCGCTCAAGATGGGCGAGGTGCCGCTCTATCATTATGTGCGCGCGTTTGGCTTCGGCCAGCGGTTGGGTATTGATCTCGCGGGCGAGGAACTCGGCCTTGCTCATCCGCTCAAGGCCTGGACAAAACTCAGCGTCACACGCATCCCGATGGGCCACGAGATCGCAGTCACGCCCCTCCAGATGGCCAGCGCGGTGGCGTGCATCGCCAACGGGGGGATCTTGATGCAGCCGATGATCGTCAAACAGGTCACGGATGAAAACGGCCGGCCCGTCGCAGTGTTTTCGCCCAAGCCCATCCGAAGAGTGCTCAACCCGCGCGCCGCGGCGTTGATGGTCCAGGCCTTGCAGACCGTCGTTGAGGAGGGGGGCACCGGTTCCATGGCCGCGATCGAAGGGTACAAGGTCGCCGGCAAGACCGGCACCGCCCACAAGATCGAAGGCGGCGTGTACGTCAACAAGTACTACTCGACCTTCGTGGGATTTTTCCCCGCGGACCGACCCGAGGTATGCATCCAGGTCTCGTTCGACGAACCGCGCGGCACCTACTACGGCGGCTCCGCGGCAGGGCCGGTATTCCGCGCCATTGGCGAACAAGTGGCGCGCTACCTCGACATCGTGCCCACGGAAACGGCACCCAAGCCGAAGGAAGGCGTGAGCGTGGCCTCCCTTCGCGGTGTGCCCCGAACCATTTTGGAAGATTAAGACATGGCGAAGACCATACAAATACTAACCTCGATAGAAAGGAGGCGACCAACTTTCGTCTTCGCCATGTCGCCTTTTTCCACCCTCGATGGCGGACCCAACATTCTTGTTGCGGTCACTCCCCAAGCCCCCTCACTCCCCCCTAACTGCAGCAGGAGTGTTGACTCCGCCATCGAGGCATTCTCAACGGCTGTGCACGACCTGATCTCCACCCTCGATGGCGGACCCAACATTCCTGTTGTGGTCACTCCCCAAGCCCCCTCACTCCCCCCAAATCACGGCAGGAGTGTTGACTCCGCCATCGAGAGGTGGTTCGCGCCGACCCGATCATGAACCTCCGCGAACTCATCCCCACGCTGACCCCGATCGAAGCCGAAGGCAACCTCGACCGCGAGTTCACCGGCATCGCGTACGACTCGCGCAAAGTGCGCCCGGGCGAGGTGTTCGTCGCGCTTTCCGGTCAACATAGCGACGGGCATGATTTCATCAACGCGGCCATCGAACGCGGCGCCTCTGCCGTTATTGTCGAACGCAACGGCTTCCCCTCGCGCAAGGCGGCCAAAATCAAGGTCAGCGATTCGCGCAAAGCCCTCGCCGCCGCCGCCGCGCAGTTCTACGGCAATCCGTCCTCGAAGTTACAGGTCATCGGCACCACCGGCACCAACGGAAAAACCACGGTGACGTTCATGCTGCGAACGATCCTCGAGGAATTCGGCACGAAGACGGGCCTGCTCGGTACCGTTACCTACACCATCGGCGAACGCGAAATCCCCGCATCGCGCACGACGCCCGAAGCGCTCGAACTCCAGAGCATGATGGCGCAGATGATCCGCGCGGGCTGTTCGGCGTGTGTCATGGAAGTATCATCCCACGCGCTCGACCAGCATCGCGTCCACGCGATTGATTTCGACGTTGCGGTCTTCACCAATCTCACCCAGGACCACCTCGACTACCACCGCGACATGGACAACTACTTCGCCGCCAAGGCGACACTGTTCCATGCGCTCGGTACCGGCGCGAAGAAAGGCTGCGCCGTCATCAACCTCGACGACGCCCGTGGCAAGAGCCTGCTGTCTGACGCCCGGGTCCGCGCCACGAAAGTCGCTTACGGCCTGGTGGACGCCGCCGATGTGCGCGCGACCCAGATCGAGATGACGAGTGCGGGCAGCGAGTTCACCGTCGAGACGCCGGTCGGTCGCGCACCGGTGAAGTTGCCCTTGATTGGCCGGCACAACATCTACAACGCCCTCGCCGCCATCGGCGTGTCCGTTGGGCTTGGGCTGGACCTGCGCAAAGTGGCGCAGGCTCTCGGCAGGATCGAGTGTGTGCCCGGCCGACTCGACAAAGTGCAGACCCGCAAGCCGTTCGACGTGTTCGTGGACTACGCGCACACCGACGACGCTCTGCAGAACGTGTTGAGCACCGTCCGCGAGATCGCGCGCGGGCGGGTGATCCTCGTGTTCGGCTGCGGCGGCAATCGCGACACGGGCAAACGTCCCAAAATGGGACGCGTCGCCGGGGAACTGGCCGATTTTGCCGTCGTCACGTCCGACAATCCGCGCAAGGAGGACCCGCGCGAGATCATCCGTCAGATCGAAGCGGGCTTTGCGGGCAAGACCAACTATCAGGTCGTCGTGGACCGGCGCGAAGCGATCGCTCAGGCGCTCAAGCTGGCGAAGGCCAGGGACATCGTGCTGATCGCCGGCAAGGGACATGAGACCTACCAGGAATTTGCGGACACGGTCGTGCCGTTCGACGACAAGGTTGTGGTGCAACAGCTTTTGGAATTGAACAGTTAATCAATGGACGCTGTTCGTAAAAGCAGTGGCCGAGGGAACACGTTTCCCGACGCTTTGACTCAGCGGGACGCTGCAACGGCGGAGCGCATGGCGGGTGGTGTGTCTTTGCTCACAATCGCTGCTGTGGGCGGCAAAGACGCGCGCCGCTTCGACGGGCGTAACGCCGCGGAGGAGAACCATTGCGCGTGTGCGAGCGACGAAACCCAAATCAGCAAACACACGGGCGTCTCGTTGAGCCATTTTTCGCAGCAGGGGTGGTCACAACCGTAGCTACACAGAAAGGAAACGCATGGAATTCACAGTGCAAGTCAGAGTCTCGAAGGCGTCGTTGCCATTCCAGAACGGCGCGCTCACCAACGGCAGCGGCTCCTGTGCGGCGACGTTGGCCCCGCCGCTGGAACGCGCCGATCGCGGCGGGCGCAACATGTACCTCCTCCAGGTGCGGATGCAGACGCGGCTGACCGCGCACGGCATCCGGCTGCTGCACGACGACACACCCGCGGACGCCGAGTCCATGAGGGTGGCCCTGATGGCGTTGAGCGCCGTGCCGGTGGCATACAACCGTCGTCGCTGGGCCGTGCTCGGCGACCTCGAAGGGTTCGGCACCGACGACACGGCGGACTACCAGGCGATCGGCCGGTTCTGCGCAGAGCACTACATTGATCGTGTGGTGTCCGTCGGTTCGATGGCGATGCACTACGCCGCAGGCGCAATCGAACAAGGACTCGACGAGGAGCACGTTCACACCTTCCGCGCGCCGGCCCAGGCGGTGCCGTTCCTGTTCGAGATGGTGCGCGCGGGCGACGTGCTGTTGATCAAAGGCGCCGATGGCATGGAGGAAGTCCTCGAAGGCATGGCGACTGTCTGATGACGGATGTTCTATTATCTGCATTACCTGAGCGACTGGTTCGGACCGCTGAATGTGTTCCGATACATCACCTTTCGCGCGGTAATGGCGGCCGTCACGGCGATGGTCTTGAGCCTGGTTTTCGGGCCGCGTGTGATCCGTTGGCTGACGTCGTTGAAATACGGTCAACCGATCCGGGGCGAGGACGATCTGCGGGAACTGGCGGCGCGTCACGGCGAAAAACGCGGCACGCCGACGATGGGCGGGTTGCTCATCATCCTGGCGCTCGAGATTTCCTGCCTGCTCTGGGCGATCTGGACGAACGTTTATATCCAGATGACGCTCCTCTGCGTGGTCTATCTCGGTGCGCTCGGGTTTCTGGACGACTACCAGAAGGTTACCAAGAAGGACACCAAAGGCCTGAGCGCGCGCACCAAACTGCTCGCTCAGGCCGCGCTGGCGGTGATCATCGGGCTGTTTCTCG
>CAZOTB010000155.1:0-14043 GCA_964582645.1 uncultured Verrucomicrobiota bacterium | reverse complement strand
CAACGAGATACCGGCCGCACGGACGCAGATGGCGGCGGTGGCGTTGACCGGCAAGGCGGTGCTGGCCGACGCGATCCACACTTAAAATGAAAAAATGCGTCCTGGCGAACAATGAGATGAGGTGAGAGAAAATTCTGGAAATCCATTTTGGAGTGGAGCCCGAGTTCTCGAAGAAGATCGGGGCTGACACATGAATTCTGACCCGCTATGGGATGCGACTGAAACCAATGAATCGTGCCGGTATTGAAGTCCGTCGAAGTGGAAGCCTCGGCGTAGTTCTGGCTGCCATCGAACTCCAGCGCGGAGCTGCAGTTGCTCACGCAGGGGATGAAGTAGTTTACGCCTTGCGTCAGCGCCAGCCAATGTTCGCCATCATCCACGATCTTGAACAGATTGAAATCGTTCGGCGAACTCGAGCCGCTCGTGCGTTGCCCGCCCGGCCAGAGCAGATCGGCCGGCGATGTGTTTGTCCAACCCCCCGTCGCATCTTGCGCCAGTCGCAAGGTGATCTCCCGGCCTGCGACGTGGTTGGTAAAAAAACCAAGCGGTGTGGTTGGTGAGCGTGAACAGGCACATCGGCTCCGCCTGGCTGAAGTGGAGCACGGCGGTGGTCAGGTCGGCTGCGCCCGAGGTCGCGCCGCCGCCGGTGGGCCAGTTGGTGCGCGTCTCGCCGCCGAGCGTGACCTTCTGGGCGGTGAGATTGCTCGACACGTTGACGGTACCGACCACATCCAGGTCACCGGCATAGGAGACGGTAATACTGAACGCCATCGCGCTCAGCACAGCAATCAGGATTCGTGTTTTCATCGTGTAGTGCTCCTTGATGTTCCCGGCTTCGGTGCCGGGAAAATCAATGCAGCAGTTGGAAGGAAAGGGACGACTGCGAGCGATGTTCTCATGGAAACTTCCGGGCAATGAGGTGTTTCCACGCGAACGCATGCCGCGCGCCGTCGATTTGGGGAAGCTCATCCTCACCCGCGTTGTGCGGCGCCGTCCTTTAACGAATTCCCTGGACAAATCGGCGAAGGCCGGATGGACAGCGCATCAAGGAAAACAAATTTTCCACGTGAATCAAACGCTCGTTCGAGGCGAAGAGTTGCGCACGTTCGCGCCTGGGTTTGCGCGCCTGCGCCCCGGGTGAGCGAATCATTCAGCCGCCACAGCCGTTTGCCCCTACTTCGGAACGACGTCCCCGGTTGGCACGCTGGCTGGCGCCGCTTTGCGTTCAGCCCGGCGCGCGCGGAAGTAGTTTCGTGCGTCATCGAGCAGCGAATACACCACCGGGATCACGAAGAGCGTCAGGAAGGTCGAGGTGATCATGCCGCCCACGACGGCCATGCCGAGGGGACGACGACTGGTGGAACCGGCGCCGAGCGCGAAGGCAATCGGGAGCACGCCGAAGATCAGCGAGATCGAGGTCATCATGATCGGACGCAACCGAATCTCACCGGCTTGAATGACGGCATCGCGCGTGGACTTGCCTTCCTCCTTCGCCTTGTTGGCGAAATCCACCAGCAGGATCGAGTTCTTCGTGACGAGACCCACGAGCATGATGATGCCGATCTGGCTGAACAGGTTCAGCGTCATGCCGGAGACCACCAATGCGCCCAGCGCGCCGACGAACGACAGCACCACGGCGAGCATGACGGTGAACGGATGCAGCAGGCTCTCGAACTGCGACGCCAGCACCATATAGACGACGATGATCGCCAGGATAAACGCGAACCCGACGGCGCCCTGGGCTTCCTTGAACTCTCGCGATTCGCCTGCGTAATCAAGCGAGAAGCCGGCGGGGAGGGCCTGCTTCGCGAGCGCCTCCACCTGATCCAGCGCTTCGCCGAGAGTCGTGGTTTGGGGCACTTGATCCTTGGTCATCTTGCCGGTCTTGACCGCGAACCACATCAGAACCCGCTCTTTCAAGGACGGCGGCTCGAACAGGTTCGCGCTGGTCGTGGCAGAACGCATTCGCTGGTAGTGGTTGATCTGGTTGGGCGTCACGCCTTCTTCGAGCGACACGATGTTGCCCAGAGACACCAGTGCGCCTTGACGGGTGCGGACGTAGATTTTCTCCAGGTCTTGCGTGGTGACGCGATTCGACGCCTCGAGCTGCACCATGACGTCGTACTGGCGATTGGCGAGTTTGAATGTCGAGAGATCAAGTCCGCCGAGGAGGATCTGCAGCGTCGAGGCCACGTCGCGCACGCTGACGCCGAGGTCGGCGGCCTTGCGACGGTCCACCTTCACGCGCAGCTCGGGCTTGTTGAACTTCAGGTCGGTGTCCGGGAACATCAGCCCGGGAATGGTGCGCACCTTGTTGAGGAATTCCTGGTTCACGCGGTTGAGTTCCATGAGATCGTCATGCTGCACGACGACCTGGAATTTCTGCGCAAACCGCCCCACGCCGAGCGACGGCGGGACGATGGGAATGGCGAACACGCCGGGGATGTTCATGATCTTGGGCTGCAGCTCGGCGACGACCTCCTGCAGGGTGCGTTTGCGTTCGTTCCAGTGTTTGAGCCGGCAGAACATGATGCCGTCGTTCACCCGCCCGGGCCCTTGCATTGCCAGACCGATCGCCGCGAAGTAGGTTTCACGCTCGGGCAGGTCGTCCACGATGGCCTCGATCTGCCTGAGATACCGATCGGTGTAGTCCATGGTCGAACCCTCGGGCGCAGAGATGATGATGAGGAAGCTCCCTTTGTCGTCGGTCGGGATCAGTTCGCGCTTCAGCATGTTGTAGAACAGAACGCTGAGACCGACCGAACCGAGGGCGACCAACACGACGATGACGCGGTGTCGGAGCGCCAGGCGCAGCCACCGGCTGTAGCGATCGTTCACCCCGACGTAGAAGCGTTCGAAGAACACAAACAGCTTGTTGTGCTTGTGCTCGACCTTGAGGATGCGCGAACAAAGCATCGGCGTGAACGACAACGCGAGAAAACCCGAGATCAGCACCGACACCGCCACGGCGAGGCCGAACTCGTTGAACAACCGGGCGGTCGAGCCCTGCAGAAACGCCAGCGGCGTGAACACCGCGACCAGTGCGATGGTGATGGCAACAATGGCAAATTGGATTTCGCGCGTGGCGTCTCGCGCGGCGTCCATCGCAGACTTGCCGTACTGTTCCATGTGACGGAAGGCGTTCTCCATCACCACGATGGCGTCGTCCACCACCACGCCGATCACCAGCACCAGGCCCAGCAGGGTGAGGTTGTTGATCGTGAACCCCATCCAATACATCATCAGGAACGTGCCGATGATCGAGGTCGGGATGACCAGCGTCGGGATGAGCGTTGTGCGCAGCGTCCGCAGGAAGAGGAAAATGACCAACACCACCAGCACGAACGCAATGAACAACGTCTCGGTGACTTCGATCACACTGCGCTCGATGAAGATCGAGGAATCATACGCCGTCTGGATGCTGAGACCGGCCGGCAACGCAGGACGAAGCCGCTCCACTTCGGCTTTGATCGCGCGCGCCACTTCGATGGTGTTGGCCTTGGATTGCTTGACGATACCCAGGCCGACCGCGGGCTTGCGCATAAACCGCGCGAGGTTGCGCTCGTTCTCCACGCCCGCCTCGGCCCGGCCCACGTCGCGAAGATAGACGGGCGTGCCGCCCCGGTGCGACACGACGAGATCGTTGAACTGTTCGGGACGTTTGAGTTCGCCCTCGGTCTTGACTGTGAACTCGCGCGATTTGCCCTCGATGCGCCCGCTTGGGAGGTCCACGTTCTCGGAGCGGAGCGTCTGCTGCACGTCGGCAATGGTAAGTTGATGCGCGGCGAGTTTGTCGGCGTCGAGCCAGATGCGAACAGCATAGCGTTTTGAACCGCCGATGATGATCGAACCGACGCCGCTGATGGTTTGAAGCCGGTCCTTCAGCACGTCTTCGGCGTACCGGGTCAACTCGACGGGCGAATACACGTCCGAGGAAAGCGCCAGCCACATGATGGCCTGCGCGTCGGCGCTGAGCTTGGAGATCACCGGCTCGTCCACGTCGTCCGGCAACTTGCCGCGCACGCGGGAGACCTTGTCGCGCACGTCCTGGGCGGCGGCGTCCACGTTGCGCTTGAGGTTGAATTCGATGGTGATGGCACTGACCTGCTCCCGGCTGGACGAAGTCAGCAACTTGATGCCGTCAATTGTGTTGAGTTCTTCTTCGAGCACCTCGGTGACTTCGGTTTCGATGACCTCGGCGCTCGCGCCCGGCAAAACGGTCGTCACCGACACAATCGGCGGGTCAATGTCGGGATACTCGCGGAGCGGCAACCGGCTGAGGCCGATGAGGCCGAACAGGATGATCGCCAGGCTCATCATGCTGGCGAACACCGGGCGTTTGATGGAGACGTCGGGGAGAGACATGGCTAGACAGCGAAGGATGAAGGTTGAAAAGTCAGGGATGAGGGATGAGGGATGAGGGATGAAGAAGGACGCTTCGCGCCTTGGTTCTTAATGAAGGCAATTTCCATTTTCATCCTTCATCCCTCATCCTTCATCCTTTCGGTGCCGCAGTGACCTTCACACCGGGAAACAACTTCTGGTGTCCTCCGGTCACGACTTCCTCGTCGGCTTTGAGTCCCTCGGTGATCTGCACCTTTCCCGGGATGCGCAGGCCGGTTTTCACAGGGCGGATCATGGCCTGCTGATCTGCAACGACGAACACAATTGTCGCGCCGACCTGGGCGAGGATCGCTTCCTCGGGGATGACCAACGCGCTCTCGAGAACACGAAGGGTCAGCTCGACGTTGGCGAACAAGCCGGGCCGCAGCACGGCGTCCGAGTTATCGGTCTTTGCCTTGACCTTGATCGTGCGCGTCGCCACTTCCACCTGTGGATCAATGAAGTACACTTCGCCCGTGAATGCGCGGCCGGGGATGGACGCCGTGCGCATGGTGACCTGCTGCCCAAGCTTGAGTTCGGTCATGTAACGCTCTGGAACGCTAAAGCTGATCTTGATTGGATCGAGGTCCACGAGTCGCACGAGCGGGTCGCCCGCCTTGACGTATGCGCCCGGGCTGACGAGTCGTTCGCTGACGAGCCCGTCGAACGGCGCGAGGATCTCCGTCTCCTTCAGCCGCGCTTCGAGCAACGCGAAGTTTGCCTCGGCGGTGCGGGCGGCAGCGTGGGCATCGTCGTATTCCTGCTGCGAGACGGAGTCGGACTTGAGCAGCTTGTCAGATCGCTCGGCTCGAATGCGGGCATTTTCGAGTTCGACCTTCGCCTGCTGATGCTGCGCGCGCCACTTGGCAGCATCGAACTTGACGAGCAACTGCCCTTTCTTCACCGAGGCGCCCTCAGTGAAGGCGATGGAATCAACGATGGCATCAATCTCCGACTTGATGTCCACCGCCTCGTTGGCCTCGAGCGAGCCGACGCCGGACAGTTTCTCCTCGATCCGTTCGGTGGTGACGCGCGCGGTCTCGACCGGCACCATCAGCGCGCCGCCGCCGTTGGTTTTTCCGTCGGCCTTCTTGCTGCCGCAGCCGGCATGGGTGAATGCGAGCACAGTCGCCGCCAGCAGAAAGAAAATCGCTTTCATTTTGATTCGTCGGTTTGCAAGGAGGACATCCGCAATCCCACACCCGCATCGTCTCCGCGTTGCACCATTACGCGAGGTTGGCGCGGGTTGCAAGCACGGGCATGACTGCTAGAAAAGCGTTCCTTGCTTTGGGTCTGTCGTCTGGCTCTTGGATGCGGCCAGGCCGCACAAAGGCGCGAACTTGGCGTGAAGCTGCTCGAGTTTATCGAGGTAGTACTCGACATTTTCGTCGCGTTGCTGCGGATTCCACTCGCTCGCCAACCTGCTGTGCTCGTACGCGCTCACCCGCTTGCTGTTGCCAGTGATGTAGAACGATACCTGGTCGCCGGGCTGGTAGTTCTGACCGGATTTGAGCGCGAGTTCGTACGCGGCGCTACGGTTGCGCGCGGATTCGCGAATCTTGGCCTGATAACTTTCGAGTGAATCCTGCAGCGTCTCGGTTTTCGTGAGCATCTCGATCGGCCATTCGCGCTTTTCGATGGCCCGGCGGTTCCGCTCGAGCAGGGCGGGGACATCCTTCTCCCTGGCGGTCATGACCAGCATCAGAAACTCTTCGAGGTACTGCCGCTGAAACTTCTCCAGACCGCGGGAGCGCAAGGCGGCGCCGGTGATCATCAACCGGCCTTGGTCGTCGAGTAACGCGTAGTTCTTCATCTTGTAGCTGAACATCGCGCGGAAACGTCCATCGAATTCGACTTCAATCCCGGCAGGCAGGGTCGCCTGCAATTCGTTTTCCAGCTTGTCCGCGCCCTGCGCGGGCGGAACGAAGTAGATACCGTCCGTATCGATCTCGATCAACTGCGCCCCGCGCGCTTTGAGCCACTCAATCATCTGCGTGAGAATTTCTCGTCCCTTCGCCGTCACCCGCTCGGCGGCGTCGTAATCGCCGAAGTGGGCCTGGGCGAAGCCGAGGTAGCCATAAAAGGAGTTGATGAGAATCTTGAACGTGGACTGTAGCGCGTCGAAGTGATCGCGCTCGGCTTGTGTCTTGGCGGCTTTCATCGCGCCCTTGGCCTCCAGGCGGAACGCGCGCAGGTCTTTGAGCAACGAACGAAAGATTCCCTTCTCGTCGCGCCCCGGCAGGATGTCGAAGCTCAGGATGATCGAGGGATACAGCGATTGCACGTCGCAGTGCCAGACGTTGCGCGCGATGCCCGTGAAAAAGATGTCCGTGTACCCGCCCGCATACGGACGCGGAGCGTCGGGCTGCGGAATCGAGTGTCGTTGGGCGAGGTATTCGCGCAGGAAGAGCGAATCAATTTTCGTCGCGTTACCGCGGACGACCACGTCCTGATAGCTGAACGGGAAAATCTGCGCCTGGACGAAGTAACTCTGGCTCAGAATCTCGGCGACGGCGCGCGTCTCGCGAACGTCGTCCATGGCGTACGCTCGGACCCGTTCGGGATTCTTGCGGAAGGTCTCTGCGATCTCGTCGGGCTTGAGATAGGTGCGTGTCGGCCCCGCGACGCCGAAATGTTTCGCCACCTCCTTGAGGCTGAAACTTTCCAGTTCGCGATTCGCCACATCGTAGGCTTGCACGAGCAAAAACGTGTCCACAATGTGTCGGCCGAAGATTTCGTACTTGGGGTAATTGATGGTGCGTTCGGCGATCTGGATTCGCGAAGGATGCACTCGCAGTTCGCTGCCGTCCCGGCCGAGCGGGAGATTCACCTTGTGCAAGCCGGCACGGTTGGCGATGTACCAGAGGTCGAACTTGAAGATGTTGTGTCCTTCGATCACGTCGGGATCGCGCTCGGCAATGACCACGGCCAACTCCTGCAGCATCTTCGCTTCGTCTTGGTGCGCGATGAAGCGTTCCCAACCCCGGTTGTCCGCGAGCGCGACGCACAGGATGCGGTCGGATTCGCGCTTGGGATTCGAGAACTCGTAGCCATCGCCACAGTCCGTTTCGATGTCCAACTGCAGCCGGTGCAGTTCCTCGAAGCGCATTTGTTTGAACAACGTCTGTCCGGTCACGATGAGATGTTGCTGGATCGGATCGTTGAGCGCGAAGTAGGCGGCTGCGGGGTCGGTCGCACTCTGGCCGGTCACTGTTTGCAGATGCTTTCGCGCGGCGAGGAAATCCCTCCACGACCGAAACCATGCGACGCATCGGAAGAAACCGCTGCCCTGCAGTTCCTCGATCTCGTGTCTGGCTTGGAACTGTTGCAACAGCGCGGCTTCGTTGAGCCAAAGGAACGGTCGGAAAGACTGCTGCCCACTGGATACGGTATTTCCGCTGCGTCGAAACACCCGCATCTGCTCGTTGCCGGCGGGCTCGACCGCGATGATGCCGGCGGTTGCGTCGCGCCCGAACAGCGCCACGTTGTTCAAGAAGGAAGTCTCGCCCGGTTTCATCGGCGAAGAGCAGTGTAGGCGAGACCGTTAGCCCATGCAACGGCGTGTGAGGGAGTGCCAATCCATATTTTACTGGCTTTTATTGGACTTTCACCTTGACTTGGCTAACCAAACTCGAGATAAGAATAGCGTGGCGCGGAGCAGTGAATCTCTCGTTGTTTGTCAACCTCTTCCACGGAAGGAGATCTTATGAAGAAATTTGCAGTCGGCATGTTTACCGTCGTTTCCCTCCTCATTCCGTCGAGTGCGCTCTGGGCGCTCGATGTAACCGTCGGGTTCAACGGTTGGACTGGTCTGGCGGGCGGGTATGTGTATGGCAACACCCTCGGCACAGTTGTCGGACCATTCTACGGCGCGTGGTCCGGCGGTTTCTCTGTCACAGGCAAACCCAACGAGACGTACACCATTGACTTCTTCCACAACTCCGGGCCGTATGGCAGCGATTTCAGCTTCACCATCAACGCCTCGGGCACCGGCGTTGCCTCGGTCACAAAGAATTACTACGGATTCGGCACGGAGGACATGGTCACTGGATTCACCTCCGGTGATTCGACGTTGACGCTCAACTCGAAGCAAATCATCCTCAACGCCAACGGCAGCCAGAATGGGGTCTATTATGTGTACGGCGTGTTTCCCGCGTACTCGATCGGCCAGAACAGCCCGCCGCAGACCAAGACGGTCCTCCCGGGCGCGCTGAGTTGGGACAACCTCTACAACCAGGGTCTCAACAATGAGGACTTTCAGATATTTGTGGAAGACGATGGAACGGTGTCGGGCGTACCGGGCTACGAAGAATACGCCCAGTTCGTCGGCGACAAGGTCTATCCGCGTGCCGAGCGCATGCACGTTCGGCTGGAGTCCTCCTCGCCGAGTCTCTGTTGTGTTGCAATCGGCTACATTCATCCGATCGAGAACTTTGTTTCGCTCGGGTTGATTGGCGGCGTTTATGTGTACGAATGGGATGAGCGTGTGGGCGTGGGAAACAACGGGCACCTGTTTGCGGACTTCGGCAGCAACACGGTCGTGGCCAGCAACGTGATGATCCCCACCAACTACGTCTCGGTCGCCACGCCGGGCGCGTCGAACGTGGGTTCCGTCAGAGCCAATGACTACCACTTCCGGCCCCGCGTTCGCTACGACGCGATCAATGACCGTTACTACTTTGACAGCATCGGTGGTCCCACCACCTTCACTTACGAGACGGTCACCGGCTTCTTCGACAACCAGACGACACCGTTGACCATGACCATCTACGCATGGATTCCCGAGCCGTCCACCACCGTCCTCGCGGGGCTTGGCATGATTGCGCTGTGGGCGGACCGAAGAAGAACTTCGCGTTCTCCGTAATCACTGCCCCGTACTCGGGGCGTGCGTTCCCGCGCAGCCGGTGTGGTTGAAATTCAGCCCGATTTTTCTCTCGCTCTGTCGGACCTGAATGGATAACGTGCTTTCTCGCCAACAGGAGCGAACGCCCATGGAATACAAAATCATCGCTGCAGATGATCACGTGTACGGGCCCATTGATCTCGACACCATCCGTCAGTGGGTCAAGGACGAGCGCGTTGGTGCCAAAACCTGGGTGTACGAAAGCATCACCGACCGGTGGAGCTATGCATCGAAGATCAGCGCGTTGAGCGACTTGTTTCCGGACGCAACAACAGCCGCCAGCCAGACGCCAGCACCCAGCGGTAGTTCCAGCCTGCGGGTCGGCCACCTGCGTCGGCTCAAAGTGTTTGCCGACATGAGCGAGGAATTGATTGCGCGCTTCCTGACGCTGGTCGAGCCGGTCCATGTGCGCTCCCACACTGTCATCGTCCGGCAGGGCGACCTCGGCGACTGTATGTATCTCCTGCTCGAAGGCGTCGTCCGCGTCCGCATCGGCTCAACCGGGAAAGAGACCGAACTTGCCCGGCTCGAAGCGGGGGATTTCTTCGGCGAGATATGTTTGTTCGACGAGGGTCCGCGCTCGGCGGACTGCGTCTCCAATACCGAGTGCACGCTGCTCAAGATCACCAAGCCGACCTTCCACAAGCTGATGGATCAACAGCCCGATGCTGCCGTGCGTTTCCTCTTCGCCGTGATCCGGACCGTCGAGGCGCGCATTCGCAACCAGAACAAGAAGTACACCGATACCTGGGCGGTGGGCCGCAGTTGGAAACCCGCGTCGGGCGCGCTCGCCGCCGCGATGGACGCCGCCTCCTCAAGTGTTCGTCCGCAGCCAGGCATGTAGCCGCGCTGGCGCGGGAAGCGACTCTCTCATCTCGGGGCGCCGACCGGTGGTTCACAGAAGCAAAGCTGCGTCTCACCGCAGCGCGCCGATCATCTCCCGCGCAGCGCGCATCATCAATCCGGCGTCCATCCCGACGCTGATCATCTGAAACCCCTGCCGTTTCCGCATCTGACCGTCCTTTGCGCTTGTGGCGACGATGCCGCATGAAATCCGCCGCGCACGCGCCTTTGTCTTGATGGCGAGGATCCGCTTCGCGACATCGCCGCCTTCCCATTCGCCCAGAAAACCAGCCGACGCCGAGAAATCCGCCGGACCAAAAAAAATCGCATCCACGCCCGGCACTTCGAGGATCGCGTCAATATTGCGTTCAGCCTCCACGTTTTCGATGAGCGGAATGACTATCGTCTCCCGGTTGGCGGTTCGCGTCCGAGACTTGATCTCAGACCCCCACCGGGTCGAACGTTCCGCGCCGATCCCGCGCACGCCTTGCGGCGGATATTTTGCGAACCTCACCGCTTGCGCGACCTCCTCCGCGTTGCGCACTTGCGGCACAAGGATGCCCTCCGCGCCGATGTCGAGCACGCGTTTGATCAACCCGATCTCGATCTCCTGCACGCGCACGAGCGCGGTGGTCTGTGTGTTCCTCGCCGCTCGGAGATGTTCGATGATCTCCTTGAAATCGAGGTGGCCGTGCTCGGCGTCAATCACCACCCAGTCGAGCCCAAGGTCGGTGGCGATCTCGGTGATGCTGGGCGATTCGAGGCCAACCCACAGCCCGAGCGTGGTCTTTCCTCGAAGTAACTTCTGCTTCAGGAGGTTCATGGCGTGTTGGGAGCGGATGGTATGGACGCCGTTCGCCGAATGCAACCACGACGCTACCGGTGCAGGAGGACCGTGATGCGTCGTCCAGCGACGACGATGTCGGGCTGGCCGTCGTTATTGAGGTCGGCCAATGCCACGGAATTGGCGTTGAAGGCGGTGCTGAAGCGCCGCTCGGGCTGGAAGGTGCCGTCGCCGTTGCCACGGAGCACGGAGATGTCGCCGCTGCCGGTGTTTCCCACCACCAGATCGAGCGCAGTATCACCGTCGAGGTCGGCGAGTGCCAGTCCGCGTGGCTCGCCGCCGATGGCGAATCGCTGCTCGGAACCGAACGACCCCTTGCCGTTGCCGAGCAGCACCATCACTTCCTCGGGTGCGGTCACATCCGAACTGGGGTCGTTCAAGGTGGCGACGATGTCGAGGCCGCCATCCCCGTTGATGTCGGCCAGCGCGATGCCGCCGGTATCAATGTCAATGTCGTCGTCGCCAAAGGACACGCCGTCCTGGAAGGTGCCATCGCCGTTTCCGCGGAATAGTGCGAAGCGGCGTGCGCCGGACGTTCCACTGGGGAGGTTGCCTGTGACGATGTCCGGCACGTCGTCTCCCGTCACATCCGCCACGGCGATGCCCCGCACGATGGCATTGGGCGGCAGCTTCTGTTCTGGTCCGAATGTTCCATCGCCCACGCCCAATAACACGGCGACGCGCGCCACCTCTGCCGCGGCGATGATATCCGGGAAATCGTCGCCGTTCACATCGGCCAGCACCATGTCGTCCTCCCCGTACGTCCCGGGGAAATGCTGCGCGGGCGGGAACGTGCCGTCGCCATTGCCCAGCAACGCGGAGAAGTGTTCGTTCACGGTCTGGTTGGCCGTGACCACGTCCAGGTCGCCGTCGGCGTTGAGATCGGCGACGCGGACGACGAACGGACTCTGGCCGACGTCGAAGCGTTGTTCGGCCTGGAAGGTGCCGTTGCTGTTCCCCAAGCGCACGACCACCTGGCTGTCCGGGAACAGGTCGGCACTGATCAGATCGGGCGCGCCATCGTGATTGAGATCGGCCACCGCGACGGAGTCCAGTTCGTCGAGCTGATCCCCGAAGCTTGAGAATGAATCGAAACTGCCGTCGCCGCGTCCGATGAGAACGTCCACGCCGTGAGAACTCTGGTTCGACGCAAGCAATTCCAGCGCGCCGTCGCCGTCCAGGTCGCCAGCAGCGATCCACGACGGCGAGTATCCGACCGCGAAACGCAACTGTGACTGGAAGGTGCCGTTGCCGTTGCCCAAGCGCACGGAGACGGCACTGGACCCGGGGTCGGCAGCGGCGATGTCCAGAATGCCATCGTCGTTGACATCCACCAGTACAACCGAGCGGGGAAACGAACCGACTGCAAGCTGTTGTTCGGCGCTGAACATGCCGTTGCTGCTGCCCAGGTACACTTTGACCGAATCGGCGAAGCTCGGGGTCACAATGTCCGGGAAGGTGTCGGCATTGAGGTCGCCCACGGCAATCGCGACGGGGTAGGCATCGAAGCCGAAGTGGGATACCGGCTGGAATGTGCCGTCACCGTTGCCGAGGCGCACGGCGAGGTCAAAGAAGGTGAACTCGACGCCCACTCCGGCAACCAGATCGAGGTTGGTGTCGGAGTTGAAGTGGCCCAGGGCGACCCCACCGTACACATTCTGTCCTCCCACGTCCACCGCCTGCGGGGTTTGGAACGTGCCGTCGCCGTTGCCAAGCGCGAGCAGCACGGCATTGGCGGAGGTCTGGGCGACGACGAGGTCCAACGCGCCGTCGTTGTTCACGTCGCCCACGGCAATCGTCCGCGGATCGGCGGCGGAGTTGAACTGATCGCTCAAGGCAAACGTGCCGTCGCCGTTGCCCAGAAAGATCAAGACCTCGTACTGATTCGTGATGATTTGCATGCCGGTCACCAGGTCGAGATTGCCATCGTCGTCCAGGTCGGCGAGCGCGACCGAGTACTGCTCGAAGGAGGCCGGCACGGTCAACTCCGGCTCGAAGGTGTGATCGCCGCGTGCCAGCAGAACCGAAACATGCGAATAGTTCTCCACCCCGCCGCTGATGAGGTCGTTCGCCAGCACTGCGTCGGCCAGGCCGTCGTTGTTGATGTCGCCCACCGCGACCTGCCGGGGACGCGAGCCGCCGACGCCTTTCGGGCACGGATAGGCCGGTCCGGTGGCCATGGCGAGAACGATGTCGCCGACGTTGACGGCCGGCTGGTCGTTCAGAAATGGCGCGGACAGTCCTTCGAACAACGTCACACCCACGGTCAATGATGCGGCCACGCGGTTCGTGCGGACGGGACAGGCGTTGAGGTTTACGAAGCTGAACATCCCCGCGCCGTCGGTGGTTTGCACCGCGCCTCCCACGCGGACGGTCGCGCCGGGCACCGCGGCGCCCAGATCGTCCACGACCCGGCCCGATACCGAGTAGAACTCGGCGAACGACGGATCGCAGCCATTCACGGTTTCAAGCCCGTCGAGTCGTCCGTCCGCGTCGGTGTCGGCATTGCCGGGGTTGGTGGCTGCGGTGAGTTCCTCGAGGTTGGTCAGCCCGTCCTCGTCGCAGTCCTCCTGAGCGTCGGGGATGCCGTCGTCGTCGGTGTCGGGATTGTCCGGCACCGCGCACGGGGCGAGCAGGTTTTCGATGGCATCCGGCAACCCGTCGCCATCGGCATCGGCGTCGGTGTCGAGCACGCCGGTGGCGAGAATGCTCGAACGGACGACGACTTCGAGAGAATGATTCTGCGCGTCGGTGATGCGGAGCACTACTTCGAGCACGAGCGGCACGAAGCGGGGGAGTGCAACGCCGGGGGTGAATGCCACGGTCCGCTTGTCGGGCTTGAGCGTCACGCTCCCCACGATCACATCGTTGCCTTCGTCGAGCACCTGCGCCGAGAGCAGACTGACTGCGGCGGTGTTGAGATCCTCTTGGAACTGCACGTTCACGGGTTGGCCGAGGTTCACCAGAGGAGTGAGGACAACTGGTTCGGCCAGGAGGTTTGCTTCCACCGAAGCAGAAGGGGTCAGGCCGGGCTCGACGAGCGCAACCAGCGTGGAACGGCCGTTGTACA
>CAZOTB010000154.1:0-14148 GCA_964582645.1 uncultured Verrucomicrobiota bacterium | reverse complement strand
GAGGCGTTGGGCTGCCGCAGGTTGGTGCGGTAGGCGGGGGAAGGGCTTGGGCGCATGGTGGGCGCCCCTGAGTCGGGCGTTTCGCCCTGCCGCTGCTGCCGCCTCGACCGTTGGCCCTTCCACGCCTCAAATGACTTTGACGCTGCCGTGGAGCGTAACCCTTGCCAGACGGGCTGATCTTTACCCATAAGTTTTCGATGCACAAGGATCGGCAATGGCTCGGAAGCCAAACCCTTCAGTGATAAAGGTTGTATGCGCTCTCGATATCCGTCAGCCGCGCCATGCCTCGCCACAGCACTTCGCTGCCTGGATGCCCGTCGCCAGCACGTCCCATATGGCCGCCCAACTGACCCAGCAGCCGTACCGCTTCGTTCAAACTCGGCGGCACCGCAGGCGGTTGTTTGCTCCGATTCACAAACGTCGTCAGCGCCTGCCACTCGCTCTCCGTGAAGTACACCGTGCACGGCACCTCGGGCGTTTCTTCGCCCAGCGTCGTCAAATGATGAATCCGCCACGCCACCACCATGTCAATCGCCAAACAGTTCCGCAGACGATGTACATTCTCCAGTTGCCGCGCTTCCACCCGACAGCCGCTCTTCAAGATCCGATGGTAGATTTCGATCCCCCAGCGCCGCGCGTACCATTCCAGCCGTTCGTAGGCATCCTCGGGGGCCTTCACCTCGACGCTCGTCAACAACATCCATTCCAATCCCTTCACGCCCGCCGGCACATTCACTTCTTGCGCCCACACCGCCCACACCCGCGCCGCGGGCAGCCCCCCTTTGCGCTGCGGCGGTCGCAACGTCACCGGCAGGCTGCGCACTTCCAGGATCGCCTGCCGCGCCGCCCGCGTCTCGTGGGGCGGCACCAAAATCTCGCGCCTGCCGAGGCACGGTTGCTTCGCCAACAGCGGCCACAAGAACTCGCAGCTCTCGTCGTCGCCGAGCACTTTGCGATTGCGCGAGCGCTCGGCCCGAATCAACAACTGCGCCCCGTGGCGCTGCGTGGCTTGTTCGGCGAACACTTCATGAATGTCGGCCTCCCGATCCGCCACCACCACCAGCCGCGTCCGGCGACAACGCCCTTGCACCGCCGACACCGCCCGGTAGCTCTCCAGCCACTTGAAACTTTCCTTCTCCTCGATCGGCTTGGCGTGCCGTTGCGCCCGACTGCCAATCCCCTCCCGCGCCCAGCATTGCACGTCCAACAATCCCAACGGCGTGCCCCGCGTCGTAAACGCCATCGTATCGTGCACCATCAACCCGCGCACCGCCTCGCTGTCGGTGCCAATCGGTCCCAGCCCCTGCGTGTGCGGATGCGAACTGTAATTCAACGTCGTCGTATCCTGCGCCACCAACACCAACTCCCGCTCCCGCACCCGATCTTCCGTCGCCGCATAATGCGACTGCAAAATCCTCTCCCACTGCACCGCCTCATTGTCCAGGAACCGATACGCCGCCTTCGCCGCCCGCGCCGACCCGCACGCCGGCGGCACGTTCGCCGTCGGCCGCGCATAAAACTGGCCCGTCATCTCCAACAACCGCGCCGTCAATCGTCGGTCTCCCAAATTCGTTCCTCCCAATTCCGCTTCCACCCAATCCTTCGGTGCCCGCGCCGTAGCCGCCCGAATCTGCACCGTCCCATCCGGCTGCCGACACAACCGTGGCTGCCAATCCCGCGCCAACGGCCACACATAAATGTCCTTGATCGTCGCCCCCGTGCCCCGACGCCCCCGCCCGCCCGTCGTGCCCAGATGAATCCAGTTGGCCGCCCGATAACACGTCCCCGCAAACCGTCCCCGCTCCACATACGTCTCCAGCAACACCGGCCGATACCCGTACACCGCCTCCCAATCCCCGGCCAGTCGCTGCTGCACGCGCGCCAACACATGCGAAGCCAAATACTTCACCCGCACACTCGGGGCAATCAAGAACCGACTGTTGTTAACCACCAAGATCTGCTGCTGCCGCCGCGCCGCTTCCGTCCAGCCGATCCAGGCATCGCGACACTCCACCCGTCGCGCACAGGCGCTGTAACTCAACGCCCCGACCCACCCGGCCCGCGCACTGCGCACCAGATAGCGCAATTGCGCCCCGCACAGCGGCCCACTCTTGAGATAATGAAAGGCATCCATCATGGCCCGCCACAGAGCCGACAACGGGCGCGAACGGACCGGCACGATTTCCACCTCCCCGAGGTCGGCGAGAGCGCCCTGCACCGTGGCGATGGCCGGCGGTGCCAACGGCCGCCTGGCCTCGCGGAAGGCGAAGCGCCGCGTCAGCGTGGGCAGAGCGATCAGGCCGCGCTGGTGCAATTGGGCGAGGGCCTTGCGAGCACACATCTCCTGGCAGCGCCCGGCCGTGTTGCGCCAGCCGAGCCAATCACAGAGGCGCAACGAGAGTTGGCGTCGGGAGATGGACGGCTCCGCTTGGATGGTCTGGCCGATGCGATTCAATATGTCCGCCGAGAACAGCCGTCCTGCAATGGTGACCATGCCGACAAAGTACAGATCGGCCGCCATTGTGTCCAGAACTATTTTCGGGTAATCCTCAGCGCTTGCCGTGGGGATCTTTGGGTTGACTGGCTACACGCATCGGACAACCTGCCGTGGGGGATTCGACTTCGCAGCGCAGAGCCGGCGGGTAGCTCCGAAGCCAAATGAACCCCACGGCAAGCGTGGGGGATTGCTGTCAATGCCAACAACCAAGGGATGCGCCCGCGCGGAGCCCTCGCATCTGGAGGCGGTTTGTTCGGAGTCAAGCTGACGCTTGAACTACATACACAAGCCGTGTGAGCGGCAAGTATGTAGTTCAAACTTCAGCTTGGTTTTCCTCGTGAAACCCGGCCACCCGCAGCAAACAACTCTCAGATATGCCCACATCCCTCGGCGGACGTGCAGCTTGCTTGACCGCCCCAGCGTCCCGGCGTACTATCCTTACCCACGAAGCTCCGAAACGGGGACAGTCCCTTTTTCCGAGGGGGACTGTCCCCGTTTCGGAGGTTCGTGGCCTCGATTCGCGACGGAGCGTCGAGGAATCTCTCCAATAGCGCACTTTTGGAGAGGTGGCTGAGTGGTCTAAAGCGACGGTTTGCTAAACCGTTGTACGGGTTAAACCGTACCGAGGGTTCGAATCCCTCCCTCTCCGTTCCTTCTGACGTCCTTGTTGCGATTCGGGCTTGCTGCGTTTCAGATGAGCAGAAGCAGCGTGGGCTGCATCGGTTTCGAGTCATGCATGGGGCCGCCCAATGGTTTCACGAAGCCATCATCAGCGCCTTCCGCGCGAAACCGCCGAGGGCGGCCTCGAAGTGAGTTTCAGGGGGCGATCCAGCCCTGATCCTGGAATCGCTTCTTGAGCACCTTGGCGATCTCTTGCGCAGTCTGCCGGGCGCGGCCTTCCACCTTGCTGCTGCCACTGGCCTCGCCATAGATTTTCATCCCGCCGCTGACGATGAGCCCGACCGGGTTGGCGGTCGCGATGAAGGTGGCCGCCCCCACCGCCGTCCCGGGCGACTTGCCGCCGCCGGCATCCACCGTGGCGTAGCCCAGCATGCGCAATCCCTTCTCCGTCATCTGAAGACCTTCCACCGCCGTTTTCAACTCGGACGCCCCGGCGCCAAATCCGATCACCACCCGCTCGGCGGCGCTTCCATGATCCACCGACACCAGGTACCCCCGGATCACGATGTCGTTGATTGCCGGCTGTGTGGACCTCGTCGCCTGCTCGCAATGTATCCCGAGGAGACTGATCTCTTCGACCAATCGGGCTCCGATGTCGCGTCCCAGTTCGCGGCCGGTGGCGAGTTGCTCGGCGGTTTGCGGCGCGCTCGGCTCCGCATTCTTCCCGGCCAGGACGGCGTCGGCGGGCACATCGGCCGACGAAGCGGCGAAGTCGTACACCCAGATGGTGGCGGGGCGGGGCAGTTTTTCGGTCACGAGCGCCTGGCGGTTGCTGATCTTGGTCGAGGCGCACCCGGCTGCCATCACGATTACGAACAGACACGCGGCGATGCGGGTGAACGGGCTGAACTTGGGGGAGCGATGCGGGGTTTTCATTCTGTAATCCTTCCGTGTTTAGGGTTGTCCTGTTGGCTGATCTGCGGAGCACTCTAGCAAGCATCGCGCACGCTTCACAATGGAAATGACAGTCTGCAACGCCTGGCGTGTTTCGTTGTCGGCAACGGAGAGCGCGGAGATCATCAGCGCCAGGGAAGCGGTGGCGTTCGGCGGCGCGAGCACGCTGAAGCTGACGAAGTGGACCACGAGCCACGCCACGACCACGATCAGCAGCGGGTGCGAGATGGATGCGACCGATTGCGCCGCCAGCAGAGTCCGCAGTTGGCCGAGTTCCACGATCAGACTCGTTGCCTGGGCCTTCAGGTTGCGTTGTGCGTCATCCTGAGGAGAAAGCTGCTCAATGGCGAGATAGACGGCATTGCCGGCCTGGGTGTGGGGAGTCAGGTCCGCTGGAACATCCGGTCGCGTGGGCGACATGCGGGCGACGTTTTCCTCGACCGATTTGCGATAAAGGGCGCGGGCCGCCGCCGCTTCGGGCTCGTATCCGTTCAACACCCGGTCGAGGAACGCTGCCTTGGCGGCCATGTGGATGACTTCGCTGCGGATCGTGTCGTATGAACCTTTCGCCGAGCTGACGAGCAACCCGAGGAGCAACGCTGCCATCGCGGCAACCAGCCCCATGGCCAGCTTCACGGTGTCCTTGGTGTCGGCGTTCAGGTGATGCTCGCAGAGAATGCTCCGCACCCATCGCCCCAGCAACACCGCCCGGGCGAGGCAGATGAAAATAACGACGGAAGTGATGTGGGCTCTCATCGTCGTGGCAGTTTCGCAGTCCTGCGTTCGATTCGTGTGCGATTCCGACGCCTTATAGGGGAAGCCATTTCAAGTGGCAAAAGCTGACAGCGGTTCGCAGGCGGACCAACGGGGTATCTGGGCACTGCCACCGTAGTAGCCACCGACGTGAGCAGTTGGCCCATGTTCGCGCTGGCCGGGTTGTCCCCTCCTCACGTCAGGGGCTACGATCCTTGTTCAACGGCGGCAGTGTCAGAACGTGTTTTGAAAATCCTTTGCGAGCGTTCGGTGTACCGACTTCAGTCGGAGTCTGTGGGCGTTTGGGCGGACAGCCGACTCAAGTCGGTACACCGAACGCATTTCCACAACACGCTCTCAGATGCGCGTGTGGACCAAAGGGGGCAATGGATCAGGGGACGCGTGGTCACCACCGGGCTGTTACGGTCCTTCCTGTTCGTAAAAAGCTTCCTCGCCCGGCAGGATCGGCTCGCCTTGCATGTTCTTCATCACGACCTTCATCTGGTCCACAAGGAAAAGCGGCTTGGCACTTTCCTTGGCCAGCGCATTGAGGCGCTCCTGCAAGGCGGCGACCTTGTCGGGGTTTGCGGCGGCAACGTTGTTCCTCTCGGACGGGTCTTGCGTGATGTGATACAGCTCCACCAACGAAGGCAGGAGCGTGCGCCAGACGAGCTTCCAGTCGCCTTGCCGGATCGAGCCGCGGAATGGTTCGATGTTATAGACGATCTCGGTTCGCGGCGACGGCTTGCCTTCGCTGATGGCGGGCCAGACATCCAGGCCGTCGAGCGGCTTGCACTTGGCGGTCGAGCTAGCGGTCAACCTGCTCAACGTTGGATAGATGTTCACGGCGTGTATCAACCCGTTCACGACCGTGCCGGGTTTGATGCGGCCGGGCCAGTTGGCGAGGGCGCACACACGGGTCGCGCCTTCGTAGAGCGTGCCCTTTCCCTCCCGGTAGGGGCCATTGTCGCAAGGAATCTTGACCTTCGACATGTCGGCCATGACACCGGCAAACATCGCGTTGCGCGTGCCGCCGTTGTCGCTGTGGAACACGACGAGCGTGTTCTCCCGCAACCCCTTCTTGTCGAGCGCGGCCACGACCCGGCCGATCTCGTCGTCGAGGCACGTGACCATGCCGGCATAGGTGCGACGCGTGGGGTCTTCGATCTTCTTGTAGCGGTCAATGTATTCCTGCGGGGCTTGATAGGGTGTGTGCGGGGCGTTGAAGGTCAGATAGAGATAGAATGGCGCGGCCGGATCCTGTTCGTGGATGTACCGGGCCGCGTCCTTGCCGATCAACGTTGTGGTGTAACCTTCTTCCTTGACCGGCTCGTTGTTGCGGAACCAATCCAGCACGCCGTGCTCGTCATGGGTGAAGTAGTCCAGCTCGCCGATCATCGCGCCGTACTGGTAGTCGAACCCGCGCTGCCTGGGCCAATACTTCTTGTCGGCGTGACCGAGATGCCACTTGCCGATGATGGCGGTTTTGTAGCCGGCCTCCTTGAGGGCCTGCGGCAGAAGCCATTCGCTCGTGTCCAACCCGTACGCGGACACGGAGGGAATGACCGCCGTTTGCAGGCCATAGCGGAAGGGATAGCGTCCGGTCCACAACGCGCCATGAAATGGCGACTTTGTCAGTTCCGGCGGCGGGTTATCGGCGTCGTTGACGCTGGTCAGCGTGTCTCAACCGGGTCAGGCTTCCAGCAGAGCGTGAATTTCCTGCCGGGGAACGGCGGTGATCTTGGGAGCGATCTTGAATCGTCGCGGCGTGCGACAGACCACGAAGCCTCCGCGCGCCTGCCGATACTCGGAGAGGAACGTTTGCAGGTGTCGGGCATCCGGTTCGCCCGGCGCGTCGCTCCATTTCACTTCCACCGGCACCCAGCGGTCGTCCCTCATCAACACCCAGTCCACTTCCGGCCCGTCGGGATCGCGCCAGAAGCGGAGCTTCACCGCAGCGGAAACCTCCCGGGTCGCTCGCAGCAGTTCGAGTCCGACGAACTGCTCGAACAACGCAACCAGCACGTGGCGGGGCAACCGCCGACCTTCGTCCGCAGCCGCCCGGCGCACGCCGAGGTCGAAGAACAGATAGCGGGGCGACTTGGTGAGTTTCTTCCGCGTGCGGCTCTCCGACAACGCCTCGATCCGTTCGGCGATCAGGCAGTCCCCCAGGATTTCGTGGCTCCTCAACGTTTTCGATGGGTTAGGTTGCCGGGATGCGGAGTTTGCCAGCCACGAAATAGATGATCGCTTTCAGGTATTCCGTCGTTCGATAGCCGCGCGCCTTCCGTTTGATCGCTTGCAGAACACTGTTCAGCGCCTCCAGCCACCCGTTCGTCACCCGATGCTTCCAGTACGCCACGATCCCCACCAGATGGCGCTCGATCATCTCGGCCACCTTCACCATCGGCGCTAACAGCAAGCACGGGTGCTTCCCCGCAACCCGCTTCACCCATCGGCACCAGGCCGCCATGCACGCCGAAGAGGCCGGTCGAGGTGGACGCTTCAGGAGAAATGGCGCCGGCGTGATTCGACCACAAACCCCAGTTCGGCGAGCAACCACGGGCGACGACAAGAGATTTGGTCCGGCGGGGCATCATGGCCGGTCTCACCAGTAAATCCAATTCGCGCCGTAATGCACGAAGCGTGGTTTGACTTGCGACCTCGTCCGCCATTCTCCGTGGCCGTCGGCGAAGACGATGTTTTCGCCGTTGAGCCGGAAGTGATTGTTCAGCGGCTTGCCGGGAGCGTAATCACCTCCGACGTACGCGCCCCAGCGTCCGTTCACGTCGAACCCGTCTATCACCGATGGATGTTCCGCCATTGCCGGGATGTAAAGCGGCCCCGCGCCGTCATTGGGCGAGCCGTAGCCGGTGATGTTGCCGCCGTAGAAGCGGTTGTTCGGACACGGCGCGCGGTTCTGGTCGTTGACGGTGTAGGTGCCGATGCCGCTCGTGTAGATGTACCAGCCGTTCAGTTCGTAGGCGTCATCGGGATTGCCGTCGCGCGGGCGGTCGGATACAGCGGTCAGGATCCGATAGGTGCTGCAAAACACTCCCGGCTTTTCATAGTATGCGCTTGTGAACCAGTACTGCGGATCGCTCAAGCTTTTGTCCATGCCGGGGCACCAGAGGATTTTCTGGTTGGGAATGTACCGGGGCATCCACGAAAAGCCTGTGTAGTCCCAACTCACCTGGCTCTGATCCTTGAGGAACATGTTCGGCGTGCCCCAATAGACCATCGGATACCAGCCATCGCTGTCGTCGGCATACACAGTGAGGCCGAGCCAGAGCTGGCGCATGTTGCTCATGCACTGGGCTTGCCGGGCTTTCTCCTTCGAGTTCTGCAACGCCGGCAGCAGCAGCGAGGCGAGAATGGCGATGATGGCCACCACGACCAGCAGCTCGATCAACGTAAACGCTTCCCGGTGACCCCTTCGTTGCATGATGGACGGCCGAACTCTACCACAGGGCGTTCATTTCACCAATACACCGCGCTGGCGTAGCGCAGTTTGACCTGCGCGAACGTGCGCCATTCGCCGTGGCCGTCGAGGAAGATGATGTTCCCGCCGTCGAGCCGGTAATGATTGTTGGCGGCAAGGTTGTCGCTGACGTAGGGGAGCGACCACAGTTTCGTGACGGGATTGAACCCATCGAGAATCGCCGGCATCTCCGCGGCGGGCGGGAAGTACAACGCGCCGTAGGCATCGCCACCGCAGCCCCACCCGCTGATGGACGTACCGGCATGGTTCAGGTTCGCAATCGGCACGCGTGCCTGGCTCGCCGGCGTCGAGCCGTTCTGGAGCAGATGCCCGCCGTAGATGTACGTCCCCAGCCCGGCAGTGCATGGATCCCAATCCGCAGTCGAAGCCATCATGCGGTAGGTCGTGCTGTAACAGGTCTGGCAGGAACCGTAATAGTAGTCCGCCCCGAAACCGGGAGGCAGGCCGGTGTCGTTGTAGAATTTCGCTTCCCGGCCCGGGCATCTCAGGATGTTCTTGTTCTTGGGCAGGTAGCTCGGAAGCCATTGTTCTCCGCTCCCGTCGTCCCACATCACGCCGCGGCTGTAGAACAGATTGAACGTGGCAAAGTACACCTGCGGAAACCAGCCGTTGTGGTCCTCGGCGTAATTCATCACCATCAGATGAATCTGCCGCATGTTGCTCAGGCAAACGGCTTGTTTGCCGCGTTCCTTGGCGTTTTGTACTGACGGCAACAGAAGCGCCGAAAGGATTGCGATGATGGCTACAACGACGAGAAGCTCGATGAGGGTAAACGCCGATTGCCGATTGCGAAACGTGGTCATTGCCGCCGTCGGAGCATCATCGCACATCCAGCCATCGCCAGCAACAAAATGGCGGACGGCTCCGGGATAGCCGGCATCAGCAATCCGCCGCCGGGGAGGTTGTACACCAGGTCGTTCAGATAGGCATTCGCGGGGGCGAGACTCGAGACGCCGTAGTAGATGTTGATGGTTGACGGCGCGTGCAGCCTGGAAACGTTATTCGTGTCATTCAGCAAATCGAGGTTCAACACGTAGAGCGCGTTGCTGACCGAACCATCGCCGCTGGTGAAGTAGATGTCGTCCGAAGCGCTGCCCAACTGGAGTTTGCCGTAGGAGAAGTTCACGGCGGTGAATCCGTCGGCGTAACCCAGCGTCAGGCTATGGCCGAAGTCATCACCCGTGATTGCGTTCGTATGCGCGACGCCCCCGCTGAACAGAACTGTGCTCGATGCGAGATCAAACTCGCCGGCTCCGTTCGACGGTTGTTCGATGATGAAGTTGCGCGTGAGCTCGACCACGTCGCCCGCGCCGCCCCGGATCGCGCCGCCGACGCCATTGGTCAGGTCGGCGCTGATCCACCGGGCGTTGTTGAGCAACACAAGCCGCTGATAATTGGTCGGGTTGCCGGTGTTTAGCACCGAGTCGAACTTGTACGAAGTCGGGTTGGCGTTGGTCGAATTGTTGAGTTGGAAAGTGTTGTTGCCCGACTTCGAGATGTTGCCGACCTGCGCGTTGTGGATGTCCGCGCCCACGACGCCACGATAGGAAACGGTCGCGTTCGACATCATGATGCTGCCGGCGCCGCTGCTCGGCGTGATGGTGGGGCTGGCCGAGGTGAACTGATAGACGCCACCCCGGTTCGTCACGGTGCTCACGGTGCTGCCGCCCGTGACGATGGTGTTGGCTTCGAGTGTGCCGCCGTCGGTCACGACCACCTTGTTGGTGTAGCTCAGGAGTCCGACACGCAGCGTGCCGGCCACGGCCCAGATCGAACCGTTGCCGGTGATCTCGGCCACGCTGTTGCCCCCGATCCAGTCGCTGCCGGGGCTGTGGTAATAGCCCAGATAGGCATCGCCACTGTACACGCGTCCGCCGTTGGCGATGAGGAAACGATTGCTCTGGCCGGTGTATCCGACGTAGGTCGCGACGGAATTGCTCAGCACCGAGCCGGCGCCGGTGATGATGATGACGGAATTGCTGCCGGACGCGCCGGGAGTGCTGTTGCCCATGTACAGATTCGGCGCGACGGCCCGGGCGCCGTTGCTGATGACCAGTGTGTTGTTCCGGCCATAGACGCCCACAGCGATCGAGCCCGCGGAGAGCAGCGAGCCGGAATCGGTGACCAGCACGCGGTTGTTCGGTCCGTAGTATCCCACGTTGATCTCCGCGTCGGTTCGGAGCGTTCCCCCGTTCTGAACGATCACCAGGTTGCCGGAACTGGCGCCGGCGCCCACGTAAAATGTCGAGGTGTTGCTCCAGACGGAGCCGCTGTCGGTGATCGTCACCAGATTATTTCCGCCACCATTCGCATCGCCGCCCACCCCCGTTGTGGCGCCCACGACCTTGCCGCCATTGGCGACTGTGATTTGATTTCCTCCCGAGCCGGCGTACACGCCGATCGAGAAATCGAGGCTGTTCGAGATCATCGAGCCGCTGCCGGTCACCAGCACGGTGTTGTTGCTCGCACTGGTGAATCCACCCACCCACGTCTGCTGCGCCTTGACCACTCCGCCGTTGGTGATGATGAGCGAGGCGGCGGTGCCGGCATAGCCCGGATGCAATCGGAGTCCGACGTTCCACACCGAGCCGGCATCTGAAACCACAACCTGGTTATTCGTCGAGCCCGTCGAGCCCACGTAAGCGTACTGCGCAACGTTGACCGTACCGCCGTTGGTGATGATCAGGCGATTGTTGCTGCCCACGGAGCCGACGGACAGGTTGCCGCCGACGTAGGTGGTAGCCCCGTCGGCGACTTTCAGGTCATTGCCGCTCGAACTGCCGCCGATGGTTACGCCCAAGGTGTTGCTCCAGACAGAACCGGCGCCCGCGACGGTGATGATGTTGTTGGGACTGGAGGCAACGGAGCCGACGGAAGCCGAACTGTTCACTATTCGTCCCCCGTCGGTGATGGTGATCGTGTTGCCGCCGGTATTCGCCACCGTGCCGACACTCAGAGCGCCGCTGTTCACGAGGCTCGATCCCGGCCCGGTCACGGTGAGCGAGGTATTGCTCGAATTGGCAAACTCTCCGAGATAGGTGTAGGCGGCGGAGACAGAACCGCCGTTGGTGATGACGATGCGCGAGCCCACTCCCGCGTAACCGGCATGGAATCCGGAGGTGATGTTCCAGGCTGAGTTGGTGCCGGTGACGATAAGCTGGTTGTTGGTCGAGCCGGTGGAGCCGACATAGCCGTCCGTGCTGGTGACCAAGCCGCCATCGCTGATGATGAGCCGGTTGTTGTGACCCTGGCTGCCCGCCGAGAGATTACCGGGAGAATCCCAGCGCGAGCCCGAGCCGGTCACGAGGACGGTGCTGTTGTTGGCGCCGGGGTTCAACCCGATCACGCTTCCGACGCTGTACACACGAGCGCCGTTGGTGATGATCAACGAATTGTCGCCCCCGTTGGCTCCGACGTAGAGCGCGCCGGTGTTGCTCCAAACCGAGCCGGGATCGGACACGATAATGGAGTTGCCGCCACCGCCGGCGGCGTAGCCCACGTAGCCGATCGTGTTGACCACGCGGCCTCCGTCGCTGATGGTCAACCGATTCCCGCCCGACCCTGAATACACGCCCATCGAGTAATCGAAGACGTTCGAGTAGAGTGAGTTTGCGCCCGTGACGATGACCGTGTGATTGCTGCTGCCTGGCCAGCCGCCCTGCCACGTTTGGTTGGCTTTGAGCGTGCCGCCGTTGGTGACGATGACGATCGCGCCGACGCCAGCGTAGCCGGGATGCATCCGTCCGCCGACGTTCAACAACGATCCCGAGCCGGTGACGATGACGATGTCGTTGGTCGAGATCGTTCCCGAGCTCGAACTGACGTAGGCCTCGCCGGTGATGTTGACGGTGCCGCCGTTGGTGATGGTCAGCCGGTTGTTGCTGCCCAGGCTGCCGATGGAGTAGCTGCCGTTGATCTGCCAGATCGAACCGGGATCGCTGACGATGGCGTAGTTGAAATGATCGTTGGCGTTCGCGCCAATCGCGCCGCCCGCGTTGGTGACGGCGCCGCCGTTGTAGATTTGGAGCGAGTTGTTCGTGCCCGGCGACGTCATCGGGATGTACAGCGCCCCGCCGAAGTTGGTGGTCGTGCCGTTGAATATGTAATCGGTATTGTTCTCCGCCCACGCCACAACGGGGAACACCAGTGCAAGCGCCGACGCCAGCACGAACCGCATCACCGTGCTCTGCATATGTTGAGCCTCCACGTCTAATTCTTGCAAAAACCCTACCGGAGACTTGACAGGTGGAACAAGCTGGAAGCGTTGGCCTTTTGCATGGGTCAGAAGGGTAGGTCGGACATTCCTGGCCGACCGCTGCGGGTTCGCACGCCCAGGGGTCGGCCAGGAATGGCCGACCTACTTCTACCGGACGAGCGGGTCCAACAGGTCCAGCAACTGCCGCGCGCCCTGTTCGACCGTGGACTTCGCGTCCTCGATGAGTTGACCCTGCGCGGCGGCGATCAGGCGCGGACTGAGGTCTTCCTGCAGCCGATCGAGCGGGCCGGTCAGGCGCATCGTCGTCCAGAGATAACCGCCGCGTTCGACCGTGAAGACCTTCGCCCGCGAACCCGGTAGCCAACGCAGGCTCGATGCCGTGACGCCGACCTGGAACTCGCCTTCGAGCCGGCCGCGTTCGACGACGAAGCCGCCCTCGATGCGGATCAATCCCTCCGATTCGATCACGAGGCGCGTCACCGTCAGCTTGGAGTCCTTCCAGTCATACTCCGCCGAGGCGGTTTGCAGCGGGAAGCGTTTGAACTGCTCGGTTTTGGTGAACTCAGCGATTCGATCCAGGATCGGCAATGCTTCGAGCCGTCCGTTGTCGAGTTGGATTGTGCCATTCGCTTGGAGCGCGCTCGGCGCGCCGGAGAGTTCGGTTTCGCCCCGCAGGTTGCCGAGCAAACGAGCCCGCCAGTCGGACGGCAAGACGCTCGCCGCCGGCAGGCCGTTGTGCGCGACCGAAATTGTGAAGGCGGAATTCTTCTCGATCCCCACCTCGCCGCTCACATCGAGCGTCCCGCCGTCGGCAGGTTTGAGTCGCCCTTCGGTGATGAAAAGACGCCGCTCCTGATACCGGAGCTTCGCGGACTCGATGCTCGCCACCGGCCAGCCGGTCTGTCGCAATTCACCGCCCCGGGCGCTCAGGTTCCAGCTCCGGGCTTCGGGGCGAATGGTCAGCTTCACTCGCTTCACCGTGCCGGAACCCCAGTCCAGATTGGCATCCACGATTCGCGCCTCGCGCAACTCGAATCGGTTGGGGCTCCACCGCGATGGCGAACGCGTCGCGGTCGGAGCACTTTCGGCGACGGGCTGCCCGGCAGGCTTGCCCAAAGTCACCTGCAACCGCTGGATTTCGAGCTCGTTCACCTGCCAGGCGCGACGCAGGATTCCCCGCAGGTGAAACTCCGCTCGAATCTGGTCGGCGCGCAAGTGCGTGAACCATGAACCTGCCCGGCCTTTCGCTTCGAAGCCGTCCGAATAGACGGACGCGCCGCTCCAATGAAACGGCATATACTCGCCGTCGCCGCGCAGCCAGGCGGAGGTCTTCTGTCCGACCAACTTTCGGAACGAATCGCCGCGCACGTACGAGTTCAGCCCCAGGTAACCGACAAAGAAGGCCAGCACCAGGATGACAGCGGCGCCGAGCAATACGAGCGATGCGATGCGGCCGACGGATTGGGTGCGCGGCGCGGGGGTGTCGTTGGAATCAACCATATCTTGCCAACCGGGTGACGGCTGTTACCATGACCGAAAATAACCCGGCGACAACCAGAATCGCAATCGTGCTCACACTCGACCACATCACGCTGCGAATCGGTC
>CAZOTB010000153.1:0-14367 GCA_964582645.1 uncultured Verrucomicrobiota bacterium | reverse complement strand
GCCGCGCCCGACGCCAGCTTCTGCCCCGGCGGCGCGATCGGCACGTACGGCAATCAGCGATTGGTGTACGCGTTGGGTCTCTATCTATACGGGCAATGGCTCGACCAACCCGAGTGCGTTCGCCTTGCCGACGAACTCGCCTACGACGCGCTCTCGAAGGTGCTCGACGAATCCGGCCAGGTCATCGAGCAACATGGGCCGTGCATGCATTACTCCTACACCGCTTTCTCGTACGCCTGGCTCAACCTCACGGTGCGCGGGGACAGTTCGCACAATGACCGCGTTCTGCGCTGCCTCGATTGGTTTCGACGACGCCACACCCGCAGCCTCTACCCGATGGCAGGACCGTCGGCGCGGCAATACTACGAGACCATGCCGGTCATCGCGCTCGATCTGTGGCCGGCGGCGGAGCAATTCGCGCACGTAGACCCGACGCTGCGGGAGTCCGTGGATCGAGCCGCGACGCGGATCGAAGGCGCTGCCGGCAAGGACGAGGCCGCACTTTGTCAGCAGGCATCCGCTCACGGCGGCTCAGTGTTGATGTGGGCGATCTTGATGACGCAGGAGGATGCCGTCGTGGCGCGCGCAAAGCCGGCAACCATCAGGTCCTTCACCCGCTACTATGAGCGCACCAAACTCGCCGGCCGCAGCCCGCTCAAGTACGCCCTCGTCCATCGGCGCTATCAAACCCATTTCAACGTCCGCGATTTTCTGCCGTTCTCGGGCATCCAGACCTGGGCGCTCGACGACGAGCCGCCGATCGTTCACCCGACGCGGCAATTTCCCTCGACCACCCAGGCGTGGGGACTCGACACCGCCCGGCAGGGCGTCTCGCATAACTGGGGTCTGTACGGCGCCGGCCTGATGGCGGCGGACGCATGCTTCTCCGAAGCGAAGAACGAGAACGAACTCAGCTTCATCATCGCCCGATACGATTGGCTCTGGCGGTTGGTCTTCTTCACCGATCTCTCGACCGTGGTGCTGGAATTCGGCCAGGGCGGCAGTCGTCGCACCCTGTGGACGTTGAACCGAATCGAGTCAGCCGAGCCGGCCGTGGGCGATGGACTGGTCCGGTTCAAGGATCGCCGGGCGTGCCTGCACGCGACAGTCGCGACTCGCCCCGCGGTGATCGCATCGCAAGGCGTGCGTCAACTCGCTTTCGATTGTGGTTCTGGCCTGGCGGCGTTCGCATTTTCGGACGATTCCTTCCGCTTCGAAGGCGGCGAGCCGCTCACGGAGCGCAAGTTTCGTTTTGCCGATGCAACAGGCAGGTACGAAGTGACGCTCCACGAGGGTTTTCTGCGGAAAGACAACCCCGGCAACTTCAGCATTGATGTCTGGCAACTCACCTTTCGCGGAACGACCGCGCAACGGATTGGTTAGTCATTCACCCGCGATGGGCGCCTGTGGACTACCCAAGCAGCCACGACTTGGAGATTGTGCTGAACCGCCCTTTCTGCGACTATCCCTCAAAGGTTAGCCAGATGTGATGAGTATTGTTGGCCATCGTTTGGAGCGGATTACCGGCGAACATCCAAGATTCCCGGTATATGTCGCTGTCGCCTGCGCATTCTCGCTCGTCCTCGCGTTCCTGGCACCGGGAACGCGGGCCGCGACTCTCATCTGGACCGACGGCAGCGGCAACTTCACCAACCCCGCCAATTGGAGCACCGCCACCGCGCCGGCCCCGGGCGACACCACCATTTTCACCAACGATACCAGCTACACCGTCACGTTCACCGCCAACGCCGTGAACATGAACAGCAACTTCTTCAACGGGCAAACGGGGATCGTCACGCTCGACATCACCGGCTTCAGTTGGGCGTTGACCAACAACAGTGCCACGGCGGGACGTGGGGCGTTCGTGGTGGGTCAGGCGGCGGGCAGCACGGCCACCGTGTATCTCGCGGGCGGATCGTTGTTCGTCACCAACAGCATTTCCACTCCCAACGCCCGCTTACTCGTCGGCGGCAGCGGAGCGGGCGCGTTCTACATCACCAACGGAACGGTCGTGGTCAATCGCACGATCCTCGGCGATACGGCTACCGGGCTTGGGTTGCTGGTTCTTGACGGCGGTGGCGTCACGTACTCGAACAGCAGCACGTTCATCGTCGGGAACAACACGGCGAGCACCGGCAATGCGCTGGTCATCTCCAATTCCGCCACGCTCACCTCGGCGAGCACGTTCACCTTGGGCAATAACTCTTCCGGCGGCAATTCGCTCCTCGTGGACAGCGGCGGCAGGCTGTTCACTCTCAACGCAGCCCCGGTCGTCGGCAGCGCGAGTTCGAACAATACGGTGACCATCTCCGGCAGCGGCTCGAAGTGGGACCTGGGCGGGCAGACCTTCACGGTGGGCTCCGGTGCTGCCACCGGCAACGTTCTCACCATCAGCGGTGGCGGGTCGCTCACCAATGCCAGTACCACAACCGTTGGCAATGGCGCCGGCGCGAATGGCAATTCGCTAGTGGTCACCGGCAATGGCTCGACTTGGACGAACTCAGCCCGGTTGCTGATTGGCAGTGGAAGTTATTCCAACCGCATCACCATCAGCGACGGAGGCAAAGTCTCGGCCGGCGGCGGCGGCAACGCGAGCGGGATCGGGTTGAACGGCACAAATAACACCGCGTTGATCACCGGCAGCGGGTCCGTCTGGCGCGATGGGGCTCTCGTGGTCGGGCTTGGCGCGAATGCCATCGGCAACACGCTGACCATTTCCAGCGGCGGGCAGGTTGTGTCCACGGGCGGCGGCGCCATCGGATCGAAAAACGTCAACGCGGACACCGGCGCGACGAGCAACAGCGTGTGGATCACCGGTGCCGGTTCGCTTTGGACGAATACGACCAGCTTCATCATCGGCGGCATGACCAACGCCACTTTCAACAGCCTCGTCATCGGGGACGGCGGAAAGTTGTATAGCGGCGGCTTAAGCGCCAGTTCCATCGGTGCATTCTTTGCCGCGAACAACAACTCCGCGCTCATCACTGATATGAACTCGTTGTGGCAGGTCGCCGGCTCGGGAGGATTCATCCTGGGCGACCGTGGTCAATTCAACTCCCTGCTCCTGGCCAACGGCGGCATGATGACCGTGATCACCGGCGGCGCCAATGTCGGCAACACGACCGACGGGAACAACAACGCCGTACTGGTGACCGGCAACGGGTCCGCGTGGAGCAACACCGCGTTGCTCCGGGTTGGGGTGAGCGGCTCGTCGAACGCGTTCACCGTGGCCGACGATGCCACCGCTTACAGCGGCAACGGAGTCACGGTCGGCGAAAGCGGGTCGGGGAACAGCCTCCTCGTCTCCGGTGGCGGAGTGATCGTTAACGCCGCCGGCGCGCTTTCGGTTGGCAGCACCGCGACCGCGATGGGAAACAGCCTCACCGTGACCGGCGGCTCGGTCTTCACCAACGGCAGCCTGGTGCGCGTGATCGTCGGCAGCCTGGGATCGTCGAACAGCCTGGCGATCACAGGTGGAAGCAAGCTGTATTCCTCGAGCGGGACCGGCAGCCCCAGCGGTGTCGGCGCCGGTGGCTCGAACAATACCGCCGTCGTCTCGGGCGCCGGATCGCTCTGGCAGGACGGCTCGCTCATCGTGGGCAACGGCGGCGCGTTCAACACCTTGACGATCACGAACAATGGTTTGGTCTCGATCAAGGCAGGCGGCATCGCGAGTGGCAGCGCCGCGACCCGCAACTCGGTGTTGATCGCCGACGGGGGCGTGTTGACCAACACCTCGGTCGGCGCGAACCCCTACAACCTCGGCGGCGGCGCGAACGCGTCGTTCAACAGCCTGACGATTTCCAACGGCGGCAAAATGTACGTCTCCTCCTCCGCCTCGGCCAACTTGGACGTCGGCGGCGGGGTTGGAGCGAACAGCAACGCGGTGTTGGTCACGGGCGGCAACTCGCTGCTGCAAATCAACAGCGTCGGCTTCCGCCTGGGCTTCGCCGGCAACGGAAACACTCTCAGCGTGAGCGACGGTGGCCAGTTTTTCTCAGGGCCCAACGTGATCGGCGAAACCGGCAGCAACAACTTCGCGGTGGTGACCGGAAGCGGATCGGTCTGGAGCAACGGTAGCGCGAACGGCACGATGGTTTTGGGCAACGGTGCCAACAGCATCAACAACGGCCTCACCGTTTCGCAGGGCGGCAAGGTTTACAGCGCTGGCAACCCGGCGGGCAGCATCGGCCTCGGCGTCAATGCCAACAGCAACAGCGTCACCGTGACCGACAGCGGCTCCCTCTGGAATATCGCCGGCACGCTGACGGTCGGCGCCAGCGGCGCTTCCAACAATCTCACGGTTTCCAACGGCGGCCAGGTGACGACCACCGGCCATGCCTGGCTCGGCTCCGCGACCAACACCTCCGTCAACAACTCCATCGTCGTCACGGGGAACGGCAGCATGCTGCAAGTGGGCGGTACCGTGAGTGTTGGCAGCAACACTGTCGTCAACGCCAACACGCGCGGCATCGGTGGAAACATCCTCGTGCAGAACGGCGGCACGCTCGAAGGCAATATCCTGGTTAGTGGCGCGGCCGTCGGCGGCGTCAGCTCGGGCGACATCACCAACAACGCCGGCATTTATCAATTCACCTCGCCCACACCTTCCATCATCGCGAACACCGCCAGCAACATCGCCATCGCCGGCGGCACCATTTCCTTCCGCAACGTCGCCAGTGCCAGCGTCTATGCGAACGTTGTTGGCCCCGGCAACCAGCTCACCAACATGGCATTCTCCGGGAACAACACGTTCCGCCTGAACAACTCGTCCAACACGACCGGCGTGGCCGCATACAACTTCGACAGTGGTTTCGGCGCAACCAATTACCACCGGCTCGAACTCGTCAACGGCACCACGCTCTGGCGCAGCAGCCGCCTGAACATCGGCGGCACCAGCGGCTCGATGCTCGTATCGAATACCACTGCCCGCATCGCCGCGGTGGTCACCAATCAGGGATCGATCCAGGTCGTCAACAGCATCGCCACGTGGAGCAGCAACAGCGTCGTCAGCGGTGCGTTCATTACCGACCCGTCCACCAACATCTTCCAGGCGAACCTGACCGTCACTTCCTCGGGCTACCTCTCGGGCGGGGCCGGCGACCTGTTCCAGTTCGAGAGCGATTTCACCTTGCAATCCACGCAGGACAGCCTCTTCGCCCTCGATTCGTCCACGGTCCTGTTCACCAACGGCGTCGGCCAGCACGTGTTCGACCTGACCGGCAGCAATGCGACCGATGACGGCACGAATTTCTACGGCCTCGCCGCCATCACCACCAATTTCGCCATCGGCAGTTTCATCGTCGCGCCAACGGACACGCTGCGGTTGACAGGGGCTGTCTTCAACGCGTTGTACGTCGGTGCGCTCGATTTCGGCGGGCTGTCCAACACCAACAACCTCACGCTCGACGTGAACCTCTATTACGACAGCACTCTCGCCGCGAACAGCTACCTCGCTTCGACCACCTACGATCTGGCCGGCGCGGGCATGTTGATTCCATACCCCGGCATCGCCGAGATCATCCCGGAGCCTTCCTCGCTGGCCTTTCTGCTCGCCGCCGGTTGCGGCTTGCTCTTCCGTCGCGCTCGCGGTACTCACACCGCCGCGTGAACATCCACACCGTCGGCGTCGTTGGCCTTGGCCTGATGGGCAGCAGCATTGCCGCGTGCATCGTGCGGCATGGATACCGGGTCATCGGTTGTGATCTTCGCCGGGACGCCGTGCGGAACTCTCCCTCGCAGGTGCGGCGCGCGTTGCTGGATCTGAAGCGACACGACTCGCCCAATCTCGACGTTGCTTCCCGGCTCAAACGGTATCACGTCACCACCAAGGTCGCCGACCTTGCCCTCTGCGATCTCGTCGTCGAGGCGATCGTGGAAGACAAACGGGCGAAGCGGCGTGTGATCGCCGGGTTGGAGCGTGTGCTCTCGCCAAGGGCCGTGATCGCGAGCAATACCTCGAGCATTCCGATATCGATGCTCCTGGCGAAGGCGAAACATCCCGGCCGCATCATCGGCATGCACTGGGCCGAGCCGGCGCACATCACCCGTTTCATGGAGATCGTTTGCGGAACGAAAACGTCCGCGGCGACCCGCGATCGGGCGATGGCTTTTGGAAAAAGATGCGGCAAGGAACCGTCTGTGTTGAGGAAGGACATCCGGGGGTTCATCACCAACCGCTGCTTCTACGCGCTGCTGCGCGAAGCGTTTCATCTCGTCGAAAGTGGCGTCTGCACCGTGGCCGATGTGGACCGTTCCCTCCGCAATGATCTCGGCTGGTGGATCACGCTGGCGGGACCGTTTCGGTTCATGGATCTGACTGGCATCCCCGCGTACAAGACGGTGATGGAAGATCTCAACCGGGAACTCTCCTGCAACAAGCGCGTGCCGGCATTGATGCGCAACGTGGTGGCATCGGGTGCGAAGGGAGTGTCCAACGCGAAGGGATTCTACCGCTACACTCGGCGCGAAGCGAAAGCGTGGGAGGAAAAATTTGTCCGCTTCTCGCACGACATCCGCAAGTTGGCGCTGAAGTATCCTGAGATTGGCTCGTAGTGACGCCGTCCGGCGTTTCCGCTCACCCGGTACGCCCTTCCGGGCGCGTTAGAGAGCATGAAACAAGATCGAACAGTCTTCTATTTTTCCCTTCTCCATTCGAGCCAAACAAGCCTCGTGACAAGTCAGCGATAAGACACTGTGCTGCCTGCGGATGCTGAGGTTCAGGTTCAGGTCCTTCCGAGTGCACCAGCTCCACCCTAAGTGAGTGGTTGGTTTGCGCCGAGTTTTCGGAATGTCACCGGCGCCACGAACCCGTGGAGGAAGCCCACGCTGCCCGCTTGGGACCAAGAGCGTTCATGAGCAGCATTTCCACGTTTTGCTGCCATGTCTGGCGGTTGACAATCCTGATTGAATAAGCGTATTCTCCGGCAGTCAAAGGATGGTGGGGCGATCATGAAGAACCTTGCCCTCATCGCCGCTGCAGTGGGAGTATTGGCGTTTCCGCTGGACTCGTACTGTGGACCGAAAGGTGGCTCGCCGGGTGGTGGCGTGCGCAGCAGCGGTAGTCGCGCCCCGAGTGGGCGTAGTTTCGTTTCAACGCCTACTTCATCGCCAAGGGGTCCTTCAGCACAGGCGAGGGTCAGTAGCAGCCCAGCCAGCCAGCGCTCCCGGTTCGACCAGCCCCGTTCTCAGATTAGCCAGCCGCGCCAACAAGGGGGTAGCGCCTCCATTGGATCCAATGGTTCCCGTCCCGTTACCAGCGGCAGCAATGCTCGTGGAGGTAGCTACTCCGGCGGCACCTACGGAGACCGAGGCTCTTATCCATACGGGGGCAACAATTATCACGGAGGCTCTTATTCCCACAGCGGCGGACACTACAACCGCGGAAAGTACTACAACGGAAACTACTACTACTACGGGGGCAGCTACAACTGTGGCGGCAAGTACAAGTACAAGAGCTACAACTACTATGGGTATTATGGATATCCCTACTCTGCCTGCTACGGCTACTATCCATACTATGGCTACTACGGCTATTATCATTCCTACTGGCCGGTGTATTCGTCCGCTGCCTATGTGGTTTACAGCGAAGTGCCTGTCTCCACTTCCTATTACCAGGAGCCTGCGCCCGCCGCTCCTCCAAGGTACGCACAGCCGCAGGCGGTCACGACCAACATCTACCAAGACGGACACGATTGGGGACAAGACTTGCGGCGGGATGTGGTGACATGGGACGCGTTCGTTGCATTTCTCAGGAAACACGTCCTGAAGTTGGACAACGCTCAACAGGACGAATTTCGGCGCGGGTTTGTTCTTGGCTATGACAATCGCGGCGAGGAGGCTTTTCAGAAGGCGATGCAAGAAGCCCGAGGTTCGACCACACCTCCGCCAAAGCCTGCTCTCTGATCCGGTTTCCGTATTGCTCCGTTCCCGGCGAAGGCAAGAAAACAGAAAACTCACCAAGCTGGAACGTGCATACCCGACTATGCGATTACTCGTATGCCTGCTGGGTGCGGTTGGATGACCCATCCGACGCAGCGACGTCGCGGGAGACCAGAAGCGCGACGGACAGGGTTTCGCCGGTGATGCTGTACAGGGCGCAACGTGGACCACGATGATAGGACTGCCCGCTGACGACGGGTGATGAGTCGCCGAACCACACGGGCACAAGCTCGGTGGAAAACTTCTTCTCGGCGACAATCGGGGCTGGAAAAAATGCAAGACCTTCCTCGAAGTTCCTTTCCGTTTCCGCTGGCGTGATCGGGGCCGCGACCTTACATGGATTCGCCGGGGAATCGCGATGCCAGGTCGGCGCGGGGATTCCACATCAATCTGTTGGCGAGATAATAACCACGTCCATGCGGTCCCCGGTGGTTTCCGCCGACGCGTGCGGAGAAATGATGATGGGCAATCGGGTTTTGCCTTCCTGTGCCAGCACAAAGCTTGTCCGGCTCTGCTTCAAGGTTGTGGAGGGTCCGATGCTGGACTTCGTGTGGCAGCCCGGCGCGAGGGCAAGAAGAATTGAAATGCCGAGGAGCGTCCGCTTCTGGAGAACCAGGCCGAGAATGCGAAGCCGGGAGGCCCGGACCAACTTGGCAAAGACCATCGAGATGGGGGAAGACACTTTGGATCGGATCACTTCCATGAGCTGCTGGAAACGCCATGTTACGGCACAAGATTGCTACGCGGAACTGTTCAAATCCTGCGGAAGCATGTTCTTCTTCTTCTCTTTGCAGAACTCGATCGCGCGCTTGTGTTCCTCGGAGAACGGCTGTAGTTCGAGCGCGCGCTCGAACGCGTGGAGCGCAAGATCGAAGCGGCGGATGGCGACATAGCAGCGACCCAGACCGCTCCATGCCCCGAAGTGGCTCTTGTTGAGCTCGGTCGTCTTGAGGCAATCCTGGATCGAACGCTCGTAGTCGGCCATGGAGAAATACGCAATGGCGCGCTTGTTGTACGCCTCGGCAAACTCGGGGTAATCCGCCACCAACTTCGAGAACTGATCCACGGCCGCGAGCGGATGTCCCGAGGCCAGCATGTCCATCCCTGCCTGCAGGCGACGTTCGGCGTCGGGCCCGGCCGCGCTCTGCCAGAGTTTCCAGAGCGAGGAAGTAGCCTGATCGCGCACCGACCCACTGGGGCTCTTCAGCGATTCGACCAGTCCGCTCTCATTCTTCGATGCACTCGGCTCGGGGTGATCGGCGCCGGGTCGCACCAATCCGAGATGCGACGTCGGTTTGGCAGCCCGCTCCGTCGGCGCGGAGGGCATCAATTCCCGCACCAGGTACAGGATCACGAACGCGCCCATCAAGAGCAGCAGCGCCTTGCTAAAACGGTTCAACTCACTCCACTTCACAGCGTATGACCTTTGTATCGCCCGGTCGGAGGCATGTCAAATTCGCCGCTGACATTCGCCTTGTCGTTCGCCAACAGTTGTGGTTCATTCGCCCGCCGAACTCAGAGACGACCAGACCATGACCATCCCAACACGATACCCCTGTTGCATCCTCGCGACCGCGTGCATCCCTTGGAACGACGACTTCACCTTCGCGGAGGACATCTTCCGACGGCAAGTGCGACACATGCTCAAGGAACTCACCAAGCACGTGTATATCTTCGGCACTGCAGGCGAAGGCTACGCGGTCAACGAACGTCAGTACGACCAAATTTGCCGCGTGTTCCGCGAGGAAACCGACCAACCGGGCGTGACCGCCATGGTCGGCATCATCGGGCTGTCGCTGCCGCAAATGATCGAACGGATCGGCCGGGCACGCGACCTCGGGTTTCGCCACTTTCAGATTTCGCTTCCGAGTTGGGGCGCGTTGACCGAGACGGAAACGCGGCGGTTCTTTCGAGAAGTATGCGGACGGTTCCGCGACTGCGGCTTTCTGCATTACAACCTGATGCGCACGAAGCGACTCGTGACGCCGGACGAGTACGTCGTGCTCGCGCGCGAAAACCCGAACCTGGTCGCCACCAAGAACAGCACCGACGCAATGGACCGCGTGCTCGGGTTGATCACCAAGACACCGCAACTCGCGCATTTTCTGACCGAGACGGGCTACGCCTACGGTTGCCAGGTTGGCGCATGCGGACTCTTGATCTCGATGGCGGCAACGAAGTTTGCGTCCGGCAAGGCGTATTTCGAGGCGGGCCAGAAGGGAAACTTCCGCAAACTGATCGAGATGCAGCAGGAACTGACAAATGTCACCAACGACATGATCGCCCTCGGCATCGGCGAGGCGCACATGGATGGAGCCTACGACAAGATGTTCTGCAAGATCCACGACCCGACTTTTCCCCTGCGACTACTGCCGCCGTACAACGGAATCAGCGACGCGACATTCAAGAAAGTCGTCGCCATGATTCGCAAGAAGTATCCCAGATGGATTTAGGAGGAAGTTATGGTTGCGCCATGGAACACTCAACTCGACGCGCTGGACATTGATACGAACCGCCGCCTGCTGAACCGGTATCGGTTCGTCGAGCACGAAGCCCTGCGCATCCTGGCCGGCTGGCTGCCGCAAACCGCCCGGTTCGAACTGAAGTGCGAACTTGGACGCGCCATCTGGGAAGCCGCACAGCACGTGCAGGCGCTCTACCTGCGACTGCGCGAAATCCAGTCGCCCGCCTTTCAGAAACCGTCCGACAATGCGCTGGTGCGATTGATGAACGAAATCCCACACGCGCCCGATGAATTCGCGATGGCGCTGGCATTCTGGCGCGTGCTCAAGCCGAGCCTCGTGCAGGCGCTCGAAAATCACGAGACCGCCACGTTTCCCAACAGCGACCAACCGAGCGTCCACGCCATCCGTCACGTGCTGCTCGACGAACGCGCGCAGATCGAGCGGGTCGAGACCATCCTTCGCGAACTGGAATCGGCCGGGAAGATCACCGCCGCCGCGCGCGAGTGGGAGAACTACATTCGCGCCCTGCTCGGCGCCGCGGGTGGAGTCAGCGGACTCGATGCTCGAACCGACGCACCCGCAGCGGCCCCGGGTTGCCGCCGTGCGTTTGCGTTGTCCCGGGAGGCGGCGCGCGACGAACGGTTCACGAATCGCGGGGCCGATCCCGTCCCGATGCCATCCGAGGATCAGTACGCAGAGCACACCATCGAGGAGTTCGAGCGGTACTCGACCGAGATGCTCGCGGCCGAAACCGTGGCGGCGGTGTTGTACTCATTGCCGGACATGCCGTGGGAGTTTCAGTACGACACCACCCGGCATCTCTACGACGAAGTGCGGCATTGCCTGATGGGCTTCGAATGGATGCGCCGGCACAACTTCGATCCGTTCCAGTCGCCGCAACTGCTGCAAATCTTCCGTTGGCGCAGTCAGCATGATCCCGTCACGCAGTACTGCATGTTGACGATGGGTAATGAGGTCAATGCCTTCCCCTACCGGCATCGCCGCGTCGAGGCGCACCAGAAATCGGGCGACCGCTTGAGCGAGCAATTCGTCCGCTACGACATCGCCGACGAGACCCAGCACGTCCGTTTCGGCAAACGCTGGCTGCCGGAGTTGCTCAAACACGTCGGCGAGAAGCGTTCGCTGGAGCAGTTCACCGAGGAAGTCCTGAAAATCTGGGAAGCCGAGTACCGGACGATGAAGCTGCCGATCCACGTGGAGTAATTGGCGGAGTCCACAGCGTCAAGTCAGCCGAACCTCCCCACTGCGAAGCCGAATAGCAGACTGGCAAACTTCCGACCAACGTGGAATAGTTTCGCTCGTGACGGAACGCATCGCAATCCGCAAGCAGGTGGGCACCGAGCGAAAGCTCGACCCGCTGGAGAGATTGGTGAGGCTCAACCGGGCGATGCGGCCCTTCTGCCGGGAACTCCCCAATGCCGCAAGAGACAAATCCGTTCGAAAAACTGTTGGGCGATCTCGCTAACGCCCAGGTGCCCTATCTCACCATGGGCGGTGTGGCGTGCGCCCTGTGCGGTTTCGTTCGCACAACCGAGGACATTGACATCATCGTAGCCCGGGACACCGCCAGCCTGGAGAAAATGCTTTCCGTGCTGCGCTCATTTGGCGAAGGCCACGCTCGGGAACTCACGCCCGCCGATTTTTCCGATGAAGAAGGCTCCATCCGGGTGGTCGAGGAATTTCCTCTCGATATATTCGTACGCATGCGCGGCCATTCGTATGAAGACCTCCTGCCCTATCGCGAGTGGCATAGCACACCCACCGCGCGGATTCCGTACATCAACGCGGAAGGGTTGATCCTGCTGAAGAAAGACAGCTACCGCGAGAAGGACCAGATTGATGTGTCCGCCCTGCGACGCATCATTGAGGACCGGAAGTGAGCTGCAGCCGGTAGTTCTTCGCAGTGTCGTACAAGGCGAGCAAGTTCTCCGTCGGCGTTCCGTGCAGAATGGAGTTGGAACTGCCGAGGATCACACGCGGCGCGGCAGACTCGAGGCACTCAATCGCCCGCTGGCGAATCTGGTCGGGCGTGCCGGTGCGGAGCAATGCGCAACTCACGTTGCCCATCAGCGTGAGATTCGGAAAGCGTTTTCGCAACTCGGGGAAACGCATCCCGGCATCGTAATCCACCTCGTAGTACGCGTGCGGATTGGCCCAGCCGAACAAGTCGTCGGCGACAGGCCAGAGGTTGCCGTCGGAGCGCATGACGTACACCATGCCGTTGGCGCGACAGAAATCGAAGAGGCGTTTCCAGCGCGGCGCCATCACTTCGTGGAAGAACTTGGGCGAATACACGGGACCGCTGTTGAACGCAAAGTCGCCGCCGCCGTTAATGAACCAGATGCCGGCCTTGCGCTGGGCTTCGAGATAAGCAAGTTGGTTCTCGACAGCGATGTCGAGATACTCGGCCAACAGACCCGGATCGAGCACGGTCGCTTCGAGCCAGCCCGCCGTCATGGGTATGCCCATGCCGCTCGCGCCCGCCACGACAAATTCATCTCCATGCTCGCGCACGGCACGCAGCAAGAGAAAGTCAACGGACACTTCCTTCCTCGCCGATCTTGGCTTCGCGATTTCGGCGCGCAGGAAAGCCTCGACTTCTTCGAACGTAAGCTCGGGCCTGCCGGATTTCACCTCGCCAAAGGTCCGCGAGACCGGATCGAACTGTCCGATGGACCAATCGTCGCCGTCGGGATTGCCGTAGAGGAATTGGTGTTCACCCACGCGTTTGGTGGGACGGGTCTGGCTTCGCCACGGCAGATAGAGGATGTCGAAGTCGAAATGGCGGTGCAGCGCGATGCAATCCTGATAGAGCCGCTCGACGAACTCGGCGTGCGCCTGTTCGCCGTCGAGCCAGGCGCAGCCTTCGTAGTAGTGGACATCCGTGGAACCGGTAATCATCTCGTGACCCAGAACCTGGCTGGCGACGGAGGAGGCAAATGCCTGTTCGCAGATCGCGACGCGGTCGGCGAACGTGCCCTCGAACGCGGCGCGGACGCGGCGATGGTGAGGGTTGAGTTCGAAGTTCGGTCTCATAGTCGGTGACGTCTTCGCAAGCTAAAGCTTGTACTCCAAACGAGAGATGCGCGACCGCTCCAGTTCGGAGTACAAGCTTTAGCTTGCCGCCGCAACAGAGTCACGCCGCGACTGCCGGCTCGCGTCCCCGCACGAGCTTGAACCCGTACTTGAAATTCCACGGGCGGATGAACTTCAGGTCAGCCGGCAGATAGATCATCACCAGCCCCCGTCGGCTGCGGTCGCTCATGTTGGGCAGGCTGCGATGCACGCACAACGAATGATGGATGCTCATTGAGCCCGCCTTGATCTCGACGGGCACCTCCCGATCCGGATCCACCGTGCCGGGCTGACAGGTGATGTTGTTCGGATTGGTCGTCACGATCTTGTGATGCGGGGTGTAACTCTTGTGCGAGCCGGGGATGAATCGCACGCAGCCGTTCTGGATGGTCACATCGTCAATCGCCAGCCAGCAGCTCAACAGGTTCGGTTCGGCGTCGGGCCAATAGGCGGAATCGTGATGCCACGGCACCTCGCTCCCGTGCTTCGCCGGTTTGCAGAACATCTGGTCGGTGTAGAACTTGATGTCCGGCCCGATCAGGTTTTCCACGGCGTCGAGCATCGTGTCGCTGGTGGCGAGTTTCCAGAAGTACGAATGCGTGTGCGTGAGGTGAAAAATGACGCGAATCTTGTCGCGGCGCGGCACTGTGGGATCGTTCTGCACGGTCGGCTCCCATTGAATCTGAAAGTCGTCGAGGCCGGGGACACGATCGGGCTTGATGGTACCGTCCATCGCCCGGTCCACCATCGTGCGCAACTCGGAAAGCTGCGAAGGATTGAGCACATCGGGGATGACGACGAAGCCGTTAGCTTCGTAGAACGCGCGTTGTTCGGCGCGGGAATGAATGGGTTTGGCTGGGGTGTT
>CAZOTB010000152.1:0-14568 GCA_964582645.1 uncultured Verrucomicrobiota bacterium | reverse complement strand
TGTACGTGAAATTGCTCGCCGCGTCCGGGTTGGCCGGGCCGGTCTTGTTGATCGTCACGTCCGACTGCGGCGTGACGGCGGTGATGACGGCGCTGGAGTTGTTGTTCGTGCTCGGGTCGCTGATGGACGAAGTGCTTGCTGCGATGTTTGTCAGGGTGCCGCCCGCCGGGGCCGTGACAGTGACGGTGAAGTTGGTGGTTGCACCGTTGACAAAGGTGGCGATGGCGGGCCAGCCGACGACCCCGGCGCTGTTTGTTCCTCCCGCGGACGCGCTGACGAACGTGACGCCAGCCGGAAGCGTGTCGCTGACCATGACATTAGTGGCGGTGGACGGGCCGAGGTTGATCACCGTGATCGTGTAGGTGAAATTGCTGCCGGCGAGAATGTTGGTCGCGCCGGTCTTGGTCGTGAGCAAATCGGCGAGCGGGATGACGGTGGTGATGACCGAGCTGGTGTTGTTGTTCGTGGACGAATCGCTCGTCGCGGCGGTGACCGAGGCGCGGTTGGTGAGCGTGCCGCTGTTGGGCGCGGTGACCGTGACGGTGAAGTTGGTCGTGGCGAACACGGCAAAGCTGGAGATCGTGGGCCAGCCGACCACGCCGGCGTTGTTCGTTCCTCCTCCGCTGGCGCTGACGAAACTGACGCCCGCCGGGAGCGTGTCGTTCACCACGACGTTTGTGGCCTGCGTCGGGCCGAGGTTGGTCACCGTGATGGTGTACGTGAGGTTGCTGGTGGCGAAGACGTTCGTCGCGCCCGTCTTGAACGCGGCCAGATCGCCGATCAACGAGCCGCAGGTGTTGTTGAACGTCGCATAGATGCCGCTCGGATAGAGGCTCTGCGAAGTCGAGATGGTGGTGTTGCCCTGGTTGTCGGTGGCGACGACGCGGATGAAATACTGTCCCTGCGCCAGGCTCGTGGTGTTCCAGGTCAACGTGAACTGCGAGAGCACGTTGGTCGTGTTGGCGGTGCCGATAGTGACCCAGCTCGAGGCTTCGTTGGTCGAACCGTTTCCATCGGCGTCGAACCAATACTGGAAGACGACGTTCGAGATTGTGTCCACGGTGACACCGCCCTCGACGGTCAACGCGTCCATCACGGTCGCGTTGAGCACGATGGGCGAGGGGCAGGCGCTGGCCGTGACACTGGTGACAACCGGCGCCTGGAGAATCTGGCCGCTGGGTGTGGTCGGATCGCCCGTGGGGAACGGAACATCGCTCATCGCGAAATCGCCCGAGAAGATGATGTCCTTCTGCGTCGGGTCCGTGTTCGAGTTGCTGGTCGTGATCGCCATCAGGAAGGGCGTGTTGGCGGTCATGGTCGGCCCGCCCAAGCCGGAGGCGTCGAGCGCGGCGAGCGGCACCTGCACGTCGAGGAAGTACTCGCTGTTGTTCGAATTGGGGGCTTTCGAGGTGTCGAGCTGGACCACGCGCGTGCGGCCGAAGTCCCAGATGTACGCGTTCGAGTCCGCGTCCCAGTTGGACGAGCTGCCCGGCTCGCCATCGGCGCCGTCGCCGGAGCGATTGGTGGGATGGCGCCCGGTGTCCTGATACCAGACGTTGGCCAGGCCGATGGTGAACTTCTGCGAGTTGGCGTTGTCGTAAATGACGACGATATCGTCGGGATCCGAAGTTGAACTGGTGCCGTCCACCTCGATGACGAACTCCTTCCAACCGTCGCCGTCAGTATCAATCAGGAAGTTCCAAGTCGCCGAGACAAACGGTTCGCCGCTGCCGCTCAACGCCATCGGGCTCGAAGAGAGACGCACGCGGAAGAACAGGATCGAGCCATCGGCGTAATAGTAGCAAGAGGGCTGCGACCCGCTGCCGCTTGAGAAGTCAGCGGAGGACTGCGGTGTGGCGCCCTTCGAGTTGTCGGGGTTGCCTTCGAGGTCGTTTTGGGAATTGCCCTGGGCGGTGTAAGCCTGGGTCGCCAGCGCTGCCGGCCACGCGGCGGGATAGCCGGCAGGGTCGGTGTAGTTGGCCACGGCGGCGAAGGACGACTGCGAGCCGAGCGCGCAGAGACTGACGATGCCGGCCAGAAATACGGCGAACCTGCGCAATCCACAAACCATCCTCCGGCTGAATGGGACGCTCTCAGAAACACCGCACTTCAGCCATTGGCATCTGCACATGTGGGCGAAAGCTCCGTTAGGAGCGTCCTGTATGTAGTTTTCCCGTGTGCAAAGCGAAACAAGCCCCGTAGGGGCGACATGAGAGGGGTGTGGTCGAACCGGGAACATGTCGCTCCTGACGGAGCTACCGCGATTCACGGAGACGAAATCTATAGACAGGACGCCCCCACGGGGCTTGGCCTCGGCCATCTCTTTCGACCAGCTATGGACTTTTGTAGATACCAATGACTTCAGCGGGGTGCTGTGTGGGTGGAACCATGATTGAACCGCTTCAGCGGTTTTGAGCAGCGGGTGAAAACCGCTGAAGCGGTTCTTGATCTCCCTCGATTGCTGATCACCCCACTGAAGTGGGGTGTGAATGAGATTTTGCCGGTGGCCTGGCCGATAGGGGCGATGCTGATCACCCCGCTGAAGTGGGGTGTGAATGAGACTCCGAGAATTGTCGGGGAACGAACGCCTCAGCTGCACACCCCACCGAAGTGGGGTGCTGATGAGACGCGGCGGCGACACGACGCCCTCGCCGTGCAGTTGCTCGCCACGGCTCACCCGACGGTTGCGCCACACCGGCCAGCAGAAGAGGTTTCTCACCTGCCACCTCCTTCCGGCTTGCGACGGCCGAAGAGGTTCTCGTCGAAGAACACCTTCATGCCGATGAAAACTCCGTGATCGGTGTAGTTGTCGCCCGAGAGATCGTCGTCGTGGAAGCCGGTGAAGTTGTAGCCGACGCTGATCCAGACGTGGTCGTGCGCGCGGAAGCCGATCTCAGGGCCGAGCGCGTACTGCAGGCCGCCTTCGTTTCCGCTGAACATCGCGCTGCCGTTGAGTCCCACGCTCCAGCGCTTGGTCAGGTCGTACATGGCGCGCACCGCGACCAGGTGGGCGTCGTAGGTGCCGTGATCGAGCTTGTCGTCCTCGAACACGATCTTCGGCGCGTACCGCAGACTCAGCGTCAGGTTCGTGAGCGGCTGGTAGTTGATCTGGGCGGTGAAGATGACCACGTGCCGCTCGATGGGTTGGGTCGGATCCGATTCATCATGCTCGTACTTGTACTCGGTCCGGGCCAGCGCATTCCAGACATCCGAATCCACGGGGCGATAGGCAACACCGAACTGCGTTCGGCTGCGGAACACGTCGCCCTGCCCGCCGGTCTTGAGGTTGTTGTAGTCGAGGATCGAGCGCGACAACGCCGTCCAGCAATCGTCCAGCTTGTGCGCGTAGCCGAGCGTGCTCAACCAATGGTCATTGTCGTCCGTCGTGCGCACCTCGACGCGGCCGGTGAGTTTGGAGTCCTCCTTGCGCAGGTACTCGAAGCCGGCCGTGGCGGCGGTGGCTTCGAGGTTGACGTTCGTTCCCGTGATCGGATTGACGCGCTCGAAGGTGGTGTTGACCTTTAATCCCTCGCTCAAATACCAGACGTTGCGCAGGCCGATGGCCGCCTCGGCTTCACGACCGTTGATGCTGTCGCGCATTCGGTACTCGTTGAAATATTGTCCGTCCTTCATGTACTCGGTCTGGAGGCCGAACACGGTGCGGTTGTTTCGTTGCGAGCCGTTCAGTTCGTAGGCGTCGCCCAGTGCATCGAGGAACTCATGCCGCGCGTACAACCGCGTCTTGTTCAGCACCTGGTAATCGCCGCCGAACGCGATCAGGCGACGATCGGTGTGCTCGACGTCGTTCTCCCACTCGCCATAGACATTCGCCTGGGGCACGAACGGCACCGGCGTGGTCACCTTGCCGCGCACGGAGGTCATTTCGTTTGGCGACGAACCCACGGTGGTCGCCGACGACGGCTTGTCCGACTCATGGCTGTGGCGTCCGCCGACCTCGACGGTCACCTTGTTGTCGAACGTGTGTTGCAGGGCGGCCATGACGCCCGACTGCTCGCCGCGGGTGTTCAAGTCGCGCGTGTTGATCGCTTCCGCCACCAACAGGGTCTGCGGCGTCAGTTTCTGGGTCAGCTTGGCGCCGATCTCCTGCCGGCCTGCGGCGATGATCGAAGAAGTGTTGTCGAAGTTCGTCTCGACGTGCGCGGCATAGACCCGCAAGTCGGTCCAGTCGGTGGTGCGGCGCACTTCGATCCGCCCGGCGCTGCCGGTGCCATTGGTGTCCGAATGCGACTGCGCGACCTCGCCGAACAGGAAGGTGTTCTTCATGAGTTGGTAGGTGGCATTGGCACTGTGCAGTTGATACTCGTTGTTCGGGTTGCCGTCGTACACGGTCGAGCCGCCGACCTCAAGGTTCTTGGTCAGCTTCAACTGCCCGTCCGCGCCCGCGAGCCAAAACTTGTCGCCGCCCTGGTCCACCTCGAACGTGATCCGAATCGAGATCGGGTTCAGGTTCTCGTCCAGACTCGGCACGGGCGCCTTGAACAACAACCGCCCCGAGAACGGCTCGAACTCGTAGTCGGCGAACCGCTGCATCGGCGTCGTCTTCAGAATCACCGCCGGCTGGTTGCGGTCGCGGACGAGGATTTCGACCTTCTCGCTGTTCTGAATGAAATCGAGCCCGGTGAAAAAGTACGGCCCCGAGGTGCCGTCGGCGGCGATCTCTTTCACCACCTGGTTGACGGTGTCGTACGTCGCCCAGGCGTTGGCGCTGACCCGGCTGTTCTCGTAGTGCTCCTTGACGCCCGTCATGCTGCGGTTGTAGTTGCCGAGCCCGCGAGCCTCGGTCGTGGACTGCGTCGAGAAATCACCGTACAGCAGGTAGCACTTCTTCTTGTCCACGCGCACGTACAGCCGGCTGGTGCTTTGCGCGTCGAACCCGCGCACCGACGAATCGCCATACACGGGATAGAACCGGTCCGGCTCGATGTCGCGGAAGAGCGTGTCGTCGCTGTTCTTTTCCGAGTCGTAGGCCAGCGTCAACAGGTAGTCGCCCTTGACCTTGCCCTTCAAGAACAACGCCGCGCGTCCGCCGCCGGTGACGTGCCCGCTGTCGGCGGAGAACGCCCAGTTGCGCAGTTCTTCTTCGAAGCCGTCGTCCTTGCGCGAGGGACGCAGCGCGCTGATGTCGAGCGTGTTGAACTGCACGCGCGTCTCGATCACGCCCGCCGCGATGATGGGGCGGAGGTTCGGCAGGAACGGCAGCGTGGCCTCGGCTTCGAGCACGCCGCTCGACACCACAATCAGCGCATCGCCCGGCTCGCCCGGCGGCAGCAACACAAACTCGCCCTTGCCGCCCTCGAGGAACACCTGCACGCCCGGCTCCGTCGGATTGAAATCCGGCGTCTGCCACCGGCCGAGGCTTGCTTCGAGCGTCAACGGCGTCCGCGCGGTCACCGGCACGCCCTTGTCGTCCAGCAGCAACACCTGGATCGTTGCCGGCGTGACTCCGTCGGCGATCTGATCCTGCTTCGGCAACAAAATCTGGATTTCGCCGAGCCGCCCGGGAGCGATGACGGTGATCTTCTGCGAGCCCCGCACGTTGCCGAACCCGTCCTTCTGCGTCACCTCGAGCGTGTTCGGGCCGGGACGGAGCCCGACGCCGACATACTCCCACGCTTCAAAGTCCTTGCTCGCGAGCTTGACGCGTTTGCCGACGTCGGTCTCGGGAATGAGTCGGTCGTTGACGGAGAGCAACAGCTTGCTCCCGGCGCGGCCTTTGACGCGAACGTTGGCCTGCGCGATCGGCAGAGTGACGTTGTCCCGGAGGTCCACGAACCCGCACTCATTGTTCATGTCGGCGACCAGTTTCTCCAGGTCCACGCTCGGAACGGTTGCCACGGGCGCGGAGGGTAGAGTCGAATTGCCACTGTTCAAGGTGTTGTCCGGCAGCACGGACTGGAACGCGAGGGGCGACGCATTCGTCGTCGTGCCGCCAACGATCCCCGCCGCGGGCTGCGCCTTGATGTCGCTCAACGCCGTGGGTGCTCCGTCGGCGGTCAGTTCCGCGCGGAAGGCGTTCTCGATCTCCGCGACCTCGACCACGCCCTGGGCGCGGCGGCGTTCCACCTCTTCGAGCACCTTCGGGTCGTCGGACACATCGGCGAAGTTGACCTTCCGCAACTCGTGCTTCTTGATGTCCACCAGACAGAGCGTGCCGCGCTGACTGTGACGGGCGGTGAGTTGCGAGAACTTCCAGCCGGCCGGCAGCGTGATTTCGTCCACCTTCAATACGTGCCCGAACGGACGGAGGCCGTAGAGACTGTATTTGCCTTCGCTGTCGGTGATGGCGTAGGTGCCGTCCTCCATATAGATCCGCACGCCGGGAATGCCGGGCTCACCGTCGTCCTGGATATCGTTGTGGTTCTTATCCACGAACACCTTGCCGATCACGATGCCCTTGTCGTCGAACACGCCCGGCTTGATCCGCACCTTGGCGATCGCGACGTTGCTGGCCTGCGCGGGCGGTCCCGCCGCGATGGCCTGCGCGTGGTTCTTGCCATTGCCCTGGAGCGCGCCGACGCCGACGCGCACGCGATAGGTGAGCGTCACAGTGGCGCCGCCGGCGATGTTGCCGATGGCGAAGTCGAGCTTCGGTCCCTTGCCGCCGCTGGGATTGGCAATCTTGACGCCGTCAAGTCGCGCGCTGCCATCGAGGTACGCGAATCCTGCCGGCAGCCGGTCCAGCACGGTCACGGCGGTCGCCGCGGCTGTGCCGTTGTTCTGAATCTTCACCGTGTACTCGACGATGTCGCCGATCTCCGCTTCGCCCACCGAGGCGGTCTTGACGATGAACAACGGCGCCGAGCTGGCCGGGTCCATCGGCACGTCAATCTGCACGGGCAACGGGTTGGGGTTGATCGAGAAGTTGCCGCCGTACGATCCGCTCGGATCAATCGTGCGTCCGGCGGGCAGCGACCCAACCGGCACGGTCGAAGGATAGACGTAGCCCGCGGGCGGCGTGATCTGGAGACGATACGTGCTCGGCTGCACCAGGGGAAAATGGAACTGCCCGTCCGGTCCCGTGATGACTGTGCTCGGCGCCGGCGTGACGCCGTCGAACTCGAAGACCTGCGCCGGGCCGCCTGCGTTGCCGCCGTTGCCGGCACCGGTCACGTCAATCAACGTCACGCTCGCGCCGGCGATCGGATTGTTGTTGCTGCTGTCGAACACCACGCCGGTCGGGTCCACGAGGATCGTCGTGGCCGTGCTGGCGCTGCCGCAGCCGGAGAACGACGCGGTCAGGGTGTCGTTGGGAAGTGTTTCGAGAACGCCGTTGCCGCTCGATGGCGGCGACGACAACGCGCTCGCCGTGGGCACGTTCGGCAGAATGCGGAACAAGCCCGAGTTGGCCGCCGTCTCGGTCGAGAGGAACATCTCGGTGTCGCCGGTCAGGGTCGAGGTGATGGTGATGAGGAGGCTGTCTGCAGTCAGGCCGTTGGTGTTGCACTGAGGCGCGCTGGCTTGGACGTACAACGGCGCGCCCGCGCCGGTGGCGATGGCGATGTCGGAGTAGGTGTTGGCGGTGTAGTAATGGATCGCCGGTGGAGGAAGGTCCTGCACCGGGGCCAGCACGGCGGTGGAGTCGAGGCTGTTCGTGCCGCCGTCGAACGTGACGAATGTGACCGAGGCGATGTTGGTGATCACGGCGCCGGACGGCGGAAGGGCGAGCGATGAAGTGGCGAACGTAACCAGAGCCGTGAGGACGGCGAAGATTGCTTTCGTTTGGAGTACAAGCTTCAGCTTGCGTTGGGTTTGCTCAGACCCGGACAAGCTGAAGCTTGTACTCCAAACGCTGGCGCCGGAGAACGGCGCGTGAAAAGACCAGGGACGCCCGATGGATGCCTCTGCGCCCATCGTTTCCCGTTGTGCGACCTGGTTTGTGCCACCGAGCTGCATGTCTTCCGAACAAAGCCGAAGTCCCCAACCCTCTTCGGGCGGGGACATCGGCTGGAATTGCCGCCGTTTTCGCTCCCGGCGCGTGCTCATTGGTCAATCTTGACGCCGAACGTGATCGTCGCCGTCGCGCCGGGACCGATGGTGCCGATGTTGAAGTCGAACGCACCCGCGCTGCCGGCACTCGGGCCGGTAAAGGTGTTGACCGAACCGCCCGAGACCGCAGCCGGCACCGCGCCGCCCGCGTCGTTGTACGTCGTGTAGGCGGGCGTGGTGTCGAACACGTGGACACTGGTGACGTTGGCGATGCCGTTGTTGGTGACGCGGATGCGATAGAGGATGCACGCGCCCGGGACGGCGTTGGTCGAGATGGGCGCGGTGCCGTAGCTGCCCGAATCAATCACACCGTCGCAGTTGGCATCGAGCGCCTGCTCCTTGAGCATCTGGAGGTCGCTCGAGATCACGCTCGTGGAGTCGGTCGCTGAGGCCGCCGCGCCGCTGACGGCGGTGCCGTTGACCGTGGTCGTGTTTGACGAACCCACTGTCGCGCCCGACGGGGCCGTGACCTTGACGAAGATGGTGAGGCACGCGCCCGGTGCGACGACGATCGGGCCGGAGACCTGCGCATCGCCGACGTCGAGCGAGCCGTTGCCGTTGGTGTCCTCGAACAACAGGTTGCTCCAGCCGGTGGCGGCGTCGGAGTTGGTGCTCGTGAGCGTAACGGTCTCGGAGACGTTGCCGGCGTTGCACAACTGATGGGTGTAATTGACCGTGCCGCCGCTGGTGACCTGGCCGTTGTTGTTCGGCGCGATCGTGATCGAATGAACCGTCGCCACGGTCACCCGGTCGTGGATGATGTCCGATGCCGTCGTCGTGGGCGACAACGCGCGGAAATAGATCTCGGTGTCGCCGGGCGATGCTCCTGCCGGGATGGTCACGTCGGCATAGACGAGCTTGTTGCCGCCGGAGGCGATGACACCGGTGTTGCCGATGACCGACTCGCCGCTGTCGCGGAACACCACCGTCCAGCCGCTCGGCAGCGAGATGGAACTGAACGCCGCGTTGGTGCTGGCCGCTAGGTCGTAGCTGTCCGAGATGGCGCTGGTGTTGTTGACGTAGAGCGTGAACCGGGTCGTCGAGTTTGCGTTGGTGCTGTTGGTCACGACGGGCAATGCCTCAGGTCCCGCGCCCGCGCCCGGTGCCGCGCCGCCGGCGCTGTTGTTCGTCAAATCCACCGAGCTCGCGCCGATTGCGTTGAGCTTGTCGGTGGTGGTGTCGCTCACGCCCGAGTCGAGGCTCGAGGCGGCGGTGACGGTGACGGTGAATCCTGCGCCGCCGTTGTTGCCCGAAGCCGAAGGCGGCAACGTGGCCTTGAGCACGACGGTATAGACAGAGTTCGACGCGACGGGGCCGGTGTCGGGCACGCTGTCGCCATCGCTGTCCACGAGCGGCGTGTTGCCGTCGCTCTGGTAGAGCTGGAAGGTCGTCCCCGCCGGGAAGGTGCTTCCGCTGAAGGTGATGTTGAACGTGTCGGTGCCGGCGCTGGTGTTGTGAAGGCGGTTGTTGAACACGACCACCGCGCCCTGGTTGGCGTTGGTGACGGTGACGACGTCGTCGAGCGTGGTGTCGCCCGTCTGCAGCGGGTCGTCATTCAACGTGACCGACGCGACCTGGTTGACCCGGAATCCGACCGTGTTCGACTGCTGGTCGGTGATGATCGTGCCCGAGCCATCGTCGTAGCCGTACGTGGCGGTGTTGTTGATGATGCCGGGCGCGTTATCGGCGTCCACGATCACCTGGAACGTGATGTAGGCCGTGTTGCCCGGCGCGACCGCGGCGATGGTGGCGGTTACGGTGCGGACACCGTTGCTGTACGAGTAACTGATGCCCGCCGGGTCGCCGCCCGCGGCGTCGGTGAGCGCGGTCGAACCCGATACGCTCCAGCGGCCGCTGTTGGTGATGTAAGTCATGCCGGTGGGGATGACGTCGGTGATGGTGAGATTGGTGGCGGTGTTGTTGCCGGTGTTGACGTAGGTGAGCGTGAACGTGTTGGTGATGCCGGGGTTGCCGGATAGCAACAAGGCAGATTTGGTCACGTTGATAACGGCCTGGTCGCTGATCTGGGCCGTGTCGGTATTGGTGCTGGTCTTCGAGCCGTCAAACGTGCTCGTGGCGACGACCGAGACGTTTCCTTGCTGACCGCTCGTGGCCGAGCCGGGGGCATTCCCGACCACGACGAAGTGAAACACCTCGCCCGCGCCGAGCGAGCCGGACGAGGTGATGTCGGTGAAACTATCGGGTGCGCCGTCCTGGTTGGCGTCGGGGTAGATGTGGACGTTGGTGAGGTCGAAGTTATCGCCGCCGAGGTTGGTGGCGGTGAGCGTGAACGAATCGCTGCCGTTGCCGGTGTTGGCGACGCTGTGTTTGAACACGACCTGCCCGCCCGGCCCGACGAGGATCGTCTGGTCGGAACTGAGCAACACTGCGCCGACCTGTTGGACGGTGGTGAGCGCGACGTTCGAGGTCACCTCGCGTTCAACGCCCGAGGCGTCGGTGTATGTGGCCGACGCCTGGTTGCCGATGATCGTGCCGGCCGCGGGCGCGGCGGCGTGGCCCGATAGCGGCACCGCGCACACGCAGAGCGTGACGCACGACAGCACCAGCACGAGCCGCCCGAGCAGAGGCAGGACGTACTTTCCTCGCGGACGATGTCGGCGGTGTGCGTGGGTTTGAATCAGATGGCTGCGGTTGAATTGGATTTTCATGTGTGTTGCTCCTTGCGGTTCTGGATTGGTCACCGAGATTGTTTGGGTTCGTCCGCGGGAAGGACGCGGACCCGGGCGGAAACGACGGCGCTCTGGCCCGGCTCGATTGAGCCGATATCCCAGCGAAGTTTCCGGTACTCCGAGAGGGGCACGAGTTCTTCGCGCTCGGTGCCGTCGGGGACCTTGACCATGCGCTTCAACGGCATGGGAAAAAAGTGAACGCCATCGGTGCTGGCTTTCGCGCCGTCGGGTCGGGCGGTGTCGGCCAAGTACTCCATGCCGGCGGGAATCGGCAGGTTGGCTTGCACGCGCTGGACCGGGAACTTGCTGACGTTGCGGTGGTTCGCGGTGTAGAGAAGTGTGTCGCCGGGTTTGGTCTTTTCGGCGGACGCGAGCGTTTCCTTGCCGTCGGGACTGACGATCACCTGTTCGACCGTGAGTTCCACGGCGACATCGCTCTGCGTTTGTGCCAGCGCTGACATCGGAAGCGCCGCGCACGCCGCGAGCAGCACCACGCCCGCGATCCCGGGCCTGCAAAAGCGTTTCCACATCGAATCACGAATCATTTTCATTTGTTGCTCCTGAGTGTTCGCCGGCGGAATGGTTCACCCGCCCGCGTGGCCGTAGCCGCTCCAATCTTGAGGTCCGTCCAAGGGTGGTTGACACTGCCGAACACGCCTCACCACCGTCTCGCGAAGCGCGTTATACGGCAGATTCCATGCCCCGATGGTGCGGCTGTTACTCCAACCTGCTGATGAGGCGATTTCCCCAGCAAATCGAAAGGAAATGGTTGTGGTCCCCAGTGCGTTCTTGCGATGGCGAGGGGGCAGATTTGATTGCCGCCGGGTGATTCTTGCACTCCAGAACGGTCCAACTTGAGGCATCCGATCGGATGGAAAAAGGTTTGACCAGCGACTTGCGGAATCGCTAAGTTTTGTCAGCTTTTCTTAGGTCAACCCGAAGGATGCAACTCTATGCCGATTAAAACGGAAGACCAGGTTTCGAGGCGCATACGCGATCTGTATGAGCGCGCCTTGAGCGCGGTGGACCGCGATAACCCCAGCCTGGCCATCGAACTGTTGCTCGACGCGATTGCGCTCGAACCAGAATTTCTCCAGGCGCACAAGCTCCTGCGCGCCACCCAGAAGAAGCAGTTCGGCGCGAAGGGTGCGATGGCGTACGTCAAGAAGGGCGCGGCGATGTTCGGTACGTTGCACCTGTTGGGGATGGGCTGGGCCCAACTCAAGGAGAAGCCCAAACAAGCAATGATCGCGGGTTACAAGATGCTCAATCAGGACCCGACCAACACGCAGGGTCTCGACCTCATCATCCGCGCCTCCCAAGCTCTGGAAATCTATGAGGTGGCAGTGCTCGCCGCCGAGGCTGCCGTGACGGCGTCGCCCAACAACGTGAGCTTCCTCACCACACTGGCCAGTCTCTATCGTCAGGCGGGGCAACCTCACAAGGCGCTCGACGTGTACGAGCGCGCGCTGGAAGTCAGTCCCAACGACCCCGACATCATCCGCGAGGTCAAGGAGACCAGTACGGAAGCGCACATGGTGGAAACCAACATCGAGGACGCCAAGAGTTCCCGCGACATGCTCCGCGACGCCAAACAGGTGGTCAGCCTCGAACAGGAATCCAAGGTGGTCCGCTCCGAGGACGCACTCAAGGATCTGATCGAGGAAACATTGGTCAAGATAGACCAGCAACCCGATAACATGACGTTGCGGCGCAAGCTTGCCGATCTGTACGTGCAGAAGAACGATTTCGAGAAGGCCCAGACCATTCTCGAAGAAGCGCTTAAGAAGGAAAATGCCGATCCGTCGCTGGAAAAGATGCTCGGCGATCTCAAAATCAAGCGGGTGGACGTGCGGATCAAGCCCATCCGCAGCGCGCTCGAACAGAAACCGAACGATCCGCTGCTCACGCGCGATCTCAACAAACTCCTCGCCGAACGGGAATCACTCGTGCTCGCAGAGTGTGAGAACCGCGTGCGGCGGTACCCGAACGACATCGGGTTCCGGTTCGAGCTGGCGAATATCTACTTCCGCATGGGACAGATCGAGAAAGCGCTGCCGGAGTTCCAGCAATCCACCCGCAGTCCGCAGTGTCGCGTCCAGGCGCTCAATTTTCTCGGCCTGTGTTTCCGGCATCAGAAACTGTACGACCTCGCCCTGAACCAACTCCAGAAAGCCGACGTCGAATCCCCCATCATGGACAACGTCAAGAAAGACGTGATCTACAATCTCGGCGAGACCTACGAGATGATGGGCAAGCCGAAGGAAGCACTCGATCAGTTCAAGCGCATCTACGAAGTGGACATCGGCTTCCGCGACGTGCAGAAGAAGATCATCGAACTCGGTCGGGTGTGATTGTCGCTTGACGGAACCGTCTCCTGCCGGCCTATGCTCCGCGCGTGGCCGATGAACCATCCACAGCAGTCCACGATCGGATTGCGATGGCCGTAATTCTCCTGACGGGCCTGGGTCTGGGGATATGCGGAATTGACTGGGGCCTGCCGTCATCCGCGCGAGTGGAGTTGTTGGGTGACGATCTCGAGCTCGTCCGCAACCAGATCGCGACAACCTCCAAGGGGGAGGGTTCGGTGGTCATTGCCGATCCGGAACAAGGGGAGATCGATCTGCCTCGTGCCTATCGCCGCTACTTCCTCTACACGCATCATCCCGACGAGATGTTGACGTTGATGGGCTTGTCCAAGATGCGACCCTCCCGTTTCGATTTCCATCCCCACCTGTTTCAGTATGGAGGCCTGTTCGTGTACCCGGTGGGAGCGATGCTGTTCGTGGGCGGGAAGACCGGACTTCTGGAGTTGAATACGGACCTGGGCTATTACCTGCAGCACCCTGAGCAGTTCGGCCGGCTCTACATCGTGGGCCGCATGTTTGTCGTCTGTTTCACCATGGCCACCGCGGTGCTGGTGTATCGGTTCGCCCGCAGGATGTGCGATCCGTTCTCCGGGTGGATGGGTGCTACGCTGTTCCTTTTCAGTCCGGCAGCGGTGACGTTCTCGCATGAAATGAAGCCGCACGCTGCGGCAGGTTTTTTTGTCCTTCTGAGTCTGTTTTGGCTCTTTGGGTGGGTGCACGACGCGCGACCGGGGCGACTGTGGCGCGCCGCGGTGGCGTGTGGTGCTGCGACCGCGATGGTGATCACGAACGAAATTTTCATTCTCGCGACTTTGTGCTGCCTGTGGTTTTTGCATGGATTGAGTTTGCGGGAACGAGTCCTCAAGACAGCGCTGTGCTGCGCATTGGTGGCCGGGGTGTACTTCGCGTGCAATCCGTACGTGCTTTTGGATTTTGGCGCATTCCTCGCGGAGGCACGCCATGTCCGCGAATGGTACACGCCGGGGTTCTCGCTCGCTGGCCTCGGGGGGTTCATATGGCACACGCTGTTCGGAGCGTTTGGGCTGCCCGCGATCGCATTGACCATCGCGGGATTCGTCGCGTGGTGGCGGACACACCGCGCCTGGTCAGCCGCAATACTGGCCGTGCTGGGACTGTACTGCCTGCTGCTCGTGTACGAATTGGGGCCGTTGGCAGGGAGTTCCAAGATGGCAAGGTTGATGTTCGCAGTTTTCCCCGTCCTGGCCGTCGTGGCAGCGGTCGGCATGGCGACGATTCGGAATCCTAGAGCACGCTACGTCGTCGGCACGGCCCTACTGCTCTGGACGGGATCGCTCGCCTGGCCGTACCTGGCAGGCTTCCAATCTGATTCGGGCAAACAAAGTACGCAGCTACGAGCGGGTGCCTGGATCAATCATCACATCCCCGCCGGTTCCACTGTGGCGGTGCCGCCCTCGCCGGCACCGTATAAACTCCCCCCCTTCGCTTTCGGCAACTACCAGCTCGTCACCGATCTTGCCACG
>CAZOTB010000151.1:9819-14726 GCA_964582645.1 uncultured Verrucomicrobiota bacterium | reverse complement strand
TGAACGCCATGACTTTCAGCAAAAACCAACTCGGTTGCGGCTGCGCCGCGTTAGTCATTCACCGGTGAAACCCATAGACCGACTTCTGCGCATCATGGCGCGGCTGCGTTCCCGCCGCGGCTGCCCGTGGGATCGCGAGCAAACCCATGCGAGCATCAAGCAAAACCTGATCGAGGAATGCTACGAGGCGGTCGAGGCCATCGAGGCGCGGGACGATGGCGCGCTGTGCGAGGAACTGGGCGACTTGCTGCTGCAGATCGTGTTTCACGCGCAGATGGCGAGGGAGGCCGGAGAGTTCGACTTCGATGATGTGGCCCACTCGATCGCGGACAAACTGGTACGGCGTCACCCACACGTGTTCGGGAGGAACAGACTCAAGACGGCGGAGCAGGTGTTGACCCAATGGCATGCGATCAAGAAGACGGAGAAGAATGGGCGCAGGTCGGTGCTCGACGGAGTGCCGAAACATCTACCGGCGCTGATGAAGGCACACGAAATCCAGAAGAAGGCCGCGCGGGTTGGATTCGATTGGAAGAAGTCAACCGATGTCCTCGCGAAAGTGGAGGAGGAGTTGAGCGAACTCAAGCGCGCGATGAAGCGGAAGCGGCGCCGCGAGATCGAGGAAGAATTCGGCGATCTGCTGTTCGCTGTCGTCAATCTGGCCCGCTTCCAGAAGTACGACGCGGAGGAGGCGTTGAACCAGACCGTGAAAAAGTTTCGTCGCCGCTTCGAGCAGATCGAGCAGGAGATCGCGCGCCGGGGAAAGAAGCTAGAAGATTGTTCGCTCGAAGAATTGGACGCGATCTGGAATCGGGTGAAGTCTACCGAATCGGGGTGAAACGAGAGCAGATCACACATGTTGCCTATGGCAGAACGCGTATGCCCCGCGCAAAGCCGATGGTGTGCTTTTTCACATGCGCCCGATGTTCTGGGGTCTCGAGAATAGCTTGTGCACCCAAATCCTTCCGGTCCGGGAGGTACACCTCACCCTGCTCAGCTTGGACAATGAAAATGTACGGCGTTTGTAGGAAAAGAAGGAAGCCACGGATGGCATCGAGGTAACCCATACGTATGGTGCCATCAGATTGCCTGAGTCCGCTCCAGACATTCGATTTCTCCGGCAATCGCATCAGAAGGTAGAGAGATCCATCTTGAAGGTCGGAAAGGAACTCTGAAGCTATCAACTCAGTGTTCGGAATAGTGTGTTTGAGCTTCGGCAATACTTCGGCGTGGAAATACGCTTCGAGGAATGTTTGACGGTCCACGGATCCCTGGTCCGCAACAGCCTGTACAGATAGTGGTTGAGTATCAATCCGTCTGAATCCTTCAAATTTGCGGAAGAAGCGCACCATCACCGCATTGCCCTGTACCTGATCCTCGATTCTCACGATTTCGTCTCTCGGCCATGGGAGTTCGCAGGAGAACAAGTTGTTTGGAGCGACATACTTCGCATCGGCGATCTTGCCTCTCATTCCGGCGCAGCCGGTCTGCAAGAGCAGTCCGAGGCAGACAGATGATAAGACCAGGCAATTCATGCGGTCGTCTAGCTGTATGCAAGTCACCCGGCTTTAGTTGCTCGAAAAAACAAAAAGGCGGCAGGTGATACCTGCCGCCCATGGTGCATAAAAATGTCGGTTCATCAACTCTTCGGCTCATCCTTCTTCATCGGACAGGAACCCTTGCTGACCTTCTGACACTCGCTCTCCCACTGGGTGTACTGGTCGGCGGTGAGAATCTCCTTCATGGACTTGGTGAACTTCTCGTGCATGGATGCCGTGCAGCCATCCTTCTTGCACTCGGCTCGCAGCGCCTCGACCTTCTTCTTCTGTTCGTCGCTAAGATTGAGCTTCGAGAAGGTTTCGTCGCCGCAGTTCACGGCCTTTTCGGTCTTGGCTGCTTTGTTGGCTTTGCTCGGGCAACAGGCGCCGCCCGCATAAACCATCGAACCCCCGAGCAACATTGTGCCCGCCAGTGTGAGTGCCATCAGTTTCTTCATCTATGTTTCTCCTAGTTTGGTGTTGGAAACTTGAGACACGATAGTAGCCGCATTTGTTCAATCCGCAACTCGTTTTTCCAGATTTCTGCCCGTTTTCCACGAAGTTCTTGCCTTCGTGGGGGGGGCGCAATAATTTCGCGCTCCATGAGCGAGTCTTACATCCAGAATCTGTTTGCCGAACGCATCGGAGGTAAGGGCTACGGCAAGGGGACGCAGATCTATAAGTTCGAGAAGATCAAACGCGCCAAGAAGGCAGCGATGGCGGCGCATCCGCAGGTCGAGTTGATTGATATGGGCGTGGGCGAACCCGACGAAATGGCGTTCCCGCAATCGGTGCGCGCGCTCCAGGAGGAGGCGGCCAAACCGGAGAATCGCGGCTATGCCGACAACGGCGGGCCGGAGTTCAAGCAGGCGGCAGCGCGCTGGATGGAACGAGTGTGTGGCGTGACCGGCATTGATCCGGACAAGGAAGTGTTGCACTCGATCGGGAGCAAAGGCGCGCTCTCGATCCTGCCGGCATGTTTCATCAACCCGGGCGACGTCGTCGTCATGACCGTGCCGGGTTATCCCGTGTTTGGCACCCACGCGAAATACTACGGCGGCGAGGTCGTGAACCTGCCGTTGACGGAGAAGACGAATTTCCTCCCGGACCTCAAGAGCATCCCGGCTGACAAACTCAAGCGTGCCAAGGCGCTCGTCATTAATTACCCGAATAACCCGACCGGCGCCAGCGCAACGCCGGAGTTTTTCGCCGAGGTGGTGGCGTTCGCGAAGAAGCATCACCTGATCGTGATCCACGACGCCGCGTATGCCGCGCTCGTTTTCGGCGGCGGCAAACCGTTGAGCTTCCTCGCCACGCCCGGCGCCAAGGACGTCGGCGTCGAACTGCATTCGATGAGCAAGGGTTTCAACATGACCGGCTGGAGGCTCGGGTTCGTCGTCGGCAACGAGTTGATCGTGCGCGCCTACGGTGACGTGAAGGACAACTCGGATAGCGGGCAATTCCTCGCCATCCAAAAAGCATGTGCCTACTCTCTCGATCATCCCGAAATTACACAGAAGATCGCTGCGAAATATTCCCGGCGCATGGACCTGCTCTGCGCTTGCTTGAACAAACTCGGTTTCAGTGCGACCAAGCCGAAGGGCTCGTTCTTCCTCTACGTCCGCGCGCCGAAAGCGGTGCTCGGCCAGGACGGCAAACGGACTGAGTTCAAAACCGCCGAGGACGCCTCGCAGTGGCTCATCACCGAGAAGCTGATCTCAACCGTGCCCTGGGACGAGGCGGGCGCTTACCTTCGGTTCAGCGTGACGTTCATCGCCAAAGGCGAGTCGGACGAACGTCGAGTGATCGAGGAAATCCAGAAGCGGCTGGGCGATGTGAAGTTTGAGTTCTAGCGGCACCCACTCGAAGCTTGTCGCGGGCGTGGTTTGGGGCTAGGGTACTGTAGATGAGACTGCTGCTCGAGAATCTGCCACCAGCCCTTGAGAGCCAGCGTGACACACTCGCGAGGTGCATCGAAGCGTTCAATAGGGTCAAGCCCGTCCGTGAAGTTTATCTCTTCGGTTCGCACGCCCGCGGCGAGGCCCATCCCGATAGCGATGTGGACTTGTGCATCGTCGCCGAGGGAGCGGAAAGGCAGTTGGAAACTGCGGAACAATTCCGCGAGGCAATTTGGGAGGTCTGGCCCCGGCCTTCCTTCACTCTCATTCCCATCTCCCCTCAGCGCTTGAACGAGAAGAAGGAATCGAACGATCCTTTCTTTGCCACCGTGCTCGGCGAAGGAGTGTTGCTTGCCACGAAAAACTGACTCGGGAAATCCCTCCGACTGGCTTCATGTCGCCGAGTCGGAACTTGTTGGCATTCGCCTGCTGGTTGAGCAAGAAGTTAGCTATTGGATGTGCCAGAGCAAGCTCGCCGAAATTCTGGAGAAGGTATTGAAGGCGGAGCTGATTCGTTCGGGTTGGCGTTTGATCAAGACACACGATCTGCAGCGGCTGGCGGGGGAGTTGCACGCCCTCAGTTCGGATCTGACGGAGACGATCAAGCCGCTCTGCGCATCACTGGCCGAGAAATATTTCATTGATCGCTATCCCGGCTTCGATCTCGACGACCCTGATTGGAAGGTGCTGCGTGGACAACTCGATCAAGTCGCCGCTCTGTTGGCGAAAGTGAAATCTCGCATCCAGTGAAGTTCGACACTGTCCCTTACCCGCGATTCAACACAGCGTTCCTCGCCAGATGACAGAACTGCATGACTGCGCAACCCAATTTCCTGATCATCATGTCCGACCAGCACGCGCCGGACACCATCGGCGGCCTCGGGCATCCCGCGGTGCGAACGCCCTCGCTGGACCGGCTCATGTCGGCCGGGATCACTTTCCGCAACGCCTACTGCGCCTACCCGATGTGCACGCCGTCGCGGGCGAGTTTCATGACCGGCCAACTGACGCCCGCGCACGGGGTCTGGGAACTCGGCACGCCGCTCCGCTCCGACCTGCCGACGTGGGCGCATGTATTGCGCAAGGCCGGCTACGTCACCTCGATCAGCGGGCGGATGCACTTCGTCGGACACGACAAGCTGCACGGATTCGAGCGCCGAGTGCATCCCGAAGTGTCCGATCTGCTCGTGCCGCACGTTTATGGGGACTGGGACAAACCGCAAGTCGACGACCACGTCATGGTCGCAGCAATCCAGAAAGCCGGGCCCACGAATGAGCCCACCAAGGTCCAGCGATTTGATGAGCATGCCGTGGATGCGGCCCTCTTGGAGCTCACACACCTTGCCTCGCTCCCCGACAAACGACCCTGGGCGCTTACAGTGGGATTGATCCTGCCTCACATTCCGTATGCGGTGAGCCGGAAATACTACGATATGTACGAGGGCGTTGAGATTCCGCTGCCCCGCCTGAC
>CAZOTB010000151.1:0-9809 GCA_964582645.1 uncultured Verrucomicrobiota bacterium | reverse complement strand
ACCCGATGGACGCGGCTACGAAGCACTCGTCCCGGCGCAGTTGCAGGACAACCGCAAATGGCTTGGCCTTACTTCCGACGGCGCGACGGAAGCGCAAGTACGCGTGGCGCGTCGCTGCTACTACGGAATGATCACCCACATGGACGAACTCGTCGGGAAGCTGGTCTCGCATCTCACAACGCTCGGCGTCGCGGACAACACATGGGTGATTTATCTCTCTGACCACGGCGACAACCACGGCGAGCACGGGTTCTGGTCGAAGCTGAATTTCTACGAGGACAGCGTTCGCATTCCCATGATCATCGCTCCGCCACGGTGTGCCCACGCCGGCACCCGCTGCGGTGCGCCGGTTTCACTGATTGATTGGATGAGCACCGTGCTGGAACTGACGGGAGAACATGAACGGTTTGAACCGATGCCGGGACGCTCGCTCGTTTCGTTGCTCGCCGATCCGACGCAGAAGTGGCCCGATCGTGTGATTATCTCGGACTATGCATGCGACGGGACGCGTGTGCCGATGCGCATGGTTCGTCGCGGTCGTTGGAAGGCGTGTTTTGCCCAGGGATTTCCGCCGTTGTTCTTCGATCTGGAGAACGACCCGCATGAATGGAACGACCTCGGCACGGATCCCGACCATGCCGACATCATGCACGAACTGGGAGAGCTCGCCCGGTCGGACGGCTGGGACGCCGCAATCCTGCGAGACGAGATCCTCCGACACAAACGAAGGCTCAAGTACATCAGTGCGGCTGAGAAATTCGCCGAATAGCGCCTCTCTACGATCACGCGTTGGCCGTCGCGGCCTGCGGTTGTTGCTTCATCTCCGCAAGCTGGCGCCGACCGACTTCCTTGATCTTTGAATCGGGCCAGCGCTCCAGGTAGCTATAGTCGGGATGACCACCTTTCGGGACGGGCTTGAACAAATTGTTGTGCTTGGTGTTGTAGCAACAGATCAACGACCAGCGTGAGTTCGGGCTCCTGTTCTGGTCGGAGCGATGCAGCAGGTTCGAGTGGAAAAACAGCGCGTCGCCGGGCTCGAGTTCGCAATACACCAGTTCCATTCGCTTCAACGCCGCCTCGACGCGCTCCATGTCGGCGCCCGTCTGCTCGCCGGTGACGCCGTGCTCGACGCGTCCCATCTTGTGCGATCCTTTGATCACCTGGAGGCAGCCGTTTTCCTTCGTGGCACGGTCCACCGCGATCATGCAACTCGCCATGTCGGGGAACAGGGCCGCGTTGTTCTTGTACCAATAGCCGTAATCCTGGTGCCACTCCCACGCCCCGCCGACGAGCGGTTCCTTCAACATCATCTTGTGGTGGAAATGATAGACCTCGTCGCCGAGCAACGCCTCCATCGTGTCCACGATCCGGTGACAGCGGACGAACGCGCTGTAAATGTCGTCATACAACTCGTTGCGCAATCGCAGCCGGCTCACCCCACCCTGCGCATCCTTGCGCGCGGAGGCCTTGTCCATGTCGCGGTCGGCCTTGGCGATGGTGATCAGCAAGTCCATCTCCTCGGCGTCGAACATGCGACGCACCAGGAGATAGCCGGTGTCGTTGAACTCAGCGATTTGTTTCTTCGTAACTCGAAACGAACTCATATCGTGCTCCTTCGATTGGATGTTGCTGGAAGGTTATGAATTGTTGCTCGGGTTTTCAAAGCCGAAATTGCAGCCTCATTTGGCGAAGACGGCCTTGTATCAAAAGGCCGTGATGAACTTCCTATGCGCGCCGAGCAGACGTTCCCCCAAGTCCACGACCTGCCGACCGTTGAGATGGGCACAGACTGGATCGAGCCGCAACGCCTGCAGGGCAAGCTTCTTGTCCTTACGGAAACAAGCGTCCACGACCATCGGAAAGACGTGCGCATAAGGCTCGATGAAGCCCTGCACCAAACGCGGCAAGGCACCAAACGCGAGCGGGGTGAAGCCGTTGCGGTCCACCCGCACCGCCGTTTCGACGACAAGCCCCGCGGGGAGGTTCGAGATCTGGCCACGGTTCGGAACGTTGCCCACGTCAATGAAGACCTTCCCCTGGGAGTGCGCCTCGATGATGTCCGCGGCGGTCTCGCGAGTTCGCTTGCGATAGCCGGGCTCGATGCTCCCCCGGATCATTTTCATCAAATACTTCCTCGAAGCCTCTCGTTGCGCGCGCCGCTCGGCGATCGTGGTGCGGACGAGTTTGTACTTCCGCATCGTGGCCGGATTGGTGATGTAGGCGTTGAAGAACTCGCAGGTGTGACGGTCACCGAGATACGGCATCACGCCCGTGAGCCGGAACAGTTCCGTCGCAAGTTCCCGGTTGGAGGTGAATCCCATGGCGTCGCGATGGACGAACCGCAACAGATCGGTGAAGCTGTGCTTCTGCAATCGTCGTGTCAGGTCCGCAAGAATGTCAGTCCGACCCGCGCGCGCTTCTGTGATCCAGAAAAAATGGTTGAGGCCGCCATACTGGACGGACAGTTCGCTTTCGCCTTTGCATTCGTAGAGCTTCCGAAGGAGCGCGAGGTTTTCGAACAGTCCGTGGCAAAGCCCGACCACGGGGCCGCGGCACAAACGCGCCAACACGTCCGTCAGCGTGCTCATCGGGTTCGTGTAGTTCAGCACCACGGCGCCCCGCGCGTACCGGTTGATGTCCTTGGCCAGCGACACAAACACATCGAAGTTGCGGATCAATCGCGCCCAGCCTCCCGGGCCGGAGGTGTCGCCCACGGTGTGGAAAATGCCAAAGCGTTCCGGGATGGTGAGATCATGCGCCATCGCATCGAGACCACCGGTGGAGATGGTGATGATGATGTACTGCGCGTCCTGGATCGCTGTGCGCCGGTTGGTGGAGGTGAATGTGGCGTTTGCACCCAGTTCGTTTGCCAGTTTCTTGAGAAAGGTGCTGGTCAGGTCGCTGGCGCGCGTGTCGGTGTCGAGAAGCACAAAGTGCGAGTCACATAAGGCCGGCGTCAGCAAAATGTCGCGCACGATGTTCGGCGTCCACGCGACGCTACCACCACCCACCACCACGATCTTGAGTCTGTTCTCTGCCATGATTGTTTCCGATTCGTGAAGTGTCGGATTCCCCCAGTCTCGTCTGGGAGACTATGCTACGGCTCCCGGGCGGGCTGCAATCTCCAAACCGAACTGGAGAATGCCCTCCTCAAAGCGTAGCCTCAGAGATCGCCTCGAAAACGACGGGCAGTGCCCGTTTCCAACTCGCGGGCGTGTTCTCTGAAATCTCCAGTGCCAGACTGCGCCCGTCCGGTGCGGCCTGCGCGATCAGGTCGAGGACGTACTGTTTCAACTCCGCCGCCGGGCGTTCGTACGCTTCGAGATTGATGTTCGACCAGAAAAGCTTCGCGGGCCACGCTGCCCGGGCTTCGCCAAGCGTTTGATCGCCCTCGGGCGGCGGCGTCAACGCTTCGAGGACGTCTATTGGCGCGTCCCGGATTTGATCGCGAACTGCGAGGGTGCGGCCATCGTAATGACAGCCGACGACTTTCCCGGCCTGGCGCAACATCGGAAAGCATTCCTCGTACACCGGCAACAACAGTTCTGCGTAACGCTGCGGTCCGAGACTTTCTGCGGTGAAATTCTCTAGGCACGAAACGTAGGTGCACGGTCCCGCTGCGGCGATTTCCACCATGCGACGAAAGCTCCGACGCAATGCCGCGTACAGATCGAGCAACTCGGCCTTGTGCTCGAACAGATGCAGGCCGAAGTTTTCCAGTCCGACGAAGTCCACCAGAATCTTCTGCAGCGGCGAGCGATCAATGTAGTTCAACGGGACGATCCAGTCGGGTAGCTGCCAGGTCTGTTCCCCGAACGCATCGTACGCGGGCTCGATCGCGCGACGTTCGATGATCCATTGCATCACCCGGTAATCATCGGCGGTCTCGATCAGATATTTCTCATGCCAGCCGTCGCGATAGGTCTCGAAGATGTCGCCGACGGGCGTGCAGAGAGTCCGTCGTTCCCGGCCTCCAGTCTCTTTCTGAGTCAGGGACTGCACGTCTTTGTCCGCGATCTGGTAGGCGGGGATGTTCCAGGTCAGCCCGAAGCCCTGGCGCACGAGCGCCTGAAACTCGGGTGTGTCCGCCACATCAATGAAGAACCGTCGGTAAGCGGTGAACGGAATGCGGTCTGGCTTCTCGCCGCGCCAGAATGCCTCGAGTCGTTGCCGGATATTCACGAAAGATCGTCAGCGCGCCGCCAGCGTTTCTTCCACGACCTTCTTCACCGCCACGACCGGGATCGCGTTCATTGGCTTCTGCCAAAATGGCTGCTCGCGATCCGCGATCCACTCCGTCGCGCCGTGCAGGATGCGCACTTTCTCCCCCTGTGGTCGCCACACGGCCGGATTGGTCGGGCCGAACAATACGACGGACGGCACCCCCACCGCCGCGGCAAGATGACTGATGCCGCTGTCGTGACCGAGATAGACCGTGGCCTTTTCGAGCACGGCGGCCACTTGGGCGAGCTTGAGATGGTTGGCCACGAGCACGTGGTGCGGCTTGAGCAGTGCCAGGAGTTGGTTCAACTGCGACTGGTCGGCCTCGCCCGCAACGACGAGCACCTCCGCCTTTTTCTCCTCGATCAACCAGCGGCAAAGCGCGGCCCAGTTCTCGATCGCCCACAATTTAGCCTCGCCGCCGCTGCCGGGATGCACGGCCACCAGTGGACTCGGAGCGTGACCTCGATAGTAGTCGATCGCAAACAATCGCTCCGCTTGCTGCGGGTACAACTTCGGCACGGGCTCGACGATCCACATCGCCAGCGATTCGAGCACCTTGACGTATTGCAGGCAGGCGTGGATCGGTTTGACGGGTGGCTCTGGTTCGGTCGGCTTGTGGATGCCCGCGAGAAACCGGCGGCTGATGCGTTTGACGTTGGTCGAGAACACTTCGTCGGGGTCGTACAGGAAGGAGATGATCTGCTGGAATTGCCCGAAGTATTCGATGAACTCGCGGTCGCGCTCGCCGCGCTCGGCGAAGAACGTGGCCATGCCCCTGGCCGAGATCGAGCGGACGGCGTTGACGAGTTCGGGCCCTTTGGCGATCTCGGCGATGTGCGGGTAACCGAGCACTTCAATGTGCGCCGACTGCCATTTCTCGCGAATCGCGGCGATCACCGGCACCGTCAGGATGAAATCCCCGATCGCGCCGCCGCGGATGATCAGGAAACGGGGAGTGGACATACGAAGAATGGGAGAATGGAAGGATGGAAGATCGGAAGATTGGGTGCCGTATTGCTTGCTCCATTCTTCCAACCTTCCATGCTTCCATTCCCCGCTTCAGTACACCGCAAACGCCAGAAACATCAACGCCAGGCCGAACACGAACCGGATCGCGCAGAGCAACCGCAGCCGTTCGACTGTGCGGGTGTTGAAGGCGATGGCGTCGCGCATCCGGTGCGGCGCGGCGACGAACACGATCCCGAGAATGACCCAGATGTACGCCAGCACGGTGATCACGAGACGCGACGCGCTGTCTTCGACGAACGCCGCCGCCAGCATGGGACGGGCGGCGAGGATCAACAGGATGCCGAACCCGCGCGCGGCGAGGTATTGGTCGGCGTACTTGATCACGGCGAAGAAAAACACGATCGCCAGCACGGGCACGGAGCCGCGAATCATTCGTTCCGGGAAAATCCAGAAGTCGCTGTATTGACCCGTCGCGACGATGATCCCCGTCCACACTGTGTTCACGAGCATCAGCACGGTGCCGATCTTCTTGTCGCGCGGAAACGTCCGCAGCCACGCGCCGACCTTGTCTGGCGCGAGTATCCCGGGCGCGTTCAGGACCGAAATGGCGGCGCCGGCAGCGAGCGAAGCGATGGCGAGGGGAGTCATGAAGAAAAGGATGAAGGATGAAGGATGAAGGATGAAGGTGGACGCTTCGCGACTTCTTCATGAATGATGACAGATTCCATTTTCATCCTTCCGCCTTCATCCTTCATCCTTCGTTGAATATGGCCGGGTCGCCGTAGAGCGTCGTCGTGGTGGCGTCGGTGATTCTCACATCGAGCAACTGTCCCTGATGCCGCTCGCTGCCGGGGAAGACGACGACCTTGTTGGTACGAGTGCGACCGAACATGCGGCTCTTGTTCGTCTTGCTCGGGCCTTCGACCAGGACCTGCACCGTCTGCCCGATCATGGCGCGGTTGCGCGGCAACACGATGCGTCCCAGCAACTCGAGCAGCGCATGGTTGCGACGCAGTTTTTCCTCGGTGGACACCTGATGTCCCATCGCCGCGGCGGGCGTGTTTCTGCGCTTCGAATACTTGAAGACAAAGGCGTGATCGAACGCGACTTCCTCGAACAGGGAAACCGTCTGCTGGAAATCCTCCTCCGTCTCGCCGGGAAAACCAACGATGATATCGGTCGAGATCAAAATCTCGGGCCGCACGCGGCGAAGTCCCGCGATGATTTTCAGATACATCTCGCGTGTGTAGCCGCGGTGCATCTCCTTGAGGAGACGGTTCGAGCCCGACTGCACCGGCAGGTGGACGTACTCGCACAACTTCGGCAGCCGCCCGTATGCCTCAATGAGATCGTCCTTGAACCCGAGCGGATGCGGTGAGGTGAATCGGATGCGTTCAAGGCCTTCAAGCCCGTTCATCGCTTCGAGCAACTGCACGAATGGTGTCTTGCCGTCTCGCTTCGCGATCTCTTTCCGCCCATAGGAGGTCACGATCTGTCCGAGCAACGTGATCTCTTTCACGCCGTTGGCCACGAGCATCCGCGATTCGGCAACGATCTCCCCGATGGATCGGCTGCGTTCGCTGCCGCGCGTGAACGGCACGATGCAGAAGGTGCAGCGCATGTCGCACCCCTGCATGATCGAGACGAACGCCGTGGGTTTGCCGTGGAGCGGAACGTGATCGCGAATGGTGGATTGCGAGCCGGTCTCCTCCGCGATGTCCACGATGCCGTGGCCGTTCAACCCGGCCAGCAACTCCGGCACACGATGATATTTCTGCGTGCCGACAACCAGGTCCACGTCGGGCAGCCGGTCGAGCAATTCTTTCCCGCGGCTCTGCGCCATGCAACCCATGAAACCCAGCACCAGTCCGGGGCGCTCGCGTTTCAGGTGCGCCAGTTCCGTCATCTTGCCGAGTGCTTTCTGCTCGGCTTGATCGCGGACGCTGCACGTGTTGAGCAGGATCACGTCGGCGTCGGTCTCGGACTGCGTGAGGGCGTAGCCGCGCTCGCGCAACATGGCGCCGACCGCCTCGGAATCGCGCTCATTCATCTGGCAGCCGTAGGTTTTGATGAAGACTTTTTTCACGGAAAGCGCGTCGAAGATAGCGGTTGGAGGGCAAAACTCAAGCGGGGAGTTGGCCGCGCCGCTGGCGCGGAATGACCAAGGATTAATGACTAATGCCTAACGGAGGACTTCGGCTTTCTAACAGGTGCGGCTTGCCGGGTTAGTCATTAGACATTCTCCCCTATTCCTTCGCGATCCTCTCCGGATGCCGGGCGCGGCTCATCGCGGTGTCGTAGGTGATCTCGGCGCGTACATAGAGATCGCGCAGACATTGGTCCATCAACACCATGCCCTCTTTGCCGCCCATCTGGATGGCGTTCTCCAACTGCGGGAGATTGTTCTCGCGAATCAGGTTGCGCACCGCCGTGTTGGCGATCAACAACTCGTACGCCAGCACCCGCCGGCTCCGGTCCGCGCTCGGCAACAACTCCTGCGCCATGATCCCTTGCAGCGAGTTCGCAAGCTGGATCACCACCTGACGCTGCGCGTTCCCCTCGAACACGCCGATGATCCGCTCGAGCGCGTGCGACGTGTTCGGCGAATGCAACGTCGCCATCACCAGGTGACCCGTCTCCGCCGCGGTCAACGCCACCGCGATCGTCTCCGGGTCGCGCATTTCGCCCACGACGATCACGTCGGGATCCTGCCGCAACACGTGGATCAACGCGCGATGAAAGGAATGCGTGTCGGTCAACACCTCCTGCTGGACGATGATCGCCTTGCGGTTCTGGTGGACGAACTCGATCGGGTCTTCGATGCTGATGATCTTGCAGCGGCGCTCGGAGTTGATCAGGTTGATCATGTAATTGAGCGTCGTCGTCTTGCCCGAACCGGTCGGCCCGGTGATGATCACCAGCCCGTTCGGTTTGCGGGCGAGGTCGTCGGTCTTCGGCGGCAGCCCCAACTCGTCGCGCGCCGCGATGGATTCGCCGCAGAGCCGGAAGCTCAACTCGGGATGCCCGTTGCGCCGGTAGAGCGTCGCGCGCACCCGTCCGGCCTCTTTGTGACAGAGCGAAATGCAAAGCTCCCATTCGCGATCGAACTTCTCGCGCTGGCCGTTGTTGAGCAATCCGTAGGCAATCTTGGCGACCTCCTCAACCGACAATGCATCCTCATCGGCGATGATGATCTCGCCATTGATCCGATATGCCGGCGGCACGCCCGCGACGAGATGCAGGTCCGAAGCCCCATGTTCCTTGGCGGCGGCGAGGAGCGTGTCGAGATTGAGGTGGGTCATGCGTTCCTCTGAAAACTCGAAAGCCGAAATCCGAAATCCGAGACAAATCCGAATCCACAAGATTGGATGCTGAAAGCCGCAGAGTTCGTTCGCGTAACCGCGTTTCTCCTCTTGCTCATTTTGATTTTTGGATTTCCTTCGGATTTCGAATTTTAGTTTGTCAGCCGCCGCCACCAACTTCTCACTCTCTCCCACCCCCCCGGCACCGCCAGTTGCCGTTGCGCCATCGTTGCCTCGACGCACCGTGGGTCGAGCTCGCGGGCTTGCACGAATGACTCGCCCGCCACCGCGATCATCCCGAGCGCTTGCTGACAATAACCGAGTTGCAGCCAGATCACGCTCCGGGCGGCGTCGAGTTCGAGGGCTTTCTGGATCATTTTCAGCGCGAGCGAAAACTTCTCGTAGAAGAAGCACACCCGCGAGGCGAGCCAGTGCCACAACCAGCTCCGCGGCGCGAGCGAGAGCGCCTTCTCGAAACAGTAATCGGCCTTCTTCTCCCGACCGGCCAGCAACACATCGCCGCGCGCGAGCCAGACGTAGGGCGTGTCGCCGCGCGCCTCGATGGCGGCATCGGAGAACGCGAGCGCTTCCCGGGCCTGTCCAAGCCGGGCGAGCGCGACCGCCTTGGCGGCGATCAGTTCCGCCTCGCGTGGGAAATGTTCGAGCGCCTTGTCGGCCCAGAGTTTGGCTTCCTTGAATTCGCCGAGCTCGATCAGCATCCGCACCTGCCCGGTCCACGCGGCGGCGTTGCGGGGATTGTGTTCGATCACCTTCGCGAAGAGCCGCAGCGCCTGCTCGAACCGACCGTGCTCGAACGCGGTCGTGGCCTCGCGCAGGTAGTGGGCTTCGTCCTTGACGACAACGTGCTGGTCGTCGCGCTCGTCGGAGTGTTCGCCGAATTCGAGATTGTGGAAGCGACTCATGGCATTGCACCGTGAATTCGATTTGCCGCGCGCGTCAATATAGTCACGTCTTTCCCAACTGGCCAGTAATTCCCGGGTAAATAAACTTCGCGCTTGGTCAACGACACAGCGTTCGTGGAGTTAGACCCATCCGGGCTCGAATCATCACGCGCCCATGTGGGAGGTGGTACCCGTTTCGAGTTCCAGCGCTTGAGCAGGTAGCATTTGGAGTTCACGCTTCAGCTTGTCGGCGTTGCGCGTCCGACAGCAAGCTGAAGCTTGAACTCCAAACGAAAGCTTGAAGCACGCTGACCAAATGCGGGAGGCGACTCCCCCGTTAGCCTGTTCCGGGAGGCAAGCTCCAAATCCATTGCGAGACCGCGTCCCAGACGGTAGAGTGCGCCCGTGAAGT
>CAZOTB010000150.1:0-14765 GCA_964582645.1 uncultured Verrucomicrobiota bacterium | reverse complement strand
CTGCCAGAGTTTCTCCTGCCGCCCAACGATCTTGTCCTCCTTGTTCGCGGTGCGCGGCGGGAGGAGCACCGTTTCTTCGAGTGGAATCTTGGCGGTCTCAATCGTCAGCAACTGCTGCGTGTTGACGGCAGGATAGTGATTCGGTCGCACGTTCACCACGCCGCCGCCGTCGGCCTGGTTCGTCGTCACCAGGTAGCCGATGTAGAACCCGGACGCGCGCGAAAGCTGGAACGCGATGCCCATCCAGTCCTTGATTTCCTGGTTTGTGCTCGGCTCCATGACCGGCAGGAAGAGGTGTTTGCAGAGATAGCGAGAGTCGGCGGGCACCTGGGTCGAGTCGCTCCACGGATCGTCGCCGATGACGATCACCGCGCCGCCGTCGCGATGCGCACCCGCCAGGTTTCCGAGCGCAAGCCCGTCCGCAGCCACGTGCAATCCGACGCTCTTGAAGACACACACCGCGCGCAGACCGGCCATCTGCGAACCGTTGACCATGGCCACGCCGAGCGCTTCGTTGTTGGCCATGGCGGCGCGGATACCCTTGTCATGGAGAAGGGCGTTGATGTCCTGGGCGGTGTCGAAAAACGAGGCGACAGGCGATCCGGGATAGCCTGTCCAGAGGTGAGTTCCGCCTTCGGTCTCCAGCAGACCTTTCACCAACAATTCGTTCCCGGTGTAAACTTCTCGCCCGCTTCCCTCGATAAAGCGCGGGTCCACTCGGCTCGGCATGCACGGGAGCGTGGCATAGCGGCTCCCGTTTGGCAAACAATAATCTCGGGGAACGATCGGCATCGTGTCGGATAGCGCGATCGTCGCCCCATGGTTTTCGCGATTGCCTCACATTACATTCGTCGGTCATGGAACTGATGGCACCCACGTCAACCACGCTGAGGAGAACTGCACGATGATAGCACGAACACTGACAGCCGTTCTGGGGGGTCTTTGTCGCCAGGAGGATTCGATGTACTTCTCAGCGAGTGTCAGGGTCGATACCTCAAGGGCATTTCCTGAATCTTCGCCTGATTGCACGACTACGTCAGCCAATGCCGGTCAGAACGACTGGCCGCGCTTGCGTCATCCGGGCGGAGTGTGCGTGGCGTTCGTGGGTGGCTGCGGTGAGGCCATCGAAGTGAAGAAGTTCTGCAACAACACAGCGGGATGGTAATGGCAACATTCCGTTCCGCGACCGAGACCTCACTGCCAGATTGACACCCTCAAAAGGCTCGCGATAGCCTGTTGGGGTCTCGAAGAACCGACGGATGAGCCAATGCTGAAGTACCTGAGCCTTGCCTGCGGGCTATTGCTGCAAACGTTTTCGCTCCTTTATGCACAGGAGGTCAAGCCGGTCAAGATCGGCGACGTCTCCACCGGCACGCTCATCTATCCGGCGCTCGACAACATTGATCTCCGTGAAGGCACGATCGAATGCTGGGTACAGTTTGCGTTCCACCCGCTCGAGTACCTGCCGGCCAAGGAGTACCTCTTGATGCTTTCGCTCTGGAACGTCGGCACCCCGCGCGGCGGGATGAGTGTCTCGTTCATGGTGCAGCCGGGAGAGTCCAACGCCACCTGGTTTTGTTCGATGGGACCGAAGCCGCGCATCCACGGCACGTTCATCGGGACGCCCGGCTCAGATTTGTTCGGCAAGTGGCAGCACATCGCGTTGGCCTGGAGGCACCGTGAAACACGGGCGTATCTCGACGGCAAATTGCAGGGCCAGGTCGAGCATCTGATTCCGCCGCACCAGATTTGGGGCAGCCTTGGGGTGAAGCCAATTTTCTTCGGCGACCAATGGAACCGGTACGCTCTCCTCGTAATGGATGACCTGCGTATTTCCCGCATCGCGCGCGAGCCGGGGGAACTGGGTTTCACGGCGGGCGAGCTCAAGCCGGACCCGTTCACGACGGTGCTCGATCCGTTCGAGACGGAGTTCATTCCCGACGGAAAGCTGGAAACAAAGCCGCTGCTGATCGCCAATGGCGTCGGCGGGCTGCCGTCGCCGCAGTGCCGGTTTGTGCCGGGGAAGTTTGGGAAAGGATTGGCGTTTTTTAACGAAGGAGAGGGGAAAGCAAAATGACTAATGATCAATGTCTAATGTCTAATGAAATCCGAAATCCGAAATCCGAAATCGGAGTTTCAACAGAAGATCAGCGACCGACACGCTGTCGCGGCGTGCTTTGGTTTGGTCATTGGTGCTTTGGCATTCTTTCGTCATTTGTCATTGGTCATTCGTCATTGCAGCTTGTTGCTGCCGAACAGGATCACGCCAAGATCATGGAAGCGATGCGCGGCAGGGAGGAACATGTCGGCGTCTGGCAACGCTATCCGTTCCTCGGTGTGCCGCTCGTGAAGGAGGGGCCGAAGGTGGACGGCACCGTGGACACGCGTGAGTGGGGTGCGTCGGCTCGCGTCGGGTTCATGCTCGATTACAACAAAGGCATGGCCGTGCGCGACAAGACCGAGATTTACGTCTGCTACACGCCCACACATTTCTATGTCGGCTTCCAGTTCGAGCGCCCGCAGAATGCGCGCGAGCCTTCGTCGCAGGATTTGTTCGAGATGCTCTTCGACTGGTCGCATGGTCACGCCAAGTATGGCAACATCGGCTTGAACTTGGACAAGGTGCTCTGGACGGGAGTGGGGCCGAATGTCGTGAAAAGCGCGTGGCAACCCGTCGTCGAGTACAAGGCGCGAACGACCGAGTTCGGCTGGGAAGGCGAGCTGGCGATCCCGTGGAAGGAGTTCAAGCTCGATGCCGCGCCTGCGCCGGGCACGATCTGGGGCGTGGATTTTGTCCGCAACGAGAAGACGCCCGCCGACCGGCTCGCGGTGTGGGCGTTCCGTGGCAAGAACTGGCACGCGGTGGGCAACCTGGGCCACATGAGTTTCACCGGCAAACCGATCGCCGTGCAGATGCAGAGCGTGGGTTGGATCGAAGATACCGGCCAGCGTGGCGTAAAGCTACTGGTGTCGAACTTCGGCGATCAGCCGGTGACGCTCGATTCATTCCTCGAACTGCGCCGCACCGACGCCAAGCTCGCGCTCGAATACTACCCGAACATTGACACCGCCATGACCGAGGACCTCGGCGCAGCGATCGGTTCTCCTCTGAAGAAGGAAATCGAGAGCACGCTCAAGAATTACTCCGTGCAGAAAACCGTCTCCGACAAGATCACCATCGCGCCACACACCAGCAAGCTCGTCCAACTCACGGAGGCGGAAGAGCCGGGAAGCTATCTCGCGTCGTTCGCGCTCAAGGACGGCGAGACGCTCCTCGCAGGCGGGTTGGTGCCGTTCCGCGTGCTCGTGCCGTTGGCGATCAAGGCGGATAGTTTTCTCTACTCGGCGAACCGAATCGCATACGAGGTGGACCTGCGTCGCGTCGCGGACAAGATCACAGACAACGCGATCGTCACCGTGGCCGCGTTGGACAAAGCCGGCAAGGCGCTCGCGACGTCGAAACACGAAAACATCAAGGGCCAGGAGGAAGCCGCCGGCACGCTGGAGCTCACGCCCAAGCCCGATTCGACTCTGTTCGTCCGCGCGACGATCACCGAGGGCGACAAGGAAATCGCCACGAACCAGGAGCCGGTCATGGTTCCGCCCAGGCCGGAATGGCTCGGAACGAAGATCGGCAAGAAGAAGTTCGTGCCGCCGCCGTGGCAACCGATCAAGGCGACCAGGAAGGAAACGGAGGTGATGCGCGTGAAGTACGGCTGGGACGGCAAGTCGCTGTTGCCGTCCATCCAGCACAAGAGCCTCGATCTCTTCGCGAAGCCACCGACGCTTACGTTCAAGGACAAGGACGGCAAGCCGCTCGCGGCCAGAATGACGCGATGGAAGCTGGCGGAAAAGGATGTCGAGCAGGCCAACTATGAGTTTGCAGCCGAGCTCGAAGGAAAAGGCTCATTGGCCGGCAAGGTGAAGGTCGAGTTCGACGGACTCGTCTGGTACTGGCTGACGCTGAAACCAAAGGGCACGACGGAATTGTCCGGCGCGACGCTGGAGTTCACCGTGAAGAAGGATTTCGCCCGACTCTGCACCTCCGGCCTCGGCATCACCTCGACCAAGAACCAGAACTACTCGGGCGTGCTCCCCGCCGAGGGAATGGAGTTCCCGTACACGTACATGTTCTGGCTGGGCAACTGGGACGGTGGCGTGCAGTGGTTCGCGGAGAACAACCGCAATTGGTTCAACACGAACGAAGCCACCGCGGTCTCTATCAAGCGCACCGACACTACCGGCACGCTCACGATCCACTTCATTGATAAACTCGTCGCGCTCGACAAACCGACCGACTGGTCGTTCGGTTTCCTGCCGACCCCGGCGCGCACGAAGCCGAAGGGCGCGGGCGAGTTTGCATTCTTTCAGACGGGCCTGTTGACGACCGACCAGATTCCGGCACCCGATCCCAAGGATCCGAATCACTGGGAAAAGAACAACTGGTACAAGTACATCACGGGCGAACGCTGGAAGTTCGACAAGCAATTCATCACCTGCTTCATCCACCACGGGTACTGGCAGGAGTTGTTCGGATATCCCGGCACGTTCGAGGAGACACGCGCGACCGAGTTGAAGAAAAGCGTGACGTTCCTCCACAGCCTCGGCATCAAGACCATCGTCTATGCCGGGTGGGGCATGAACACCGAGGCGCCGGAGTGGAAGGACTACGGCATGGAGATGGTGTCGTTGCCGCTGAAGAACACCGGCTATGGGACGTTTCGTCAGGGCATCAACGCCCTGTGGCAGGACTGGTTCATTTACCGCACGGCGCAGATGATCAAGGACTATGACATTGACGGGCTGTTCATCGACTCCGTCACCTCACCCACTCTGGAGGAGAATTATATCGAAGGCATGCGTTGGACGGATGCGAAGGGCAAGCTGCGCGGGTCCTATCCGCTGCACGCGTCGCGCGAGTGGCTCAAGCGCCTGTACAAGATGTGGCACGGCGAGATCAAGAAAGACGGCATCATTTACAACCACCACTCGCCGCCCGCGATCATGATGATCGAGAACTTCGCCGATGTGCGGTGTCCGAGCGAATTTGCCCAGAACTACGACGGGCCGCTGGATGGAAAATTCCTCGACTTCTACATCGCCAAAAACGGCGGCGAGCAGTTCGGCCTCTATGTCGAACACACCAGCAAGGACTGGATGGGCGAATGGGCGAAGCGGAAAAGCAACCAACTCTTCGCGTTCGCGCTGCCATTGAACATCACCATCAAAGCCGTGTCGTTGCAGGTCGAGACGGTGACGAAACCGAGCTACGCCCTCGAACACCAGCCGCAACCGTGGATCTGGGCGGCGAATAAGTGGGTCAACCGTGGCACCGCCGAATATCTGCCATGGTGGAGGAACGCCAACTACATCACCACGCAACCGACTGACGAACAGGTCCTCAACGCCCTCTGGCTGCACAAGGGCGACAAGGCGCTGCTCTGCGTCTCGAACCTCAAGAAGGAGCCGCGCGACATCGCTGTGACGCTGAACCTGCCGGCCCTCGGATTCTCGAAGATCGAAATCGAGGACGCACTAACCGGCGAGAAGATCCCGGCGGCGGACGACAAGTTCAGCGTGAAAGTGGATTTCGAACGGTACCGGCTGCTGAAGGTGACGAATCAGAAACGACCGGTGACAGAATGATTGCTGGCAGAATCATTCTACCCTTCAATTATTCTGCCTGTGCCTGCGGTTCATCACGCGATAATGGGCGGTTGCCTCTTTCAAATTCAGAATTCGAAACAGATGCGTGTTCCGCACCGCAGCATTCTCCTCCTGCAATTGCTGGGGCGTGACCTCGCCGCGCGCGAGACGCTCCTGATCCCGCTGACGATCACGCGCCTTCAGGGCGCGGATCTTTGCGTAGGAAACCGTAGTCGTCTGCCTGGCTCTCGCGGCTTTCATCGTGGCAAGAATACACCGAACCACCCCCGATCCGCAAGGTGCACAACTCATGGCTGCATTTCTCCCTTTACGTTTCCCGCTTCCCCTCTTACCTCATTGCATCCATGAAGATCACCGATATCCAAATCCACGTCTGCAAACACAAAGCGGCCGCGATGAAGAACAGCGAGATGCGCGACGGACGGCGCAGCGATCTGGAGTTCCTCGTTGTGCGCATGGAGACGGACGCGGGGATTGTCGGTGAATCGTTCGGCTTCGCGGGACGCGGCGGGAAGATGGCTGGCGAGATCGCGGCGTCGGCGATGAAACCGTTCTTCCTGGGCAAAGATCCGTTGTACCGCGAGAAGCATTGGCATGATTTCCGAATGTACGATCGCTGGTGGAATCACGTGCCGATCTATTCCTACGGACCGTTCGACATCTGTTGCTGGGATATTGCCGCGAAACAGGCCGGGCAACCGCTCTACAAGTACCTCGGCGCCTGCCGCGACAAGGTGCCGATCTACGCAAGCTCGCTCGTGCTGCCGACGCCGGACGATTACGGGAGGCAGGCGGCGAAGTTCAAGCGGCAGGGATTTCACGCCTACAAACTGCACCCGCCCGGCAAGTACGATTTCGATCTCGCCGCGTATAAGGCTTGTCGCAAGGCAGTCGGCCCCGACTACAAACTGATGGCCGATCCCGTCGCCGCCTACAACCACGAGCAGGCGCTGCGAATGGGGCGCGAGCTGGAGAAGCTGAACTATTACTGGTTTGAGGAGCCGCTCTATGATGTGGACTGGCACGGACTGCGCGAGTTGAGCCGCGCGCTCGACATCCCGATCTGCGGTACCGAGGTGTTGGCCGGCAGCCATTACTCGACCGCCGAATGCATCGCCTCGCACGTCGTGGACATGGTGCGCACGGACGTTTCGTGGAAAGGCGGCATTACCGCCGTGATGAAGACCGCGCATCTGGCGGAGAGTTTCGGGATGCAATGCGAAATCCACACAGCCATCTATCATCCGCTCGAACTGGTGAACCTCCACTGCTGCGCCGCGATCAAGAACTGCGAGTTCTTCGAGGTGCTCGCCCCGATCGAGTATTTCGACTTCGGCCTGGTCCAGTCGCTCAAGCCGGACAAGGAAGGCTATGTCCACCTACCGCAGAAGCCCGGCCTCGGCATCGAACTGGATTGGGGCTTCATCAAAAAGTGTACGGTGGAGGTGCTGTGAACGGGCGCGTCTGCTGCCGCCCAGTGTTTGCAGGGACCTCGGCTGAACTTTCATCTTTGCCTCAAGACAGGATTTGATGTCATCATTCACCCGGATGAACGACTCCCCGAGGATTCTGTTGACCGGCTTTACCGGTATACTTGGTAAACGGTTCGCCTATCGGCTTGCCGCGCTCGGGTATGAAGTGGTCTGCCCAATTCGCGCCGGGAGCGAGGCGGAGGCGCGGGGCCGTTTCGAGACGGTATTCCACGGCATGCGCGAGTTGCTCCCGGGCTTCGATGAGTCGCTCTCCGCCCGGATCCGTGTCATCCCCGGAGATGTCCGTCAGAAGGGGCTCGGGATCGCATCCTCGTTCCTCGATGAGTTGCGTGGCCCGCGCACGCGCGGCATCTGGCACCTGGCCGCCTGTCTCGATCTGACCGAAACGAAAAGTCAGGACGTGTACGATACGAACTTCCTCGGCACCCTCCACGTCCTCGAATTTGCGAAGACCCAGGGGATTGGCGAACTTCACTATTTCAGCACGTTTGGCTCGAGCGGAAAATTGCATGAAGGAATCGTTCGGGAGATCCCGGGCATCCGTCCACCTTCATTCCGCAACACCTACGAGCGCACCAAGTGGGAAGCGGAGCGCCAGATCTGGAATTCCCAGGTCCGCGGCGAAATCCAGGCCACCATCTACCGCCCCAGCATCGTCGTGGGGGACTCGCTCTACGGGCGCTATGAGCAGTTCAACGTATTCAACCATCCCTTTGACATCGCGAGCAACGTCCGGATCCGACTCTGCGAGAAGAAAAAGCTCGATCCCCGGAGCGCGACGCTCCAATACGAACTGCGCATCCCCGGCGACGAAAACTCCACGCTCAACATCGTGCCGCTTGATTTCGTCCTGGACACCGTGATGAAAATCTACGCCGTTTCCGGATCGACCGGGCGCGTCTATCACATCGTGAATCCCAATCCCCCATCGCTCCGCCTCACGATGGAGGTATTCAAGCGGAACGAACCGTGGGAAGGGCTGCGCTGGGAGAAGTACCGGCCCGAGGATGGATTCCTGAATCCGTACGAGAAGTTCATCGCCAGGCAACTGGGGTTTCTCGCCCCATATCTCCAGGGGGAAGCGACGTATGACTACTCGAATGTCCAGGCAATCCTCGCCTTCCACGGCGGTCTTCCGCCGCTCGACAACAACGTCTTCCTCGATGCGATTTCCAAGCGGGGGATTCGCCAGGGCTGGCAGGAGGTGCGGGCCGACGCCGCCATGGCCGCTTTGGTCGGTCGCCGGCCCCAGCTTGAGTCTGGTTTTGTCTGGCCGGAAGGCCAGGGGCCGGTGGTCGATTTTGCGCCTCACCATCCGGTCACAGAATCCGCCCCGCTGTTTTCGACCTACACCGTGACCGAGCGACTCTTGGGCAAGGCCTACCGAGTGAAAGAGATGTTGTTTGCACCTCGTCGTGAGGCCGCCCGCGGCCCGGCGACGGGTGGCGCGCGCGATATCGTCCTGGTGCCCTTCGGCATGGGGGTGACCCGTCGCGGCGAGGCGGAGAATCTTTGTTACCACTCCAATTCGGAGCTTGCCGACCAGGTATTCGAGCAGTTGAACCAGGTGATCGGTTTTGATCTTCGCGCCTTCGCGCAAGGCCCGATCCCCGGACACGAGCACCACGGCGATCTCCATGATGCGTGCTGCTGGGCGGTCGCGGACGATCTGGTTCATGTGCTGCGCCTCTTCCGCGACATCCAGCGGACGGGCGGCGCGGGGCTTGTTCCCCGTCTCCAGATTCTGCCGCACAGTGGCGGCACCTATCTTGCCGGTTGGCTTTCTGGAATCGTCTCCTTTCAGGACATGGCTCTGATTGCCCACCAGTGCAGCCACCTGATGAGCGAGAACGAGCGCGTCTCCTCCCTCGAGGAGAGCGACCACTGGTTTTTCAAGGAGGGGGTGAGTCTCACCGATGCCGAGCGCACGTTGTTGCAGGAGCTTCGTCAGCAGGTGGATCCGCTGAGGAAGATGGGGCTGAATGCCCTCGCCAACCGCCTCAACGGCAGTCTGGAACTGGTTTTCTCATTGTACTCGCATGAGTTGGAAAAACTAATCGCCGATGTCCGCGCACACCAGATCGGCGTCACCGTGGGAATCACGATGTCACACAACGCTGCCGTCTTCGCCGGCGACGCGCTCGAAATGGCCCGCTTCCATCAACTCTTCACCGGCGTGCGCAAGATCGAACTGAAGTGCGTGACGGTGAATGTGAAGGGAACACCACACTGCCAGCGCCTGGCCCGGGGAGCGCGTCACGCCGCCGAACTGCTCAAGGTGTACAAGCATCAGGGACGCCTGCGCGATCCGGTGGTGCCGCTTCTGTCCTGCACGGGGGAAGTGGTCCGCACCCGGCAGGCGTTCATCGAGGCGGTCACCGGCATCGCCGATCAGCCCCTCCATTTCGACAGCATGATTGAAAAGTCCCTCGACGAAGGCGGCCGGCATTTCGTTCTCATCCAGTCGGGCATGTCTTCCGCCGCGGGGGATTTATTCGACGCCGTCATCCGCAATCACGCCAACGTCAACGGCATCAAGCCCGTCCATATTTACCATCCCGCGCTCCGGACCGCGGAGCCGCACCCTGTGTGCGGGATCCTGGAGAAACGTCCGGAGGCGGCAGGTCCGCAGTCGCCGCACCAGTCCATCACCGAGACCACTCGCTGGTACGAGCGCCTCCTGTCCGAAGCACAGTCCGCCGCTCGGGAGAATTGAGTGAAGGCCGCTGCCGCTACGCCGCCGCCTGTTTCTTCGGCCGGAACTTCATTTCATTGCAATGACTGCTGGACGGGAAAATCTTGTTCGGGTTGCAGAGGTTGTTCGGATTGAACACGCGACGCAACCGTAGCATCGTATCCATGTCGTCCGCGGTGAACATCAGCTTGAACTCCTCGTTCTTTTCCGCGCCGATGCCGTGCTCGCCGGTGATGCTGCCGCCCATCTCGACGCACTTCGCGAGAATCTCGTGGCTCGCGGCGAAGACGTTCTTCACCTGCGCTTCATCGCGCTCGTCGTAGAGCAACAGCGGGTGCAGGTTGCCGTCGCCGGCGTGGAAGACGTTGGCGATGCGCAGGCTGTATTTCCTGCTGATTCCTTCGAGAAAACGCATCATTTCCGGCAGCTTGCTGCGGGGAATCACGCCGTCTTGCGTGCAGTAGTTCGGGCTGAGCCGACCAATCGCGCCGAACGCTCGTTTGCGGCACTTCCACAACGCCGCCCGCTCGGCTTCATCCTTCGCCACCCGGACCTCCCGGGCTTTGTTCTTCCGACAGATCTCCTCGATTCGTTTACCCTGTGCATCGAGACCCACCGCCAGCCCATCGAGCTCGACGATCAACACCGCCCCGGCATCGGTCGGGAAACCGAACTTGTACGCCGTCTCGACCGCGCCGACGATGAGCCGGTCCATCATCTCCATCGCGGCGGGGATGATGCCCGCCCGGATCACATCGCTCACCGTCTGGCTGGCGTCGTCCACGTTTTCGAAAATGCCGAGAAAGGTCTTCTTCGCTTCAGGTGTTGGCGTGAGCCGCACGGTCGCCTTGGTGACGATGCCGAACGTGCCCTCGCTCCCAATTGCCAGCCCGCGCAGGTCATAGCCGACGCAATCATCTGTTGGATTCCCGAGCGTGACGATCTCGCCATCGGGCAACACCATCTCGATGGCAAGCACGTGATTGGTGGTGACGCCGTACTTGAGCGTATGCGGCCCACCGGAGTTGGTGCTGATGTTGCCGCCGATGGTGCAGGCGGGTTGCGACGACGGGTCAGGGGCGTAATGCAGGTTCTGCGCAGCGACGGCGTTGCTGATGTGAAGATTCACCACGCCCGGCTCGACCACGGCGCGGCGGTTGGCCAGATCGACCTGCAAGATGCGATTCATTCGCGTCAGCGCAATCGTGACGCCGCCTGGGTCCTGCAGGGTGCCGCCCGACAGGCTTGTACCTGCGCCGCGCGGGACGAACGGAATCTCCTCGGCGGAGAGCAACTTCACCAGCCGGGAGACTTCCTCGGTCGTGCGCGGCAGGATAACGACTTCGGGCACGGCTTTCTGCAGGGTGTATCCGTCGCACTCATAGACGATGAGTTCGTCGGGATCGGCGATCACGCCATCCGCACCAACAATCTCGCAGAGCTGCGGCAACAGTCGTTTGACCTTGCTTGCAATATCCTCTAGCATCGCGGCCTTTCGTTCGCACTATAGGGAAAGGGCACCGTCATGCAAGCAATCGGCGAAATGAACATCACCCCGCGCATCCTTCTCGGCCCCGGCCCGAGCATGGTGCACCCGCGCGTTCTCCGTGCCATGTCGGCGCCGCTCACGGGACACCTCGATCCCGAGTTTCTGCAACTGATGGAGGAAACAAAAGAACTGCTGCGGCTCGTGTTTCAAACGCGCAACTTTCTGACCATCGCGATCTCGGGCACAGGCAGCGCCGGAATGGAGGCGTGCCTGGTGAACCTGGTCGAGCCGGGCGACAAAGTGCTGGTCTGCGTCAACGGCGTGTTCGGCACCCGCATGAGCGACATCGTCGAACGCTGCGGCGGCAAACTCGTGCGCGTGGACGTGCCGTGGGGGAAGCCGGTCACCCCGGACGATCTCAAGCGCGGGCTGGCCAAATCGAAGCCCAAGGTGGTTTGCGTCGTTCACGCCGAAACCTCCACGGGCGCGTGGACGCAGTTGCCGGAGTTGGTGAATCTCGCTCACGAAGCCGGGGCCTTGTTTCTCGCCGATACGGTCACTTCTCTCGGCGGTTGCCCTGTGAAGTTGGATGAATGGGGCGTGGACGCCGTCTATAGCGGCACGCAGAAATGCCTGAGCTGTCCGCCCGGCCTTTCGCCCGTGTCATTCAGCGAGGCGGCGATAAAGAAACTCCGCGCTCGCAAGACCAAGCCGCAGAGCTGGTATCTCGACGTGACGATGCTCGAAAAGTACTGGGGACAGGAACGCGTCTATCATCACACGGCGCCGATCTCGATGAACTTTGCGTTGCGCGAAGCGTTGCGCTTGGTCGCCGAGGAGGGACTCGAAGCCCGGTTCGCTCGTCACGAGCGCAACCACAAGGCATTGGTTGCCGGCCTCGAAGCGATGGGGCTCAAGATGATCGTCGCGCCCGGCGAGCGACTGTGGATGCTCAACAGCGTTTTCATTCCCGAAGGGGTGCAGGATGCTGCCGTGCGCTCGTTGTTGCTCAAAGACTTCAACATCGAAATCGGCGGCGGCCTCGGCGACTTCAAAGGCAAAGCCTGGCGCATCGGCCTGATGGGAGAATCTTCGACGCGCAACAACGTGCTGCTGGTGTTGAACGCGCTAGAGTTCGCGCTCGGGAAGCAAGGTTTCAAACTCAAACCCGGGGCCGCAGTCGAGGCGGCAAATCGAACGTTGGAAGCGTGAGTTCAAGGCTTTGACTTCGCGGGGCGAATGGCGGGGTCAAGGACTCCCCCTGATCCCTTTATCCCGACTGGTTGCGCCGTCACTTCTGATCGGAGGGGCCGTCATCCACCTGAAATGTCAGACTCGTGATCGTGAGCAGCGGCAACACCGAGGCGTAGCCATCGTCACTATGCACCATGACATAGGTTCGCTTCTGGGATTCCTTGGGAGGGAAAAAGATATAATCTGGATGGGGGACGTCATACCGGTCGCCGTCAGCCACCTTCAGTGAAAACGGAATGCCTCTCCGGACTGCTTCCTCAATCTGGGCAATGTTCATGTGTTCACAATCGCCCGAACACGCGGTTTGTCAATCCACTTCCCCCTCGGCATGCAGTTCTCATCGAGCAACCCATCGCCTGGCAGAGATTGGCTCGGGGAGTTTCGATCACCAGGTGATAATGGTTCGGCATCAAACAGTAGGCGTGCACGAGCCACCCGAACCGATCCGAGGTTTCCCGCAGGGCATCGAGAAATCGCTTGCGGTCTCGATCATCGCGAAACGTTGGCTTGCGCTCGTTGCCGCGCGCCATGACGTGATAGGTTGCGCCCTCAAACTCGACCCGAACTTTCCGTGGCATGGGGGAATTGCTAACAAACCAGCGGTAATCTGTCAATTGTCAAGGACTGACCCGAATGGCGTTCTCTGATGATGACCCTAATCCTCTCAGACACTGATTTGTGAAAATTGGAGATGTGACCCTAATCCTCCTACGGCCTCTCGCCCGTATCGTTCAGCGAGGCGGCGATGAAACAACTCCGCGCACGCAAGACCAAGCCTCAGAGCTGGTATCTCGACGTGACGATGCTGGAAAAGTATTGGGGACAGGAGCGCGTCTATCACCATACCGCTCCGATCTCGATGAACTTTGCGCTGCGCGAGGCGTTGCGGCTCGTTGCCGAGGAGAGCCTCGAAGCCCGCTTCGCCCGTCACGAGCGAAACCACAAGGCGTTGGTTGCCGGACTCGAAGCGATGGGACTGAAAATGATCGTCGCGCCCGGGGAACGCCTGTGGATGCTCAACAGCGTTCTCATTCCGGAGGGCGTTCAGGATGCCGCCGTGCGCTCGTTGTTGCTGAAGGAGTTCAACATCGAAATCGGCGGCGGCCTCGGCGACTTCAAGGGCAAGGCTTGGCGCATTGGCCTCATGGGCGAATCTTCGACACGCAACAACGTGTTGCTGGTGCTCAGCGCTCTGGAGTACGCGCTGACCAAGCAGGGGTTCAAGCTGAAGGCCGGGGCCGCAGTCGAGGCGGCGAGTGCAGTCGCCAGCGCTTGAGCCCACGGCTTTGACTTCCTCGCTCTGTTGCGGTGCCGGGGGCGATGGCAGGCTGCTCAGGGATACTTCCAGTTGAACAGATACTTGCCGCCCACCGAGTAGTGTCGAACGGTGTCCACATGGCCGTCGAGGTAGAGCATGTTGGCGCGCTCGCCGGGATGCCGGAAGGCGTAGTAGTACCCGCCCCAGATGCTGGTGATGTCCCAGTAAATCATGGAATCAATCTTGTAATCAAACATGGGATAGGACCAACCCCATTGGAAAAGGCGCGAGTCCATGATGAAACTGACCTCTGACGCCTGGTACACCCGCCACGGAAACCAGATGCCGTAGCCGGTTGCGTCCATCGTGTGTTCGCCCAGTTTGCTCGGACCGACGATCTGCGCCACGCCAAAGTTGTCGAACAGGTTCTGGTTCATCATGAAACTGGTCGGAACGTATGGGTCGTCGAACAACTTCCGCGGGGCGTTGCCGGGGTTGAGGTTGCTGCCGCCGCGTTCGGCCGGGCATTGCAGGACGGGATAACGGGGGCCGTTGGCCGGGGCGACGCCGAGGGCGCCGGCATAGACCTGGGGCGAACCGAGGTAGTTGCCGAGGAACTGCCAGTAGTACGGGGGCGGACCGAGGTGGCCGGGTGCGACGCGCCCGCTGTTGTCGTCGGCGTACAGGGCAAACCCGAGGTAGAGTTGCCGGAGGTTGTTGACGCAGGAGGCGGCCTTGGCTTTCTCGCGCGCGCCTTGCAGCGCCGGCAACAGCATCGCCGCGAGAATGGCGAGGATGGCGACGACGACGAGCAATTCGACGAGGGTGAATGCTATGTTGCCTTTCAAACAATCAACCCGCCTCCCACGAGGCATGAAAGGAGATAGCAATGAACGGAATGAACGATAC
>CAZOTB010000149.1:0-15083 GCA_964582645.1 uncultured Verrucomicrobiota bacterium | reverse complement strand
TCGGCAAAGTCCACTCCGCGCACGAGCAACCCGACCTGGACGTCGCCGTCCATGACCCACCAACTGCCGGGGGTGAACTCGGTGATCGTGAACCGTGGCCGGTAATTGGCAAAGTGTCCGCTCAAGCCGCTTGCCAGCAATTCATGGTGCAAGGTCATCGCTGCTCCTGCGGTAGGTTCATGATGTTGCAGTCTGCCGTTCGCCGCGGATGCGATAGACACCCCAGGCCGGCAGCGTGACCGGGCCGGGGCCGCCGATGATCCGGGCGCCATGCTCCTCCAGCACTTCGAGGCTGGCTCTGGGCGCAACATCCACGTTCACGTCTTTGAACGTCCAGAGAATGCGCGTCTCGTCGGCCAGCCAAGTGATACCGGCGCGGTCAGGCAGCACGCGGCGCTGTTGCATGTGGGGCTGCGCCTGGTTGAAGATATGGTTGAGCCGGCTCCACCACGGGAAGAGCTTGTGGTCGAGACCGTACTCGTGCTCGTAGCACAAGTAACCGCCCGCCGCCAGGGCGCGGAAGAGCAGCCGTTCCAGCTCCGCCGGCGTCCGGCGGCGGGCGCCGACCAACAGATTGAGGCCGGCGCTCGTTTCCAAGTGGTCCACCCACCAGCCAAAATCGTTCTGCCCGGCGACTGCGTGGTTCTGCTCCCGAAGATCGCCCCGCAGGTCAGCCATGCCGAAGCGGCTCGCCATCCAGGGAGAAATGCACTCGCAGGACAGCGACCGAATGCCCAGCGCCTGGATGCGGCCAAACAGTCGGCCGAGCGCGGCGAAGTTGGTGCGCATCCGCTCGCTGTAGTTGGCCTGCACCAAGCCCATGTTGGACAGCGAGTCGGTGAAGAGATAATCCAACCCGCCTTCTTCCTTCCAGCGTTTGAGGTCGGCCAACACCCAATCGGCAATGTCTGTGTTCCAATCCGCCACCACGAGGATGTGGAAGCCATAGCCTCCGCCCGCGGGCAGACCTGTGGAACTGATCACGCGGTATTCGGGATGCTCGGCGAAAATGGGAGCGCGCGGCGAGAAATGCGGGGCGAACCAGGCGCCGATTTCCATACCCAGGGCGTGGGCCTTGTCCGCCATGGCTTTCCACGCCTTGATGCCGCCCCAGAACTCCGAGGGGAAGAAACGATGGGTCGCGCAGACGCTGGCGCACACAATGCCCCCGTGCACGCCGTCCTCCAGTTTGCGCTTCATCCCCAGCGTGGTCACGTCGCTTTCGCTCATGACTTCGGGGAAGAATCGCCTGATCCCCTGCGCGGCCAGCACCGGCAGCACGCGCTCGGCGATGGCATAGGGCACCTCGGTGCTGTCCACTTCCTCCCCACCGACACTCATCCGCAGCCGGCCGTCCACCAAGCGGGTCTGGTACTTCAGCCCTACTTCCGGCACCGGCACGGTGGGAGCGATGCAAAACTTCCGGCAACTCAGGCCATAGACAAACGCCCGCGCCTCCCACCAGAGATCATGGGTTTCGTGTTCGGCCAGCGCGCCCGGCGCGAAGAGCACGAGTTTTTCCCGCGTGGTCACCGCCGTGGTCAGCGGAAAACGGTACTCGTCCACCACATGCAACAGGTCGCTGCCGGCGGGTGATTCGAGCAGGCTGGAGATGCTGTCCAGGTCGGGCCAGAATTGCAGCAGCGCGCCCTCCGTGGCGTATTGGAAATCGAATCCCTGAATCAGTCCGCCGCGCGGGCCGAGTTGGAAGGAGTTGCCCTGCGGCGAGCCGTACTGATCGAGAGTCTTGAGACAGGCGGTGGTGAAGACCCGCTCCTGCGCCCCCGCATACACCGGCATGTTGCATTGCCCCTGCGACAGCACCGTATTGCCGGTGATCCGGCCGCCGATTTCCCACGTGCCATGGACGAGCACGCGGTGAATCTCGCGTGCGGTGCTTTGGAACGCGATGGCGTACGAGAAACCCTGCCACGCCCGGCCGCCGAGCGTCAACTCAGCCGGCTTGAAAATCAGCGTGACGTCATCCGTCACCGGCGACGCACTGTCGGTCAACCACACGGTCGCTTGGTCATAGTCATCCGCATACTCGCCGCGCGACCAGCGGATGCCATGCGCCCGCAGGCGGACACGCGCGGTTCCATCCGTCTCGCGCTCGACCCGCGCCAGCTCCAACCGTGGATAGAGAATGCCATCCGGCGTGTCGAGACGGAACTGGATCGGGCGCGTCTTGCTGCGCAGCGGCACGCCGGCGATGCGCACCTGGCCCAAGCCCGTGAAATCGCCGTTGTCGGCGACGAGCAATTCCACTGTGCAACCGGGGGAAAAAGCGAGAATGGTGTCGGCTGGCATGTTTTACTCCAGTTCCAGCACGCGATGCCCGCCGCGAGGAACCGCGGTCGTGGCCGCGCGGTTCATGATCAGGGAAAATGCCGGGTCAACGGCGAGCTTTGCCTCGACGGGCCGGTCGGTGGGATTGAAGACCTCGATGCGCCAGCGGCCGGTGGGTTGGCCGTCGGCGTCGGTGTTCTGCGTGACCAGAATGCGCAGTTGCGGTTGGTCGCAAGTCACGACGTTGCCGATCACGACCTCGACGTTTGATCGGGCGGCGTCCACCTGGGCGTAACCGGTGCCGTTGGTCGCCACGCCGATGGGCCGGTAGAGGCCGGTCTGCGGCTCGAAATAGCCGGCCGTCCAGTTCGGGTTGAGGCCGGTAACGGTGATGGGCGTGCTGTTGACCTTCAGCGGCTGTTTGCCGTGGGTGAAACGGACGATGTGTTGGTCCGCTGCAAGCGTGGCGCCGACCCAATGGTCGGTGAGCGTTCCTCTTGCGAGTTTGAGCCAGCCAATGTCCGGCTTGAGCGGGTTGCCCATGACTTGCGCGACGGTCTCGAAACGCCAGGCGTAGGTTGTTCCCGCCTTGACGGTGGCGTCTGCTGTTCGCGGGGCGACGCGCAGGTTGGCCTGCAACACGCCCTGTTTGTTGGCATCTTGCGCGGCCACCACTTGCAAGGCGTAGCCCAGGGACGCTCCCCGCACGCGTGCCGTGAACCCTTCCGCGGTGCCGATCACGATCGCGCTGCCGTCCGGCAGGTCGCCCACCTGACGGCCGCCCTGTTTGACCAGTTTCGCGAAATCGCCTTCCTCCGTGCTGCCGTCCGGTCGGATGATCTTGTAGGGGGTCGGCTGGCCAACCGGCAGATTGCTCTCCCAAAGAACCTGACTCAGACCGGGCACGAAACCGAAGTCTTTGACCGGTGTCAGTTCTTTGAGCGTCTGGCCGGTCACCTCCTGCATGGCGTAGTAAGCGAACTGCGGCGTCTCGTCGCCGGGACCGTAGGGATAGCCGTCCCAGTAAATGCCGGTCTGGCCGGGGTGCAGGTAGCGGCGGCCGTGCAACTGGTACCATTCCTGGCGCAGCGAGCTGTGACGCACGTCATCGCGTGGGGCCGGTTCGGACCAGTTGTGCCAGGGATTGGTCATATACGGCATGAGCTTGGGGAAATACCGGTCGCTGCTGGCGCGTTCCAGCCAGACATCGGGGCTGACCAAATCAAGCTGGTAGCGGCGCGATTCAAGGCCGGTGCCGGCAATGGTCCGCGGATAGGCGGCGGCCACGGCATGACAGGCGGGTTCCATTTTCAGATAGCCTTCAGCCCAGGCGTTGCCATGTCCCGGTTCGGCGCCGCGGCCCGACGGCGCGTTGATGTGGTCGGCGCAAAAATTGTAAAGCTGTTGTTGTTGCTCGGTCCAAATCTCCATCGTCACCGCGCGGCGTCCCCGGGCGTCTTGGGCGAAGGCGATCAGGTGGCGATTGCGATCCTGCGGGACGACGAACTCCGTGCTGAACTCGGTTTTGCCGGAAACGTCGAACCGGGCCAGCACTTCCGGCCCGTCATAGACGATGACCTCGGCCAGCGGCGTGGCGCTGCTGACATCGAGCCGGACCGGCAGGCGGTGCCAACTCGGCATGAACCAGTCCGCAGGCTCGACGGAGGCATACCGTTCGATCCAGTAGCGCGGGTATTCGACTCCTTTCCACGTGTACCCGCCGCGGAAACGCAAACTGACCAACGGCCCTTCCGTCACCGCCGGTCCCCACCAGCCGCGGTAGCTGCCAAACCCTTTGTTCCACTCCTCGCCCTGGCTGCCAACATGCACGTCCACCTGTGCCAGGCCGCCGGCGAGCTGCGGGTAGCGCGGGTCGTATGCGCCGTTGACCGCCAGCAACGGCCGGCCGCCGGCCACCGCGCCCTTCAGTTGCTCCGGCCGCGTCAGGATGGCGATGCCGACCGGGGCGAAATTGACATTGGCGGACATCTGTTCGAGATACTTGTCAATCGCATCGTCCACGATCTTGTCGCCGTCGCGCGTCAGCACGGCAAACGCGCCGTAGAGTTTGTAGTCCCAGTAGGGAGTGATGTTCTCCTGGTGACGCAGGAAGCCGACCGATGTGTTGACGTTGAAGTCCATGTCGAACGGCCCCTGACTCATGCCTTCGTGGACGCTGATCTCGTTGTCGGGGGTGAGGTATCGCGGCAACGGCCACGGCAGTGTGCCGCGACCGTCCACGACGAAACAATGATTGGTGCCGCCGGTGGCGATGCGCATGCGATAGCTCAGGCCGGGATAGCAGCGGAAGTCACCGGCACTGGCTGCCTTGCAGTCCTGCTTGAGTTTTTCCCAGTTCGCGGCGTTCATCTTGCCCATGTCTTCGAGGAAGACAAGGAAGCTCAGCCCTTCGGCCTTGGCGGCGGCCACCCAATCGGCCACCGTGCCCGCGCCGCCGGAATAGGCTGTCTGCGCACCCATGACGCCGCGATACCACGGGCCGGGCGCGACGAACGTTTTCGGCCCCCAGTTGACCGGCGGGGTATCACCCTGCGACGCGGGCGGGTACAACCCGACCTGCCAGCCCAGCGTGCCGGCCTGCAGCGACGGCTCGGCCGTCCAGCGCAGGCTGTTTTCGAGGAGAATGTCGAAGTTGCTCGGGATCCCGCCGATGCCGCGGCGGTAGGCGACCTCGTCCCACTTGTCGAAGTGCGGTGCCCAAGCATACACCAGCGGCGCCAAACCGATGGCGACCATGCGGCCGTTGCCGATCTTGCGGGTGGCGACCAACGTCCACGGACCCGGTTGGCCGTCGAGTTCGGGTTTGACGTTCTCCTCGCGCACCTCGGCGCCCTTGCCATAGACGACCTTCGCCGTCGGCCGGGTCTGCACCACCGATGTCCAGTTGGCGTCCACGAGCAACGGGTTGGCCGCCGGCAGGAAATAACCCGAGAACGTCTGCCCGTACCAGATCGCCTTCACGCCCTTGCTGATGGGCGACGGCAGGATCGTGTCGGCGGGCGCGAATTTGTTGCCGTAAAGATATTTCGGTCGCGGCACGTCCCGCGCGTTGTCGGGGTCCATGACCGGCATGTGCACCAGCTCGAGACCGTACTTGGCGAACCATCCCTTGGCGGCCGGGCAAAACGCCTCGCCGTCGTTGAAGAAGGTGATGACGCCCCCGCCCCAGCGCAGGTACTCGTCGAGCAAGTCCTCGAACTTGTAGTTCCACGGTGTTTGGGCCGCGCTGTGGCCCAGCGAAAGCAGCACCACGGTATTGAACCGGCGCAATCGCTCCAGGCTCAGCCCGCCCCACGAGCTGTGATCCACAATGAATTCCTTCTCGGTCAGTTCCCGCGCCAGCGCCGGCTCGACGTAACCAGCGGGATGCCCGATAAACAACACCGCCGGCTTGTCGTCCTTGGGCGGCTGGACGAGCCACGGTTGGACAGATTTCTCGGCGCGCGCGGCGACGGCCAACAGCCCCGCCGCGGCAAGGGTCGTGGGTTTCAGATGCTTGATCATGGGTTGCGGCTCCCGATTGGGTGGTGAGGGTTCAACGTTTCCGTTTTCCGCCGGCAAGGTCCGAACTCCGGTCATCGCTCATACGTCTGGGATCATGCCCTATTTTTCCGGGAGGACCGGATGCGCCAACACCCGGTACTCGCCGGGCTGGAGCGTGACCGTCTCCCCGTCCCACGCAAGACCGGGCAGGTCCACCGTGCGGGACAGTTTCGCGGTGACCGGCGCGTCGGTCGGGTTGTTGACCGACACATGCCAGAGCGGCGGGGTCGTGCCTTCGGCGTCTTTCAGACAAACGACCTCGATGAACAAATCCTTGCCGGCCGCGTCGGCCACTACCGGCTGGCCGGCCACCAGGTGATGCAGCGTGGCCTGGCCGGTCGGCACCGGAAAGTACACGCGCCCGTCGAAGTCGGTGGCCAGGGCGCGGAACCGGTTCTGCGGTTTGCCGTAGCGACCCGCGCCGACATAGCCGTCTTTCTGCCACAGGATCGCGCTCCAGCGCGGGTTGAAGCCGGCAACGCGGAACGGCAGGTTGGCATCAAGCCGGTCCGGTGAGCGCGGCACCTTGAGTTCGACGGCGCCATCCGTCGCGGCCAACTCGATCACGCCGGGCGGCGCATCGAGGCGCCGCCCGCGCAGGAGTTCAAAACCGTCCGGCTGCTGGAAGTAACGCACCCAGCGCAGCAGCGCATCGGTGTCGGAGATCGGCTTGTCCATCGGCCACGCGGTAAAGAACCACTCGATGGTGCGGGTGTCACCGGCTTTGACGGCCAGGCCGTCCGCCGGCAGGGCTTCCATCAGCTCCACCCGCTCCGGCGCCACGCTCAAACTCAACGACACGCCGCGGTTGACCCAGAGCTGCGAATTGGCCTCGTTGGGCGAGATGACGGCGAACCAGTCGCCGGTCTCGATCGTCCAGCGGGTCGCGCCCGGCGCGGGACGGGCACCTTTCGGCGCGGCATCGCGCGCGGCCACCAGCCGGTCGCCCCGGCCATGCACCAGCATCACGTGCGGTTCGATGTCGGTGCGCCACGCGGCGCTCAGATCGGCCCGTTTCAGCAGCAGATCTTTCTTGAACGTGTTGCGGTGGGTGAACAGCGTGGCAGTCGGGCCTTGATTGCGGCCCATCGGCCCCCAACCACTGGCAACGCCATCCTGGTACTGCGCCCACTCCGTGAAGATGCCGACCATGTCCACCAGCGGCGTCGGCTCGATCGGGCCGTAATCGCTCCACGGATTGCGGTGCGGCGAACCCGGCAACTGGACACCGCGGCTGATTGACCAACCGCGCCAGGCGCGCTCGTCGCACAGTTCCATCACCGGGGTCTGATAGGGGCGATCGCCCTGGTCGCCCTCGCTGGTGGCGAAGAACGGCAGCACCGCTCCCGTCGTCAACAGCTCCCGTTTGCCCACCACGCCACCCATGCCGTCCCAACCGAGACCGCAATCGGTGATTTGCGGAATGGCGTGGTCGCGTTGCCAGCCGGGGCCGCGGAACAGGCGCATGCCACCGCAATCGTTCACATGATCGCCGCAGAAGACGCAGACCGGTGCGCCGTCGTTCCAACCGCGCAGCGGGAAGGAGACGGCCTTGCCGCCCTTTATGTCGGTGGCCACCACGCTCAAGTTTCGTTGCAGCGAGCCGCTGAGGAACAGCCGGGCGGAGAACTCCTTCGCGCCGCCCGGCAGGAAACGCCGAAACAGCCGGTCGCCTTCGTAAAGGCTGACCTCTTTGAGACCGGCCTCGGCCACCACGTGCAAAAACGGCGTCGTCAACATCCGCTCGGCGGCAAACAACTCGCCCGCGTAGGCGCCCGTGCGGTACATCCCGCGCGGCCAGTGCAGGATCAGCGGGCCGGAGGAGGGAAACACGTTGAAAGCCGCATACTGCGAGTTCCAGCACAGCGCGTGGCGCCAGAGCGCCTTGACCGACGGCGCGGCGGCGTAGGTCAACCCCTTCGAGCCGTCCACACCGGCCGCGATGGCATAATAATCCGGCATGCTGGCCGGCGCCTCGGCATGGGTCAGTCCCCGGCCCGCGTCAATCATCGCCGCCAGCTCGGCCGGCGAGTTTAACAGGTTGATGGCCACCGGCGTGCCCGGCATCGTGCCGGCATTGGTCAGCAGATACTGGTCGGTCACGTCCTCGACCAGTTTGCCGTCGCGGTAATACACCACGCCGACCATGCTGAACAGTCGCAGGTCGTGCACCGCCAGGCCGCGGTTTTTCATCGGCTCGGTGAAATCAAAGTACCCCATTGAATTCACCTCGTTGCGAATCGCGTCGAAGATGAAATCAATGAACCGGCTGGCGTCCCACGTGCCGTCCGCGTTCTGCGGTTGCAGGATCATCGCGCTGCGGTCCGGGGACAGGAACTTGTCGTGGAGGAACAGTGGATCGAATCCGAAATGAAAGAACTGGTTGCCGAGGTTGGTGCGGATCCGGTAGCCGGCCAGCAACAACACGTCGTCGCCGCTGTGCGTCTTGCAGTCGGCCACCAGTTGCGCCAGCTCCGGCTCGGTCAACTGGGTCAGGTCTTCGAGGAAGATGATGAACGACAGCCCCTTGTCGCGCGCCACGGCGGCATACTCGGCCACCGTGCCCTGGCCGCCCGAAAAGGCCGTGCGCGGGCCGATGATGCCTTTGTGCAATTTCACCGCCGGCGGCGGGAGAGCGGGATTCAGGTCCACCGTGATGGGTTGGAGATACGGCAGATGACCGTCCGGGCCGGGCTTTTCCAGCGGACGTTTCCAACGGTCGGCGACGGCGACGTAGCCGCCCAGACTGCCGCTTGCCAGGCTCGGCGCCGCCAGCCAGCGGAAGGTGTTGTCCAGCAGTTTGCCGAAATCCGAGGACAGGTTGTTCAGTCCCTTGTCGAGCATGACGCCGTTGTGCAGCCACGAAAGACCGGACAGGATGTGATAGTGCGGATGCGCATGAAACAACGCCAGCCGCCCCGGCCCGAGTTCGCGCACGGCGAACAAGACGGGCTCCGACACGCCCGCCGGGCGGACGAACGGCGCGTCGTACCAGGGCACGCCCGGCTTCTTTTCCTCCAGCGATACCGGCTCGGTGCGGCTGCCTTTCGGGGCGCGCAACACGACCGTCCAGGTGTCGTCCACATCAATCGGCCCGGCGGTGTACCAGTAATCGTCCTGGGGATACCAGACGCGCTGGACGCCAGCGGAGACCGGTGAGGCCGCCACGTTGTCGGCGAGATAGAAGGTGTGACCGAGCCGCGGATGTGTGACGAAGCGATCCTCCGGCAGCACCACTCGTTCGAGCGGCTTGCGCGCGCCCCAGCGTGCGAGCGCGCGCTGCGTCGCGTTGTAGAAGACCGGGCTGCAGCGGTGCTGTTCGAGGCTGCACATCACCCCGCCGCCCGCCGCCAGAAACCGGTCCACCAGCGCCAGCGTCTCCGCGAGGTTCGGTCCCGAGGCCGGCCCGCCGCTGGGAGCGTGCGTGACCGTGCCCGGCTGCGGAAAATCCACCAGCACCAGGACGTTGTAGTTCGTCAATCGCTCCCACGTCAGCTCGTGATGTGCAATGGCGTCCACTTCGAACCCGACCGCCTGCAACCATTTCATGTAATCCAGGTCCGGCACCCCGCCCCAGGTATTGAGCAGGACGGCGGGTTTCGCCGGCGGCGCAGGCGGCGTGGTTGGGGCGTTGTCGTCGGCACCGGCGACGTTGCCGATGGCGGCTAGGAACGCCAGTGCGAGCGGGATGATTCTGTTCATCGCCGGTTGTCTCTTCCACGGACTCCGGGGGTGCAATTCCAAGTGGTTGCCATGGTTCGACAGCCTTCCGGGTTCCGCTGACCACGGAACCAGTTTCCTAATCTTGTGGATTATATGTCTCCACTGGCCGTCCCATTTGGGTCGCAATCCAGTCCCAATCCTCGAACCCGACAGCCGGTTTGTCGTCCATGAACGGCAGCGTTTGCTCGATGCCGTTGCTGAACGATAATTTTTCCCACGGACGTTCGAGGCCGTTGATGGAGGCCTGCATCACGGTGTGGGTGTAGGGGCCATAGTGCGTCGAGAACCGCAGATCGGGCCGCACGTAATGCACCCGGCGGCGGCCGCCGTAAAGCCGATCGAGCACGCGCGCCTCCGCCATCTGCGCCTGAAACGCCGCAAAGCTGGCGCAATCTTCCGCGTCGCGCACCTCGAGCACAAAACCGTTGCCCAGCTTGGCGATCTCGCGCTTGCGGAACGCCCGCGCCGGTCCGTCGTAGTTGTACAAGCTGATCACCAGCCACTCGTTGATCTCCCGCACCCGAATCGCCTCCGACCGTTCGAGATGCCGCCCGATCAGCGGCCGGATGCTGAAATAAACCGCGCCCTCGTTGAGGTCAATGCGCGAACCGTCCGGCGCAATCTCCCAGTGCCGCACCTGGCCGGCTTGTTGCAGGAACAACAGGTCCAACCGCAGTTCCTTCACATCCCAGTATTCCCGGTAATCCGGCGTGGACAGACACAGCACGGTGTTCTCGTGCTGCAAACAGAAATGCCGGCCCATGTCGCGATAAAGCTGGCAGTAATTCTCCGCCGGCGGCGGCTGATCCTCGGGACTCTTCGGATAACGATTCGGCAACCGACCGCCCGGCACCTTGCCGTTGATGTTGTAGCGCAGACAACAGACGCCCATGTCCTCCAGTCCCCGCGGCGTTTCCCGCCGCCGGTAGTTGCAACGCAGGGCGTGCGAGGTGGTGAACATGTTGGTCGTGGAACTGCCCAGCCCGTAATGCCGCCCATGCCACGTTACAAGCTGATGCGGTTGCGCGCCATGCTGCGGGCAGTCCTCGATCTCGACCACCTCGTCGGTGAGCTTCGTGGTGATGAGGATGCCGCCCTGGCCGTACACCGGCACCTGCTTGCAGAAAACGCCTTCGTTGACATAGCCGGTCTCAGCCGTGCAGGCGAAACGAAACGGGATGTCTTTGCGGTAAAACAACTCGGCCACCGCGTCGGGCACATGATAGGTAACCGAGGCGAACTCCGCCGCGAAACCGAACGGATAAGCAAACACATACTTCGCCGGGTCATGTCCCAACTCCACCACCGGCGCCTGCGTCCCCCACTGACTCTCCTGCGGCATCCACGGCCGCTCGATCTCGCGCCCGAACACCTGAATGAACAGCGCGTGATTCTCCGAGTTGATCGGCGTGCCGCCGCGCATGCTCGCACCCACCACCTCCCCGAGACCCGGATGCCAGTGCCCGGCAATCTCGGCCCAGACACGGGCTTCGAGGTCGCGCGCCAGTTGGCGAATCTCCGGGTCGCGGCTGTGCTCGACGATGCGGGCCAGCCCACCCTGCCGGTGGGTCGAGTACCCCACACCGTACTCGGAAACCGCGCCACGACGGCGGAACAGGTCCTTGAGCTGGTGCAAATTCGCCCGCGCGATCTTCAGCAGGTCGGGCCGGTCAAAGTTCTCACCCGCGTAGAGCTGCGCCCAGGTCCACATCACCGGCATGTTGTCGTTGTACCCGTGGAATTGGAAATCGGCGGTTTGCGCGCACGCGGCATTGCCGACCAGCACCTGAATCAGGAACGCGCGCGTATCGGCGTCAAGCCGCGGGCCGTGCTCGGCCAGCAAGCCGGCCGCAGCGGACGCCTCGAACGGACCGACACCGGGGGCGTGCCCGAGCACATCGCGCACGTGACGGACGATGGTATTGCCGAAGGCGATGTCGGCGGCATCGCCGGCGAAGAAAGCGTTACTCGCCCACAGTTCGACCCGCGGCTGGTCCCACCAGATCAGGTTCGGGCCATGGGCCTGCGCGTCCAGCAGGGGCCGGAGTTTGGCGCGGATCGCAGCGAGCAGGTCGGCGCGACGGCGGGCTTGTTGGGCGGCACTCCACGGGAGGTTTTGCATATGGCGCTATGCTGTGGACCAATTGGTGTATGAGTACAAGTGGATTGAACCGGTCGTAGTCGCAGCGCGCCGAGACCGACCCGGTCAGGGAAACGCCGCCTGGTACTCCGCCGGCGACCAGCCGAACACGTAGCGGTACATCCAGTAGAACCCGTGGCTGTCGTTGTACACCCAGGGCAGGAGAAAGTCGTAGCTGCTGAACAGAATCTCGAGATTGTTGCCCGACTCCCGCACCCACTCCGCGTGGCCGTCGAAGAACACCGCGTTGAACCCCAATCCGTGACCGTGCGCCGTCGCGCCCAGTAACTGGCCGGCGCCGTCCCGCGTGGCAAAATCCATCCCCAACACCGCGTCCGGCCGGGTGCGGCCGAACTGATGCCAGCGCGCAAACCGGAAATACTCGCTGGTCTCCCAGTCGGCGCCGTCGCTGCCGACGTTGCTGGTGGCGAGGTAATAGGAATGATGTCCCCAGCCGCCGGGTGAGAAAACCGGTTCCCGCCACCGGTAATGCGCCCCACCCCAGCCGCCAGACGCGCTGTCGAACCCGATCCACTTGGCGCCACTGCGCGCGTCACGCCCCGGGCAGTAATACGCGCCCGGCCCGCGCAGGTAACCCAGGTTGTGCAACAACCCCGGCCCGTCCGGACCAATGTAATCCGGGGTGGCGCTGGTGTGCATCGTCACCGTCTGGCTCATCTGGCGGGGGTGGTCCACCCGCACGCCCGGCACCACGCCGTTGTAGTCGCCACTGTAAACCGTCATCGCCAGGCCGATCTGGCGCAGATGGCTGAGGCAGAGAACCGTCTTGGCTTTGACCCGCGCCCGCTGCAGCGCCGGCAGCAACAATGCCGCCAGCAACGCGATGATCGAAATCACCACCAACAACTCCACGAGGGTGAATCCCCCGCGCCGGATTCTTACAGAAGGAAACAAGGAGAACAAAGGGCTCATCCCGCTTGACTCTGTTCGACGCTTCGTTGTCTTCGTTACTGTTTGTTCAATTTCACCGCCCGGCGGGCGCGGTACACGAGCAGCCCGCCCACACCCAGCAACAGCAGCGTGCTTGGTTCGGGCACAAACGACACGCCCGAGAGATACACCGTCCCGTTGTTGGCGGCATCGGCCCACACATAGGCGTTGGAGACGTTCAACGCCCCGCTGATATCGGTAAACGTGAACAAGGCCGACGGATTCGCCGGTCCAAACGCCACGTCCCACCCGGTAATCGTTCCGTACGTGAACACCTTGAACACGTCGTTGGTCTGGATGCTCGGCCCACCGGCCAGCCACCCCAGTTCCAAGGTCATCGTCTGCGGGGTGCTGAAGTTGAAATCCAACGTGCCGGTCACGTTCACCACGTCGTTGGTCACGCCATCAATCTCCCACTGGTGGATCGCGCCGGCGTCGAACGTCAGGCTCGGCACCGTCACTACGCCGGGACTGTTGCCCGGCGCCAACCGCGCGCCGTTGTTGACCACCACGTCGCGCCCGAGCGAAACCCCGTCGGCGATCCCCAGCGTGCCCTGGGATACCGTTACGGCGCCGCCCGCGGCCAGGAACCCGGCCTCGAGCTGGAGCTTGCCGTCGCCGATCTTGGTCACTCCACCCGTGCCGGCAATGCCGCTGCTCACGGTCACCGTGCCGCCGGCCGCAGCGGTGAAGTTGACATCCTTGTTCAGTGTGACCGTGCCGGTGAACGCGGCGGCGCCGGACGAGTTCCCGCCGAGCGTCGTGCCGGTGCCGAAATTGTTCACCATCACGTCCCGCGCGATCGTGTAGGGGCCACCGATCAGCAAGCCGACCGGGTTGGAGCCGGTGCTGGCATCGCCGACCTGGATGGCGTTCGTGCCCGTGCCGAGCACGCCCGGCAGCACCACGCCAAACGAACCGGACGGCAGGTTCCGCACCGGCGCGCCGCCGGCGTAGGCCGAGACCTTGAAGTTGCTGCCGGAGACATCCACCACATGGTACGGAATGCCCGCCACCAAGGCGCTGAGGTTGGGCACCGAGCTGAACACCACCACGTCGCCCTCGGCCAGGCTCCAGCCGCTCGGCAACGTCAGCGTGTCACCGCCCGCGCTCGACACCAGCTTGGCGGCGTCGAGCTTGCCCCAGGCGACATTCGAACCCGAGATCGTCTTCGCCGTGCCGCCGGGCGTGTCGGCGATCTGGAAAGTCGAGCCGCTGGCGTTGACCACATAGTAGATTTGGCCGGGCGTCCAGCCGCTGACATCGCCGTAGCGCGTCTGGAGGATCACGCGGTCGCCGTTGGCGAGACTGCCCGACAAGGCGTTGCCCGAGATGCTGCCGAGCGACGGCACGGTGTCCAGCCCGCCGCCATAGACGAGCGTGGATTTGACGTCGCCACCGGCCACCAGCGTGCCCTGGCGCACCGTGGTCGTGCCGTTGTAGGTGCTCATCCCGGTCAGCGTCAGGGTGCCGGTGCCGGTCTTGACCAGGTTGCCGCCGCTGACGCCGGGATTGGCTAACACCCCGTTGTCGAGCCGTCCATAATACCATTGCCCGGCGTGAATCTCGCCGCTGAAAGTCGTGCTCGAGTTGTCACCGCCGACCACCAGGGTGCTCCCGGCGGCGGTACCGCCCTCGCTCTGCGACAGCCGCACCGTGCCCGCGCCAGCCAGCGAGCCGAGCGTGCGCGTCGCCGACGACGGCAACGACAGCGTCGCGCCCTGCCGGACCGTCACGGCGCTGACGCCGAGCGGGTCGCCGCTGCCCAGCAGCACCGTTCCCATCAGGATGCGGGTCGGCGCGGTGATCGAATTGTCACCGATATTGTAGAGGTGAATGAACGGCGTGTCGGCCTGGCCGCCGCTGTGCATGGGCGCCGCCGTGAAGTTGATGCCGTTGGCGCCAATGCCGGACAGCGCGCCGTACAATTGCAGTTGATGCCCGCCCGAATGGAAGACAAACGCTTCCTGGTTGTTGAAATTCAGCGCGCCCAACTGCGTTTGGCCATAAACGTTTCGGGTGATCAGCCCGCCGCTTTGCAGCGTGAGCGTGCCGCCGCTGAAGGTACCGGCAAATGTATGCCGCAGGTTCAGCGAGTTCATGGTGCGCGTCCCTGTCCAGGTCTCGCCGTCGGTCGTGACTTGCACATTGTCGCCCGCGGTGGCGCCGTTGATGGAGGTGACGTAGGTGCCGGTGCGACTGAATGCCACCACGCCACGTGTCGCGTCGTAGGTGGCGAACTCGCCATAATCGGCAAAGGCCAAGATGTTGCCAAAATCGGACCCCACCACTGCATACGGCAGGATGCCGCCGGTCAACGTCGGAGCGGTGGTGAACTTGATGTAGGATTGTGCCCCGACACCGCTGTTCAGATAGCCGCCCAAATCGGCGTACGACCCGCCGGCCACAGTGCCAC
>CAZOTB010000148.1:925-15116 GCA_964582645.1 uncultured Verrucomicrobiota bacterium | reverse complement strand
CGAATCTCGTTTTCGTGTTCGTTGCCGGGCATCTCTGGCGGTCAGATTAGTTGAGGCCCAACGCGGCTTCGCGTTCGTCGGTGATGAGTTTGACGCCGATTTCTTCCTGCAGTTTGAGTAAGCGCGTAAGCAGCTCGCGACGAGCTTCGATGTGGAGCGGGCCGGGGCCGTTGCTGCCATTCTTGCGTTTCATGTCGCGCTTGCCATTGGCAGGGTCTTGGTATTCGAGCAGGGTTTCTCGAAAGCCGATTAGAGCTTCCATCCGTTCATCGCCGCTAGCGAGCAGCCCTTCGCTGGCCTTGTCGCGTTCGACGACGGTGCAGGTCCAGCAGCCGAACCGGGAGTGACAGCAACTTGGCGTGCTGGTATCAATCTGGATGGGGCATTCGCCGTTGGAGGCGCTGGCGTACAGCTTGTAAAGCGCGCGGTTGTCGCCACCTCACGGGTTCGGCTTTTGCAGGACGTACGCCCAGACTTCTTCGGTGGTGAGGTGTTCGATGGGATTGGAAACCCACACACGCGGAAGGTCGGGGTGCCGGTTCAGGCCATTGCGAGATTCGCGCGCGGCCATTGTTTGCGCCCGGCTGGCACTCTCGGCCCGTCGCGCGCCCAGATGGAGAATCGCTTCGCCCCAGTGTCCCATCCGTTGGTTCACGAAGGTGGTGACCGGATCAATCTTGAGCCGTTGAGTGCACCAGCGGAACATCCGGTTCGGCGGCGGGTAGCCGCGCCCGATGATGTTGACCCAAAAGGATTGCTCTGGTGGCGGGCGGAGGAGATTGACCTCGATGTTCAGGTTGTTCTGTTCCGAGAGATGCAAAGTTCTCCGTTTCGTGACGGACAGCAGCCGAAGCTACGCGTAATGTGTTTTCTGTTTGGGTGTTCTCGATGATTTTCTCCTGAGCAAGAATGAAACTAGCAACGTTGCCCACGCGCAAGCAAGCCTCGAAATGAGCAAAACGGCGAGGGGATCGACGCGTCGGCCGTTTCATCATCCGCCGTTCAGCAACCCGTGATGGGCGAGGTAACGAATAAACTCCTCGGCCATTTCGTCAGGCGTTTTCTGCGTCGGCTCGGGTGACTTGGAGACGGCAACCGTCGCCGTGCGCCCCATGCCCATCAAGGCGCTCAGCCGATCCAGACCGCTCGCAGGCGCAGTGGAAGGCGGGATGGCGCCGAGTTTCGTACGTGGACGAGCGACCTGCAGCGGGCCGAGTTCGGCACGTGTGCCGCTCGCAGTGGAGCCGGCGAACTCCCATCGCTCGATGGGTTTGTTCGCAGCCAATGTGATTCGAGCCGCGGACACGTAGCGCGATCGCGGCGTCTCCGTTTGCAATCGCACGAGGGCGGGCAGCTTCGCCGTGACGACTTCGCAATCACCGCGTCCGAGTTGCCGAATCGCGCGGAGTTGGCCGTTCTCGACACGCAACTGGTCGAGTCCCGCCAGATGAGACCATCCGAGTCGGGCTGCGATGCCTCCGGCGATCCGATCTGCAATGACGAGGCCGGGTTGTCGCTCCCTCAGCCACTCGCTCACGCTCGCGGCTCCGACCTGCACGGCGTGACTGGCGCCTGCCGCAAGTGCATGACGCAGCGCATCGTCGTGTCCCTCACCCAGCGCAAAGGCGGTGACTTCGGCGTCTGAAATCGCCAACGCTGCTGTGATTCCCGCGCGTCCGAGCGGGCTGACGCGTATGAGCTGATCGCCGTTGTCGGCGACCGGCACACCGGTCTGGCGATCCACGCGCAGGTTCAGCGTGGGATCAACCTCGCACCAGACTTGGACGAAGATGCGATTCATGGAACGGAAAATCCGAAATCCGAAATCCGAAATCCAAAACAAGCACGAAATGTGAAGCGAGCAATGGGCAAACCAATCATGAATGATGACAACGCGTGGCAGAGAGGCTTCAAAGATTGTTTCCTTCGGATTTGTTTCGGATTTCGGATTTATTCCAGGTTCTCCACTACCAACTCCGCGAGGTCCTTCACCCGCCATTTTCCTTGTCCCGCCGGTAGCGCAGTGCGACCGGCTTCGAGCATTTGCCGACAGAACGGACAGCCGGTGGCGACCGTCTGCGCGCCGGTGGCCTCCACATGCCCGGCCCGGATGTTCTCGACGCGCGTCCTGCCGCGCACATCGAGCCAGATTTGTCCGCCGCCACCGCCGCAACAGAAACTTTTCTCTCCGTGCTTCTCCATTTCGACTCGGTTGGTCGCGAACGCCGCGTCGAGCACGGCGCGCGGGGCTTGTGTCTCGCGGTTGGCCCGGGAGAGGTAACATGGATCGTGAAACGTGATCTTCTCGGCGCCGGGACGGAGTTTCAACGAGCCGTCGGCCATTCGTTCTTGCAGCCATTGGCTGTGGTGGATCACACGAGGCGTCGGACCAACTGAGGGGTACTCGTTGCGGAACGAATTCACGCAATGGGGGCACTGCGTCAGGATCGTCTTCACGCCGTGCGCGGTGAATCGTTTCTGGTTTGTTTCCGCCAGTGCGCGCCAGAGTTCCTCCTCACCCAGGCGTCGCGCGGGATCGCCCGTGCAGCGTTCGTTACAGCCGAGGACTCGGTAGTTGATCTTGAGGTGATTGAGAATCGTGACCACCGATTTCGTTACTTCGCGCCCCGCAGGATCGAACGCGCCTGCGCAGCCGACCCAGTAGAGCAGTGCGACCGGCTCGCCGTCCTTGGCGACCGGCACGCTCAGGCCGACAGCCCATTCCATCCGTGCCGAGTTGGGTTTGCCGAACGGGTTGAACTTCTGCGCCGTGGCTTCGAGCGCTTCGGCGGCGGTCGGTGGCAGTTCGCTTTCGGCCACGCGGCCCCGGCGCATCGTGACGATTTTGTCGAGGATGTGGATGTGGATCGGACAGGCGTCGTCGCAGGCGTGACAGGAGGTGCAGGACCAGAGAGCCTCGTCGGGAACCTGTTGGGGCAATGGGGTGTTGGGGTGATCGAGGTGTTCGCGCAGGCCGAGAACGACCGAACGCGGACTCAATGGCTTGCCGGCCGCTTCGGCGGGGCAAACCTCGGCGCAACGACCGCAGGTGAGACAGGCGTCGGCTTGGATGAGGTCCACGCGGCGGAAATGGGGGAGGTCAATCGCGGTGGTGACCGGCTCCCGTGGTGGGGCAAGAATGCCCGACCTGCTGGCGGGCTGCATCACGCTGTACGACGCAAGGAAGATGTGCTTGAGCAACGAGATGGGAACGATGATGAAAAAAGCAATCGCCATCACGGCGTGCGTGATCCAGAAGCCGCGATGCCACGGAACGCCGCGCTCGCCTTCGATCCCGAGCCAGGCCATGAGTTTCGCCAGACCGTAGCCGGCAAAGCTCCACACCTCGAACGGCGGGAAATCGTACGCGATGCGCGCCGCTTCGACGAGGAAGCCGCCGACCGCCAACGCGAGCATGAACCACAGCAGCCAGATGATGCTGGAGTTGCGTTGCAGTCGCCCGTGCGAATCCGCCGAGCGCCTGCGCCAGAGAGCCATCACGATCCCGAGACAGAACGCAAGGCCGCCCAAATTGGCGAGGAACTTGAAGACGAGATACGTCGTGCCGGTGAGGAAAAGGATGTGCCCGTGATGCTGGATACCGACGAGAGTCGTCGCGATGAGCAAGATGACGAATCCCCAGAAGATCAGCGCGTGCATCCAGCCCGCGTACGGGTCGCGTCGAACGGTGCGGTGCGTGGCGAGATAGTCGGTGAGACGGGCGAGGCCGTCTTTCCAACTCAACTGGCTCGCGATCGCCGCGCCGCGTTTCCAAAGTCGGGAGCGACGAGCAAACCAGAATATGATCCATACGGCGCAGAGAAGGGACAGAACGTACACCGCGCCCATGACGGGAGGCGGCACGTTCCACAGGATTTCGCGCGTGGGGGTCATGGAGCGCTGATCCCGGACAAGCTGAAGCTTGAACTCCAAACGCAAACCGACGGCAGGTTTCGGGTAGGCGCGAGCGAGTAAGCCAACGGCCTGGCAGCTAACGTTCGGAGTTCAAGCTTCAGCTTGTGTGCGAAGGGTGAGGACCTCATCCCGGCCTCCTCCTGCTCAGTGCGGCGATGACGGAAGGAATCACATCCTTCAAATCTCCCTTCAAACTCAAATGCGCCACATCGTGAATCGGCGCCTGCGGATCGCTGTTGATGGCAACGATGTGTTTGCTGTCACGCATGCCGGCCAGGTGATGCGTCGCGCCGGAGATGCCGCAGGCCACGTAGAGATCGGGCTTCACCGTCTTGCCGGTCTGGCCCACTTGACGCTCGTGCGGCAGCCAACCGAGGTCCACCACCATCCGCGACGCGCCGAGCGAAGCGTGAAGGGCATCGGCGAGCTTGGCGACGAGTTGCACGCCTTCCGTGCCACCGGTGCCGCGTCCGGCGGAAACAATCTTGTTGGCAAAGGTGATATCCACGGTGGACGGGTCGGCGGGGATCAGCTTTTCTACCGTGGTCAACGACGGCACATTCGAGAGGTCCACGGTTTCCTCGCGCACCGCGATCTCGACCGGCTTCTCCCGTCTGGCCTCCGCCACACCGGGACGCATCGTAACCACCGCGACGCCGCTCGGACGAACGGTGCGCGACAGTTTGCCATCGGCCTGAACCGCCGTGATTTCGAGCGCGCCCACCCGGGTGACTGAGAACGTGAGCGCGTCGGGAATCCAGAGCGCCTGCATCCGCTCCGCGAGCAACGCCGCCACTTCCTCGCCGCGCGCCGTACCGGGAAGCAGCACGAGACGGGTGGACGCGGAGCGGTGAGCGTGGAGCGCGGCGGCGATCGCTTCGGAACTCCAGTTTGCGAAGCGTTCCTGCTTGAGATGCCGCAGGCACGAACAACCGTGCGCGGCGAGTTCGTTTGAGTCGAGTTTCGGATGTGAGGGTGGCGTCAACACCCATGCGCCCACCGTACTGTTCCATCGGTTCGCAACCGTGCGTGCATCGCTCAACAACTCCAGCGAGTGGGGCGTCCAATGGCCGCGCGCGTCCACGCACACCAGGACCTGCACCACTTCGCCGTTCTGCTCTGCTGGACTCGGCATGGCGGCAACGCTACCGAACCAGCCACATGCACGCAGGCGCGACGACTTCGATCTTTTGTCCGGTGGGCGTGAGCTTGCCGGTCGGGGGATCAATGCGGAACGTGACAAGGCTGTTGCCCTTCTCGTTGCCGACGACGAGGAACGTGCCCGATGGCTCGATCTCGAAGCTGCGCGGATAACTGCCCTGGGTCGGTTCGTGTCCGACCAGCGTCATGCGTCCAGTGCTTGGATCAATCGCGTAGATCACGATGCTGTTGTGGCCGCGATTCGAGCCATAGAGGAATTTCCCCGACGGATGGACTTGCACGTCGGCGCAGTAACTTTTTTCGGTGAACCCGCCCGGCAATGTCGGCAGCGTCTGCAACTCCTTCAACGCGCCCGTCGCCGCGTCGTAAGCGAACGCGACCATCGTGTTGCCGTGTTCGTTGATGAGGTAGGCGAAGCGTCCGCTCGGGTGAAACACGAAATGCCGCGGGCCGGCGCCGGGCTGTGACTGCCAAATACCACCCCATGTCAGCTTTCCCGTATCTTGATCGAATTCGTAACGCACGACCTGATCGAGGCCGAGTTCGCCCGCGAACGCGAAACGGTTTGCCGCGTCTAGCACGATCGAGTGTGCATGCGCCTTCTTTTCGCGACCGACGTGCGCGGCCACCTGGATCATTGAAGCAAGCTCGCCGTTCTTCCCAATCGGCAGCACCGACACCTTGCCGTCGCCGTAGTTGGCGGTGAGCAGGAACCTGCCATTCCGGCTCACGCTGATGTAGCACGGGATCGTGCCCTCGGAGTTCTGCTGATTGATGAACCGCAGCGTGCCTTTCGCCGCATCGAGCGCATACGAAAGGATCGCGCCACCTTTCTTGCCGTTGCATTCCTCGACGTAATCCGCGACGAAAAGAAACTTCTTCTGCGGATCGGTCGCGACGTAGAGCGGACTTTTCACGCCCTCCCGGCAACTGGCCACGGGCCGCAGCGCGCCGGTGCCCGTGTCGAAGCGGTACAGCAGCAAGCCGTCGGACTTGCCGAGGTTGAAACTGCCAATGACGAGGAGAAGTTCAAGTGCCTGGCTCATGGGCGGGGACTCTGGAGGAATCGCGGGCGGAAGACAAGCCGGGAGGGGCGCCCCTGCGCCACCGCACGAAGCTCGTCACTTCCGCTCCAGTGGAGCAAATCAAACTCGGCAACCGTCACGAAAGCGTCGAAAAAGCAAGCAGTGGCGTGCTAGTCAGACGCGAGCCTGATCTCCCGATTGCTTCGCAGCGGCACCATCAAGATGGTGGCTTTCCCTTGCCGTATCACCTGTGAGTTACGGGGCAGCTGGGGAGTGGTCTTCCACGGATTTATGAGCTTCACCACACCGGTGTGCGGCGATGTGAGGCGGCACCAGAGCACTCTCCCGCGTTGTATCCTGGCGGATACTTCGATCGCGCCCTGGGCGAGCAACCTCTCAAAGCCGCCGGTAAAGCCGGACGGCACGGCGGGAAAGAGGCGGATGATGCCGCCGTGGCTCTGCAGGAGTGTCTCGGTGGCGGCGAACAGGAACGCGCCGCTGCCTTCCGATGCCGGCGTGACCCAGCGGCGGAGGTGGGGATTGAGCGAGGCGGCCGGGCCGCGGTCCTGATGCCAGAACTCGGTCAGCGGCGAGTACGAGCTGTCGGCATGACGCATCGCGCCGTGCGGGATGTGGCGCAGGTTGGCTTCGGTTTCGCGCGGGTCGGCTTCGAGGAACGGGTTGTGGCTGAACAAGCCGTTGGGCTTGCTGAAGAGCCGCAAACACTCCTGAAGCTCATTCCAACCTTCGCCCAGCCGAATCCGTGTCACGGCCGGGAAGAACCACGCCCAGCTCCGCCGGTAATGCCGCCGCCCTCTCGTGTCGGCGTAAGAGAATTCGATGTCGTTCCTCCGGCCCGCCGCCAGCGTGCGCGCTGCGGTGCGTTCGTCGCCCCATTCGCCGGGGAAAAATGGGTACAAGTGATAGGCCGCCTGAACACAGTGATCGGGATGCACGTCTGCGCCTGCCCACCAGTCGCCGCTCCTGCGTTTCGGGACCTCCGGGAAGCGCGCCAACACCTCCTCCCAATGCCGGCGCTCCGCGCCGTCGCAGCGCAACAACCGGCTGGCTTCTACGGCGACTTCGAGGCAGGGTTTCAACAACCCCAATGTCGCGGCGCAATCGCGTGACAGGGTGGAAATCTCCGGCGGAATTTCCCAGTCGAGGTGATACCGACCCGCCGCCCCGAGCGTCATGCCGGCCACGTGAAAGCGAACGATCTCGCGCAGCAACGGATAGAGTTTCTCTCTGAGCAACTGCCGGTCGCGCGTGTAGCGCCATGCCCACACCAGCACGATGCCTGAATACGGCCCGCCGATGAGGGAGTACCGGTACGCGCCCGAAGTGATTTCCTGACCGAGTTGGTTCATGCACAGCGGAAAGCGGCAGCCCGGCCGACGGAAGAGCTGCCGGGTTTGGCGGCGCAGGGTTGGCAGGACGTTCAGGTACGTGTCGGCGAACGGCGTGACCAGTTCCGCGTGGTTGAGCGGCAGGAGCGGGAGCGACGGGATTTGGACGTTCTGGTCCTGCGCGTAGTGGGCGTCGCCGATGCCCGACCGCGGCGCGTCGGTCGGTCCGTACCACAGGCCGTAGAGGCCCGGCACGGGCGCCTTGCCGAACAGGCACGCGGTCTGATAGAGGCTGAACGTCCAGTATCGCTGAATGTCCCGATGCGCGCCGAAGTCCGCCCAGCTTTTCTGCCAGAACATGCACCACCACCGGCGATTGGCCCGCTCCAGGGCGGCGATGCCGACCCGTGACGCCTTTCGGACCTCGCGGACGGCGGCGGCGTGCGGCGCGGCAGTTTCATAGCTGGTGAAAATGGCCACGAAGATGTCTGCGTTGCCGTGCTGGGGAATCAGGCCGTGCAGTTGGCCGCACCGGGCCGCGCCGACGCTGGAGGATTTCACCCGGTAGCGGGGCGCGACGCATTTCTGATACAGATCATCCCGTGCCGGCCCACCGGTCGGTACGACCAACAGGGCGACTGCATACCGCGCGCTACCGTGTGGCAGCCGCTGCTCGAACGCAATCAGTCCTTCATCCACCACTCGCCAGCGGGGCAATGACAGGTCTTCATCGTAGGGCCGTACCAGTTCGACGGTGTGATCCCAGAGCGCCGCGCCGGCGTGTTCGAGTCGGACGCAAAACAGATTCCGGCCGCGCGGCGTGAAACAGCGCACCCGGGGATGCGAGAGGTGCAGGTCGAGGTCGTTGTACAACGTCGCTTCCCAGAGACAGAGCCGTTGCCGGACCCGATGCGGCCGCGCGGCGGCCCAGTTCAGTTCCTGACCGAAGCGCAGGCGCAACAGCGCGGCGGTCTTGGACAACGGCGGTTGGCTGCCGGGTCGCGGGCGGTCCAGATCGGCAATGGCGGCGCCGGTTTTAAGTCGGGCGCGGGCCAGCCGCCGCATCACTTCGGCATGCGTGGCCAACCGCCCGTGCGGGACGCGCCCGTCGAACACGTCCACCTTGTTGAGCACCCACTCCAACCCGTACGGCGCGTAGCCAATGACGCCGAGGTTGCCGTTGCCCAAAATCAACCCGTCCTGCCAGCGCGTGCCGGCATCCTGATACATCCAATCCTGCGCGCGAATCAGTCGTTCAAGGCCGTTCATGACCGGGTGCGGTATATATCAGAGCTTTGGCAGGCGCACCACACGCTGCTCGCGCGCGGAAAGCTCGGCGGCAAACACCAGTTTGATCGTCTCCAAGAAATCACTCGCCGAAATGAAAGGCCTTTTGCCTGCGATGGAGTCATCGAGGCCTCGTGGCGACCGGGCGCGAGTCGCGACCGGTTTCGCGGCAGGGATTGGCCGTCACCCACACATCCGAGATGGCGACGCTGTAGGGGACCTGGTTGCGGAAATCCACGTTCTTCTGGTCGTAGCCTTCGAGCACGTGCACGTTGAAGAAGGGCTTGGCCAGGAACTCGGGCGGGAGCGACAGCGAGATGAGCGACCGGGGATCGTCACGGCCCTTGCGGCCCTGCGGCAGCGGAAAAGTCGAGCGAAGAATCTCGACCTGCCGACCGCCGAGGATGCCGGGATGCGACAGGCGGACGCTGTAGCTGCGTCCCAGGCAATCGTAGTCGTAGGCGTGAAGGTGTACGACGACGTTCTGCTTTGCGTAGTCGTTCAAGCCGTGGAAGCGCAGCGTGAACGCGCGGCCCATTTGCCAGGAACGATGGCCGGGTTCGTAGCAGACGGCGTAGTCATAGACAGGAATCTCGAACCGGAGACCGGGCCTGGCGGTGATGATGTTCTCGAAATCGGCCTTGTCGCGCCACGGACCGCCGAGGTGGCCTTTGGCGTAGGCGTGGGCTTCAATGAGAAGGTCCTCCGCGGGCGCGAGCATGCGAAACCATTCGCGCGCCTGACGGACCAGCTTGCGATGGAAGCGATCTATGTAGGCGTTCTGATACGCGGTCACAAACGCGGGAATCTCGGCTACCGAGAGCCGCCCCGCGCGGGCGCGCCATGCCGGTAGCGGATAAAGCTGGAGGATGTCCGCCAAGTGATCGCGCGCGAGGGCGTCGAGTGCGCGGCCGTTGGCGATCTCGATCTCGTGCGCGGCGACGTTCCAGATGCGCACAAACGGACGCGGCCATTTCAATTCCGCCGACAGCGAACCGCGTGTGGTGGCCGGGAGCGTGCCGGCTTCGTAGCTCTCGAGCCACACGGACCGACCTGGAGGCACGCGCAGGCGGACCGGCACATTCACGCGGAGATTCGTCCAGAGATAAGGGTAGGGAACGCGGCCCGGATTGGTGATCGTTTTCAACCACACCAGGCCGGGTTCGTAGCGAGCCACGGAGCGTAGCGGAGTGGCGTGGGTGGTGGACGGCACTCCGCTGGCGCTCCGTGCCTGACTACAAACCTCGGGATAACTGCGAAATTGCGAAGCCGCCGTGAATGGCCGGCCTGTGACCGTGATCCGCCAGTTGGTTGTGCCGCGGACGACCGGGCCTTCCAGGATGAGATGCGGCTGTCTCGTAAACGGCGCTTCGATGGCGCGGACGTCCAGTCCCGAGCACTGGATTCGTTCCGGCACAACCGGCAAATCCCAAAGTGCCAGCGGCAACCGCTTGATGGCGCGCTTCGACTCGATGCGGACAGAGTAGGACAGGCATCCTGCCGGTCCGCGGTGGGAACTTTTGACGGAGACTCGGACGCCGTGCAAGTTCTCCGGCTGAGGCCCGTGCTTGGTGTAGTCGCGAAACTCGCGGTCGGGATGCCTCCAGCGGCGCGTGTAGTCGTACAGGTATTCGGGCAACGCCTGGCCTGCTTCCCATGCCGCGTGGAAACGGTCGTTCTGAATCTGGATCACGTCCGGATGATGGATCGGTTTGTTGATCAGGTGCGAGCCGATCATGAAATCGCGGATGTAGGCGACCGACTCGGGCGTGCGCGGGCAGTAGCGGACAAAGTAATCGTGGATTGCGGTGTGGTCGGCAAACACCAGCTTGCCCGCGCGCGCTTGCTGGAGGGCGTAGCGGATGGTGTTGCGGTTGCTCTCATAGACGGCGGGCGGGCCGAAGTTCTGAATTCCGATCGGAATGAAGAACGGCGCGTCGGACGGCGGCTGGTCGCAGAGGAAGTCGAGCACCTCTTTCGAGCGCAACGCTTCGTCGCCGCTCTCGACGCTGCGATCCCACACCAGCGGGATGTCCGGCGCCCAGTGCGCGTCGGGGTTGCCACGGTGCATCTCGGTGGGAAGGACAACACTAAAGGTCGCGCAGAGCAGGTAGTCACGCCCGCCCGCGCAGCCCGCTTTGCGGAAATCGTCGCGGTGCACCCAGTAGGGACGGAGCGGAGAACCATTGGCGATCTCGCGCGATTCGCCGTCGCGCATTTCGTAGTTGGGAACGAGGCCCGTCATCATGTGGATGCCGCAGCGACGGAGCGCGCGCATCGTGACGTTGCCCATGCACCAGTGGATGTTGACCGCGTTGAGCGACGGAAAACCGCTTTCGGCCCAGAGCCGCTTCAGCAGTTCGAGCACGCCGATCGTTTCGTCGAGGCTGAACTCCCACAAGCTGAAGCGCCGCCCGGCAAAGCCCAGATTTCCGGCCACCAACCGCGGCACGGCGCGCTGCCCGTAACGGAACTCCAGGTCGGCGGCCCAGCGGAGGTAGGCGCGGTTCGGCTGCGGAAAATCGTCGTCCACGTGGTATTCCATCGGGAGGAAGTGCGGGCGAACGACGCCGCCGTAGTCCTCGAGGCCGGGACGAAGTCCGTTGAGGAACAACGTGGCCGCGGCCTGCCGTCCGTCCCAGGCCGCGAAATAGCGTCCCGCAGCTTCCCCGCCGTCCACCTGAAGGATCGCGTGGTAGTGCCCGGCGGTTTTCGGCGTAAACGCCGCCGTGCCGAGCCAGTGCCGGCTGGTTCGCTTCCATCCGAGCTTGAGCTGTCCGATGCGGCGGCGGCGGCGGTCGGACAGCGCTTGTTCGTAGATGGTGATGGTCGCGTCTTTGCGGGCCGCGCCGCGCAACTCGAACTGAACGGGATCGCCCGGCTTGGTGAGGGCGTTGTGGATGTCGAAAATCAATGCCACGGGGGAAGTTTCCTTCCGAACCATTCCGCAGGCAAGCTGTCTGTTGCAAGAGCGCGGCGTCAGTTCGGTTTCCACTGCGCGACGATCACGCCCCAGTAGTCGAGCTTCGGCACTGTTACCTCTGCCCGTCCGTTGATCTTGACCGGCTCCAGCCGCGCGGTTTCGAGGCGGTCGGCGTCCAGATAGAGTATCTTCTCCAAGCCTTTGCCCGGGGGAATCGAGAGCGAGACCTTCACTCGTTGCGATGGCGGCGCGGGGAGATCCGGGTCGTAGCTCGGCTTCGTCGGTTCGTTCAAAAGATGAATGATCCGTTGCTCCGCGCCGTCCGCGAGGTCCCGCCGGTACACGAAATCCTTCCACCAGACGCCTCGTTCGCCCGAGACCGCGACGATCTGTTCGACGCCTTCACGCACCTTGTGCACGTCATGGGCGGCGATGAGGGCACTGTAGCGGAGCGCGAATCGGGCGTGAGACGGTGGGCCAGGCAGATAGAGCGGGTGACACTGGCTGGCGCGGATAATGGCGCTGGCGTGATGGCGGGCGGGAATGATCTGCGGGCCGTCAGGGATGAAAATCACGACCTGGGTGAGCGAACCATGCTTTCGGACGTGCTCGGCAAGCGAGCGGACGCGCCTCTGGAAGTTCGTCCAGACCTGGTGATCATGCCCCGGTGTCTCGATGCTCTTGACGTTTTCGTCGAGGATGTAGCCGTCCCTGCACAAACTCGGAAAGGTCTGGTCGAAGAAGCCAGGTTCGGGGTAGCCGAGCAGGTTGACCGCGAACTGAAAATCCGGGAGTGATTTGCGAATCCGTCCCGAAAAACGCAGCCAAAGATCGAGACTCCTCTGATCCACTTCCCGTTTCACCCGGGCCGGGTCTTTCCCCTGAGTGCTTACCTTTTCCAAAGTGCCGTCGTATCGGAAGCCGTCTCGGTACCCCTGCGGACCGATTCCGATCTGTCCCGCTTCCCAGTACGTGTCGGGAAGAACATGCGGCAGCCCGTCGCTTCGGAAACCATCCCAGCCAAACATCTTCGTCGAGGCGATGACCTGATCGGCGGCGAAATCCACCGTCTCCGGCACCATCAACACCGCCGTGCCCCACAGCGGCCCACCGCTGCTGTGGGGGAACGGCCTGCCCTCGCGCCAAGCGGTGAGGTTCTCGACATCCGCCGTGATGCCGCCGCCCCACTCGTCGTAGGCGATCCACTCGGGATGGGCGCGGAGAAACTCCATGCCGTCAATGCCCGTGATCGGTGTGTGCTGGTGTGTCCAAACCTGGATGCCCTGCCGCTGCAACGCGCGCGTCACGTCGCGGAGGGTCCGCTTTTTCACGTAATAGAGTCCCTGGCCAGACAACCATTCCTCGTCCTTGGGAGTGCGGCTGTTGAACCCGGACGGCTCCCAGGAATACCACTCCAAGTGGGTGGCGTAGGTCTTGCGCATCCGCGCGGCGGTTTCCTCGCCGGTCAGGAGGAACGCTGGAAACGCCCGGTACTTTTCCGGCACCGTTGCTTCGCGCCGCCGCTTGAGTTCGTCGGGCGACAGCGGCTCATAAACGACGGTCCACTGGCTGACGCCGCCGCCGACCTTCCAGTTGCGCGTCGTGACGGCGAACGAATCGCTCTTACGGTCGAGCACATGGCCTTGCGAATCGAGCACGGTCGCGATGATGTCAAAGCCCCACTGGTCGGTGGTTCGGGTCTTCCAGATCGCGGCGACGTTCCGTTCTCTGCCGGCCGGAATGCGGACCGCTTGATCGAAGATGATTTGTCTCTCATCCAATTCTCGTTCGATCTCGCACACGAGACGAACGGAGGCGGTTGTCTCGCTCGGGTTCACGACCTGAATCTCGAACCGGGCCGTCGCGCCCGGCCGATAGCAAATCTGGTCGGGGAAAACCCGCGCGATCCTGACGGTGGTCCTCTCCGCGCCGCCGAGCGGCTGGGTCAACAAACTCATCATGGCTGCGCCTGTGAGGATGGACTTACTGTGCATGGCCGTTCGCTGACTTGTCGGTGAGGCGCTCGAGTGTGGCCGCCACGACTTTCGGCCATTCCTTCCAATCCCAGAAGCCGACCTGGCCTTTGGACGGAATCCCGTAGCAGGTAGTGGCGACGACACCCACGCGACCCTTGTGCCACCGCCAAATGACGATGGCGGGATCGTTTCCCGCGGTGAGCAACGTTTCTGCGCCGGGCTTGACGCCTGCGAACCGATGCATCCAAACGACGACGGGCGGCTTGCGCCAATCCAGGTCGGCAAAATGATCGCCGACCGCGGACAGGGCGACCGGCGGCTTGAGCCATTCCACGTCGAACCGTTCTTTCACGTCCACGGGAAGAAGCTCGGCAAGGAGACTCTGCCCGTAGCCGCCGCCGGCGAAGGCGTTGTGACCGCCGATCACGAGGAGCACGCCGCCGTTCTGGACGTAATCGCAGAGGATTTTCAACTGCGGCTCTCCCAGTTGCGCCGTCGGGCGCGGATGGATGGGCGTGTCGTTCATCACGACCGCGTCGAACTGCGCCATTTCGG
>CAZOTB010000148.1:0-915 GCA_964582645.1 uncultured Verrucomicrobiota bacterium | reverse complement strand
AAGCTGACGACGGAAAATAGGTGACTCCGCGTTTCCCCTCGAAAGCTTTGTGGTAGCCGTATGAAACCTTGATCGGCTCGGCGCGCAGGAGTTGGGCGGCTTCGTCGAGCCGGTAGTACTGAAAGTGCAACCCACGGATCTGAAGAATCCGCAACGGCCGGGTGCGGTGTTCGGCATCGCCCGCAAATGCCCGCGCCGAAACGGACGTCAGAAGGAGAGCAGCCATGATCAATCGCTTCATCGTTCAGAAGTAGTGCTGAAAGAATTGCTGGAGAGTGCCATTGAATTCAGCCCAGGTCGTCCCGAATCGTCCGCGTTGGTCGCCGTACAGGTAGTAGGCCCGCACCTTCCGCTGAAATTCCACCAGATCCATGTCGCTGGCGTTGGTCTCCTCCACGCCTTCGGGGTCGAGCACGGGGTTCTTCGCGCTCTGCTCCCACTGAACGAGATCGGGCGAGCGAGTCAGATAGGTTTCAAACCGCCATGGCTCGAACTGCTCCAGGTACAGCAGGTAGTAGAAGCCATCGAGGTAGCGAATCGTAGGGCAGGCGGTGTAGCGATCCGTCCCGTACACGGCACCGGGAATCCGCGTCCAGGTTTTCAAGTCGTGCGATTCGGCGAAATAGATCGTGAACGGCGGATAGTGCGCGTCGCGGCTCTCGAACGCCATCACGAAGCGGTCGCCCGCTCGGCAAACCGACTCGTTGAACAGCTCCTCGCCGGGCAGAGCGCGCAGCGCCGTGGCGGATTGCCAATGCAAAAGGTCGCTCGAACAAAAATAATCGATCTGCTGCGCGCCGCGACTGTCGTTGGGGATGGCGAACGCATACATGTGCGCTCTCACGTTTTCTGCGGATGGTTTTTATCAGGCATTGTGATGAAAAAGAATCTGGTTTTGCGGGCTGATCGATGAGA
>CAZOTB010000147.1:0-15294 GCA_964582645.1 uncultured Verrucomicrobiota bacterium | reverse complement strand
CCGCGACGAACCGCCGCCGCAGATTGTCATCGCGCACAACCAGTGGGTCAATTTCCGGTACGCCTCGACCTACGAAAACTCGCTCGCGGTGGCGGCGGAACTGGGCGCGGATTACCTGTTCGTTGACCCGCCGTGGGAAAACATGGAGGCGTTGCGCTCGACGCTGGAGGAGTGGTTGCCGGAGGACAAACGCGCGGGCACAATCCTCGCGAAGCTGGCCTACGCCAATATGTGCGCGACGCTCGATTGGAGGGTGGCCGACGTGTTCGGTGGCGAGCGCGAACTGAAAGCGCTCTGCGATCGCGCGGCGGCGAAGGGCGTGAAGATCATTTCCTGGATGGCGTTGCACAACACGCCGTATTCGTACCTGCGCGACGGACGGATGCACTCGCTCGGCCACGGCAGGTTCGGCGTGTTCGCCGCCAAAGAGTCCGGCCATCATCCCGACACCGGCTATCCCGGCGATTGCTGGCCCTTGAACCTCCACGCGCCGGTGGGCGACTGGCTGAAGCAACAAATCCTCGGCGTCTGCCAGCGCACGGGCCTGGCCGGGTTTCTCTGGGACAGCTTCAGCAACCTCGGCTGGTGGCAGGTGGACTACTCGCAGGGCGACATGCGGCCGCAGTTCGACAAGATGGCCGCGCTGTATGCGGCGCTGGTCAATGCCGGCCTCTATCTCACGCCCGAAGGGCAGGTCACATTTTCCAACGCCTCGATGCTCGGCATGCACGGCGGCAACACCTACGAAGGCGATCTGCTCGGTTATTCGTACCACACCGCCACCTCGCTCTGGTGGGGCGAATACCACGACGCCACGAGTTTCGACTGCCGCATCCTGCGCGGCCAGGAGCCGGTGGACATGCTCTTCCAATGTTTCGCCCACAAACGCGCGCCGATGTTGAGCCTGCATCACGTCCCGCGCGCCGAATGGAATCCGCCGGCGGCCGCGGCGCTGAAGGAACTGTTCGCCACCTACAAGGCCGTCCGCCACCTGATGCAGAAGCGCACCGTGCTCAAGGACAACGCCGGTGTCCTTTGGGAGAACGCGGCCGGGCAGCCGCTGCTGTTCAGTTTCACCACGCAAAAGCACGCCAACACGGAATGCCAGCCCAACAAGGTGTATCGCCTGTGAACCGCCGCCTGCTTGCCACGCTTTGCCTGACGCTGGCCCTGGCCGGCCGCCTGTCCGCTGCCGAAGAGCCGATCGCGTTGGTGCTCGACCAATACATCCCGGACTGGCTCGACAATCCCACAACGATCTGCGTCAACCGGTTCATCGAACGCGAGACGAACATCGTCGTCAAGCCGTTCAGCAATCTCAAGCTGCCGGGCGCGGCAGGACTTGGTGGCGACTCGACGATGTTGATGGCGTTTGCCGGCGGGATTGCGCCGGACGTGGTGCGCGTCTGGTTTCACAAGCTCGAAGCGTTCACCCGGCAGGGTTTCTGCCTCGACCTGAGCGAATTCATCGGCCACGACACCGATGGCGACGGCTACATCAGCGACGCCGAGGCGAAGTGGGAGGGCTGGAAACACATCCGCCCGAACCTGCGCGTGGCGATGACGATTGACGGACGGCCGTACGGGCTGCCGTACAGCGATGCCACCATCGCACTCATCTACCGGCGCGATCTGGTGCGGGAGGTGACCGGCAGCGAAGAGCCGCCGCGCACGTGGGATGACTTTTTCCGCATCTGCCAGTTGTTGAGCCGGCCTGCGGAAGTTCAGCCGGACGGTTCACTGCGCAAAGGGCGCGCCGGTTACTTTGCCAACACCTACACGTTCTGCTGGTTGCCGTGGTTGTGGAGTGCGGGCGGCGAGGAGATCATGCAGGGGCGCGTCAGCCCGAGCGACGGTCAGACGTACTGGTTCGGCAAAGGCGTGTTCGATCCAAAATCGCCGTCGGGCGAGGATCTGTCGCGCGTCAAGCCGGTCTGGAAAGCGACGTTTGCCTCGACGGAAGGGAAGCAGGCGGTCGAGTTCTACTGGCGGCTGTTTCACCAGCCGTGGATTCGTGATCCGCAAACCGGCGAACCGGTCAATCTCACTCCCACCGAAGCGGCACAATATCCCGAAAAGGAATTGTTTCGCGGCGTCTCCCGCGGGTTGCTCGGCGACAACAAGGAGGGCGCGGCCGATTTGTTCCGTAAGGGCGAGATTTGCTTTTTCATCGGCAACGCCGGCGAGATCAACCTGCTCACGCGCGAGTTGTCACCGGCACAGGTCGGTGTCATGCCGGTGCCGTCGCCGGACGGCACGCGCGTGGCGGCGATGCAGCAGCCGATCTTCTATACTCTCAACTCGGCGCTGGCAAAGGCGTCGCCGCCCAAGCGTGAAGCGGCGTGGCGCTTGTTGGTGGCGATCACGGGTGAGAATGAACGACGCGCAAGTCTCGATGTGGCCCGGCAACAGGGTTTGCTGCGGTTCGCCGATCCCGACGAACTGCGCCGGTTCGACCTCGACGAGTACGTGGTGGATGTCGCGCCGCATTGGGTCAGGCAACTCGATGCCATCAAGCGCAATTCCTCGACCGAGCCGTTCGTCGGGTTCTGGCAGCCGGTATCGGACGAATTGATCGGCCAGCAAATCCTCAGCCGGGTGCTGGTGGATGCCGGGTTCGATTACCGGGCCGCGCTCGACGCCGCGCAGGACCAGGCCAACCACAAAGTCATGCGCGGCCGGGACGAGTCCCAGATGCGGCGGCTGCGACCATGGGCGTGGTGCGTGTTCGCTTTGGTGATGTGTTTTGTGGTGTGGATCGGGCGTCGCATCTGGCTGGGGATGAAGGCCGCGTACATCCAGCCGACCGCGACCTCCCAGGCCGATGCCGTGGTGAGCGCAGCCAATCTCTACACGCGCTGGCTGCCGTTCTTGTTCATCGGCCCGGCGCTGGCGCTGGTGTTGATGTGGACGTACTACCCGCTCGGCCAGGGCGCGGTGATGGCGTTTCAGGATTACAAGGTGCTCGCCGACAAACCGTTCGTCGGCCTCGACAACTTCATCACCGTCGTGCTCGATCCGAAGTTCTACAAATTCCTCTGGATCACCGGCAAATTCGTGATCGTCAACCTCGTGCTTGGTTTTCTTACGCCGATCGCGCTGGCCATCATGCTCAACGAAATCCCGCGCGGGAAACTTGCCTTCCGGATGTTGTTCCTGCTGCCGCAACTGTCGAGCGGGCTGGTGATCGCGTTCATCTGGCAGATGATGTACTACCCGACCGAGGTCGGGTTCTTCAACGCGCTGTTGCTCAAGCTGGGCTGGATCACCCGGCCGCTGCAATTCCTCAACGACGCCAACTGGGCGCTGGTCTGGGTGACCCTGCCGAGCGTGTGGGCGGGCATCGGCGGCGGGTCGCTGATCTATCTCGCCGCGCTCAAGACCGTGTCGGACGATTTGTACGAGGCGGCGGACATGGACGGCGCCGGCTTCTGGGCCAAGCTGGTGCGGATTACGATCCCGACCCTGCTGCCGATCATCCTGATCAACTTTGTCGGCACGTTCATCGGCCTGTTCAAGAGCATGGGCAACATCTTTCTGCTGACCGGCGGCGGCCCCGGCGACGAGACGACCGTGATCTCACTGGCAATCTGGCGCGATTCGTTTCTCTATCTCAAGTTCGGCACGGCCACCGCGACGGCGTGGGTGCTGGCCGCGTTGCTGGCAAGTTTCACCGTCGTGCAACTGCGCATTCTGTCGCGCGTGGAGTTTCGGAGGGCGGAGGAATGATCCACAGGATGTGCTCAGGAGAGCGGATTGCGCCAGCGCAGACCGGCGAACCGGGAGAAGTCGCTGTCGTTGGAATGGACCTCGGCTTGATGTTCGATGGCCAGGGCGGCGATGTGCGCGTCGGTCAGCACGGTCGAGACCAGCACTCCTGCAGTGGCGAACGAATCGAGAATGTCCAGGTGACGCGGTGCCGGTTGCAGGATGTCGGCTTGAGGCGTTGCGATCCAGCTTCGCACGTGCTGCAACGCCTCGGCAGCGGACATCGGGTTGACCATCACCGTGCGGCTGGTCATGAGGCGCACAAACCCGAGACAGACAACCCACGGCAACCCGACCGTCTGCGTTCCCGAAAGCGTGTTCTCCCACCAAGCCTTCGCGTGGTCGTGATGCGGTGCGTCGGTGTTGTAGGCGTACACAAGGAGATTGATGTCCGGGATGATCACTTTGTCTCCGAACGGGAGTGGTGCGCTGCCGCGAAATCGCCAGCTTCCAGTTCGTCCACGAGTTGGTTCAGCTTCAGCGGGTCAATGCCGGGACGGAAGCCGCACGCTTTCGGGCGCACGACAAACCGCTCCGCAGCGGCTTGGGGACGCGCTCCGACGGAAAGCCCGCGGCGCAACGTTTCGTTGACCAGTTCCTTGAAGGAGCGGCGGGTGCGCTGTGCCGTCTGTCGCAGCCGTTTTGCCACGTCTTCATCCAGTGTCAGGGTGGTTCTCATCGGAGACATCATGATGCACGATATGCTTGATGTCAAGATGCCAGGAGGAAGACACAAATGCCTCTAATCCCCAAAGTCGGTCAGAATCGGGGCAAAAACCTCGCAATTCTTGTGGGCTTCTACACCGTGCTTGCCCTGGGCAGCGTGACGATGATCGTGCCGTTCCTGATGACGCTGACGACCTCGGTGACCAACCAGTACGACGTCTCGCAATACAACATCATCCCGCGTTTCCTCCACGATGACGACGCGTTGTTCATCAAATACCTCTTCCTCAAGCACGAGCGCTACGATCCGGTCAAGAGCCTGTACCGCGTCCGCGACGCCGACACGCTGACCGAGTTGAGCGAGGCGCAGCGACCGCTGCAGACAAAGTTCGCGCCGCTCGAATACGATGACTGGGACACAAACAAGCTCGCCGTGGCCCGGCAGGACTGGGAGGATTTCTGGAACGAGGCGCGCCGTTCGCGGGAGAAGTTCCCGCCCGTGGCGCCGTTATTCCCGGCCGAGGCAGCCACGCAATACCAGAGTTTCCTCCGCGACCGGTATTTGACCGCATGGCGCGCAAAGAATCCCGACGAGGCCAGGCGCTGGGATGCCCGCGCTCAGGAACGAGCGGCGCTGGCGTTGCTCAACTCGACGTATGGCGCGACCGCCGGCACGGAGTTCCGTCGCATTCCGATGCGCGCGGGCGTGTCCGAGTTTGGCCGGTTGGCCATGCCCGACCGCGGGCCACGCACGCGCGACCTGGAAGATTTCCTCGCGACGCTGCCGGCTCACCGGGTGACGTTGGTGGATGCCGATGCCGCGTATCAGCAGTTTCTCCGTGAACAGCACGCCACGCTCGACAAACTCAACGCCGCCTGGAGCACGAGCTACCGGCATTTCGCCGAGGTGCAGTTCTCGAATGCGCCGCCTGAGCCGCGGGCGCAACGCGACGACTGGACGAAGTTCGTCATGACCCGAATGGGACTGGCCGGCGTCCGGCTGGAGAATCGTCCGAGTGAGACCGAGTTTCGTGCGTGGCTCGTCAGCAAGTATGGCTCACTCGAACAGATCAATCGCGCACTCAAGACCAGTTTCCGGTCACTCGACGAAATCCCGTTCCCTGCGACACTGCCCGGGGACCGTTTGCTGCGCCAGACCTGGGCTGCATTCGCCGCCGAGCGCGTGCCGGTAGCGGAATGGAAGTTTGAACATCCGCTCGGCCTGTACCATGATTTCCTGCGCCGACGCTACGGCACCATCGAGAAACTGGCAGCCGCTTACGGCCAGCGTTACGTGAACTTCGAGGAAGTGCGTCTGCCGCAGGCGGCATTCGACCGCGCAGAGTTTCTGCAGGGCAAACGAAAGCTGATCCACTTTTTCCTCACCAACAACTTCACACAGGTGTTCCAGTACATCGCGCTGCAGGGCCGCGCGCTCTGGAACACGCTTTTCCTGGTCGCCGCCAGCCTGGCCGCCTCGCTGACCATCAACCCGATGGCCGCCTACGCGCTGTCGCGGTTCAAGCTCAAGAGCAAGCAAGCGATCCTGATCTGTTTCCTGTTGCCAATGGCGTTCCCAGGCGAGGTCGCTTCGATCCCGGCATTCATTCTCACGCGCGACCTCGGCCTGCTCAACACCTACTGGGCGTTGATCCTGCCGGGCCTGGCCAACGGCTTTGCCATCTTCATGCTCAAAGGCTTCTTCGACGGTCTGCCGCGCGAGTTGTACGAGGCCGCGGCCCTGGATGGCGCGAGCGAATGGACGATCTACTGGAACGTGACCTTCCCGCTCTGCAAACCGATCCTTGCCTTGACGGTCCTCGGCACGGTCGTGGCGAGCTACAGCGAATTCATGTGGGCGTTCATCATCTGTCCCGACCAGGAGAAATGGACCCTGGCCGTGTGGATCTTCCAGTTCAGCGTGGATGCCGTGCAACGCGGCCAGGCCCACCTCCAGATGGCCGCGCTGGTGTTGATGAGCATCCCGACGCTGATCGTCTTTCTCTTCACCCAGAAGATCATCATGAAGGGGATCATCCTGCCGACGATGAAGTGACCAGGTTTCCGCTCAAGGATGGCCCACGAACCTAAGCGCGTGTTTTGAAAGTCATCCAAACCCGTTCGGTGTACCGACTTCAGTCGGAACATGCGGATGTTTGAAGAGGCCGCCGACTAAAGTCGGTACACCGAACGGACTTTCCAAACACGCTCCAAGGTCAATCCGTTCCTGTTCATGTTTGGCACGCTGCCCTTGTTCGACACCGCGAGCAACAATGGTCCATCGGCATTCGGTGTTCGAGGGGATGCACAAGGAGACGCTCGGCGGCTGGATCACGTGGAGCGGCTCGATTGCCGAAGCCGACGCCACCAAGATCATCCAGCACGCGTTCAAGAAAGGCATCAACCTGTTCGATCCGGCCGACATCTACTCGGCGGGGCAATCCGAAGTTCTGCTCGGCCAAGCCATTCGCGGCATCCCGTGCGAGGAACTCGTCATCACCACCAAACTGCGCGGGCGCACGATGCAAGGCGAGAACAGGCAGGGACTTTCCCGCAAGCACATCATGGAATCCATTACCCGCAGTCTGACTCGGCTGGGCCTCGATTACGTGGACCTGGATCAATGTCACTCCTGGCACCCGACCACGCCTCTCGAAGAAACGAAGGCGGCGTTGAACGATCTGGTGCGCAAGGGCAAGACGCTCTACCTCGGCTGCTCGAATTTCAATCCCGGACCGGTCCGCGCCGCCGCCACTGAAAACGTAAGCTGCCGCCCGGCGTTGCGTACGGCGCCATCACACCGCCGAACCCAAGCTCAAGCCGGTCATGGATTTCAAACGCAAGGTCATCGAGGACTACGTGCGTGCGGTCATGAAGCTGGTTCCCGAACTGCAAAAGCGGAGGACGGAAGCGGAGGAGGCGTTGGCGAAAGGCATGAGCCCGCGCCTGCCTATGCTGCAACAGCAGTTGCCGGCCGACCCGCTGCATCTCTACACGCACCTGCCCAGTGCGGTGTTCAACGTGATGCTTCATCCGATCACGTCCTGCTCGATCCGGGGCCTCATCTGGTATCAGGGCGAGCAGGACAGTTCCGTGGCGGAACAGTATCGCACGTCGTTCCCAACCTTGATCCGCGACTGGCGCAAGCGTTTTGGGAATCCCGAGCTTCCGTTCCTCTACGTCCAGCTCTGCACGATCAACGCGCCACCCGAACAACCACCGGAGCGCAGCCAGTGGGCGGAGTTGCGCGAGACGCAGGCCGCCTGTCTCGATGTGCCGCACACCGCCATGGCCGTCACGGTGGACTTGGACGAAAGCGAGGATCGAACGCGATACAGTGATCGTGTGGAGCGATCAGGTCACAAAGCCCGTCGCCGTTCGCTAGGCCTGGGCCGACATGCTGCGCTGCAACCTCTACAACAGAGAAGGGCTACCGGCCGTGCCGTTTCGAACGCATCCGTGGTAGCGATTGACGGGACGGAATCAAGGGTAGTGGATTGCCAGTTCGGGCGTCTCGACACGCTGCCCTTCGGTGTGCAGCGCTCTCATGGCGGCGGCGATGGCTCCGGTCGCGAGGAGAGTGCGCTCGGCGGGCATGGAATTGCGACCGGTAAGGAAAAGTTCCTCGACCGAGCGATTCAATCGGGCGAAGCTGGCGTGGAAATTCGACGCATCGCCCATGACGACTCGTGCTGCGTGGGTCTTGCCGTCTCCCCTGGTGCGCACGGCGAGACTGAACTCGCGCACGTGACCGGGCATCAGCACGTGCGTGACGCGCAAGCCGTCCACATGCTCGAAGCAGTAAGCCACGGGAGGCTCAGCGCTGCGACGACAGTTTTCCCGGTAGTCGCCCGCGGCGGGCTCGCGCGAAACTGAGATTGCCACCTCCATCAACTCTCGGGACCAAGCACCGGATTCCATCGCCGACCACACGTTTTCGCCACGATGGCAACAAACTGCCCGTATCCCGGTTTCGCCGCCGCTTCGCGTTTCAACGATGGCCTGTACCTGTTCGATGCTGTGATACCCGTACGACTCGACGGGGCCGGCAAACACCCCGACGGCCTCCGTGATGTGAGCGCCATCGGGCAAATCAAGCGGCGGTTGGAGGTCGCAGTGCGTCAGTGAGGTGCCGGCCAGGAACGGAATCTTCAACTCGCGCACCGTTGCAAACATCTCTTTCGCCCAATCGAAATTCCAGGAGAGATGCTTGTCGAAAAACATCGGGACGACGCGTCGGTCGCGACGGAAGACGGCGATGATTTGATCGAACAATTGCTTCCGTGGGTAGAGCTTCTGGCCAAACTCATTGAACGGATAATCGCCGTGCTCGCCGATCCACAACACTCCGTCCACGGCCAGGTTCGCGCCCCCGAGGGTGAGCGCCTCCCCAATTGTCGGGAACAATGGAATACCGTGTTTGGCGCACATGGCTCGAGCTAGATCGTTCGGGGGAAATTGGTCCACGTACATGGAGGCGATTCGCGTCTGCGGTTTCGGCCAGCCCCAAGCCGCGTCGCCCGGCAACGGTTCGAGCCAGCGCGTGAGCATCACATCGGAATGGCTCAACGGACGATAGACCGTCATAATCGCTGCGACGCGGAATGGGGATGAGAGCGCCATCAGAAAACAGCGGCATCAACCAGACAAAGTCGAAATCCGAAATCCGAAATCCGAAACAATATTGAAACTCGAATCACAGAAATCTTCAGTGCAGATTGTGCAGCGAGGTTTTGAATTTGCGTCATTCGGATTTGTTTCGAGTTTCGGATTTCGGATTTCGGATTTTCTTCGCAGACACCATGTTTCCGTCGGCGTCACAGAATTGGCGCGGCACGTAACCGAGGTCGCGTTTCGCGGCTTCGATGCAGACCCTGCGCCAGATCGGCGTCGGAGTGCCGGCGTTCGCCCATGAAAACGACGGCGATCTCAGCGCGTTTCGCCAGTATTACCTGTACGACCCTGAGCGGGTCAATGGTCCCGATGGGTGCCTTGCGCCCTACTTCAAAGTCAGCCCGCTGATCAATGGCCGGTACATCAAGAACATCACCCTCTACTGTCCCTCCGCTTACAGTGGACCGCCGGACTACTTCAAGGTCCGGCCCGGCGCGGATTTCGGGATGCACAACAACTCCTACTACGCGCACGTGGCCTGGTATCAGGCGCCCACGAACCCGGTGACCGGCCACCCTTACGGAATGACCGGCACCATACCGGGCGGGCCGGCTCCTGTCCCGCCCGGTGTTCTCGACCCGAGCTTCGGTTGTCCGGGAGGAAACACCGGCGATCCGTTCGGCTGGGTCAGCAACCTCAAACAACTGTCCGGCGTGTTCGCTTCCAGTTACTCTCGCGTTTGCGAGTTCGCGGCGATCTTCCCGGGCAATCTCTACAGCATCTACGGCAATCACGGTCCCGCGGGTATGCCGGAGGTACTAAACATCCTCTGGGCCGGCGGCGGCGTTTCGGCCTGCACGAAGATATTCAACGGCGGCCTTGATTGGGTGGCGAAAGGAAAAGACCCTCTTCGACCATATGTTCTGGGAAGTCAGCGCCGGGGCTGATCCGTGGAGAGGAACAGTTGAATCGCCAGGACGCGCCTGGATGTCCGTCTCGAAGGATGGCGGACACACGTGGGGGCCGGTAACCGATAGGCGTTATGACACTGGCGAGCAGTTCTATTCGCCCGCCGCGCTGTCCAAGTTCGCGCGATCTGCGAAGACAGGCATACTCTACTGGTTCGGCAACATCACCCCGCAGCCGCCGCGCCGGCGTGACGCGAAAGGGTCTGCGCCAGTCAGGCATAACCCCGGTCAGGTCACGCTTTTGCCGCGGCCTGGACCGGCTGGGCGGACGCTCGTTCCGGTTCCTTCTTCTCTGCTGTCCACTGATGCAGCAGGCTGTAGCCGACCGCCAGCAGCGTCGGGCCAAGAAAGATGCCGATGAAGCCGAACGCAATCACGCCGCCGAGCACGCCGAGAAACACCAGCGCAAACGGCATGCTGCTGCCGCGACTGATCAAGTAAGGTTTCAGGAAGTTGTCCACGCTGCTGATGACCAGTAAGCCCCAGATCGCCATGAAGATGCCCCAGCCAATCGAGCCACCGGCAAACAACCAGATCGTCGCCGGAATCCACACCAACGGCGGGCCCATCGGCACGAGCGACATGAAGAACGTCAGCAACCCCAGCAAATGCGGGCCGGGCACGCCGGCGATCCAGAACCCGAGCCCGGCCAGGATTCCCTGCGCCAGCGCCGTGCCGAGGATGCCATAGACGACGCCTTTCACGGTGCCGCCCACCAGTTCGAGGACGTTCTGCGTGCGGTCGCCGATGACTTTCTTCGCCGCCTCCTGGAGCTTGGTCACCACCGCAACCCCGTCGCGATAGAAGAAAAATGCGATGAACACGCTCAAACTTAACTGAATCACGCCGACACCAAGAGCCTTGCTTTTCTGCACCACCCAATCCTCGGTGGTGGCGGCGATGCTTTTGAGTTCCTTGACAACCTCTTCGCGGTTGTGGGCCATCCGTTCCCACCGCTCTTCGATCGTGTTTCCAACGACCGGGATTCGGCTCAGCCAGTGCGGTGGGTCCGGCAGGCCCTCGGCGAGCATACGGCGCGTCTCATCGTAAAGTCGTTTGGCGTTGTCGGTGAGACTGATCCCGACCACCACGAACGGCAAGACGAGCACGAGTGCCACGAGCAATGTCATAATGGTGGCCGCCAGCGAACGCCTGCCACGCACCATGCGTTCGATGCGGCTGTAGAGCGGCCAGGTTGAGAAACAAAGGATCGCCGCCCACATTACCGCCGAGAGGAACGGACGCAGCACGAGGAAGCAGCCGATGATCCAGAGGACCAACGCCACGATGCCCGCGATCTGCTCGACGCGCTTCTGCGTTTCCACGACCTGACGCTATCCAAGGAGACAGGATTTGGCCAGAAGGATTGGTTGAAGTTCGGCTGCGCCCCGAATAGCCTTCAGGGTCGGCGTTCGGTAAACGCCGCCGTTGATGAAAGCCGATCTCGATTCTTTCTGGTCGCAAACTCTCGCCCTTACGGCGCGCGAGCCCCTCGACGCCCAGGTCGAGCACGTAAAGGCGCCGCTGCCCCATGAGAAACATCGGATTTCGTATCGCAGCTTCGGCGGAATCCGGGTTCGCGCGTACGTCGGCAGACTGATCGAGGGCGAACGACCCGGTCGCAAGCTCCCCGCCATCGTGACCGCCCCCGGCTCTGGCGGATGGGAGTTTGGCGCTGAGTTGAGCGAGTGTCAGCGCGGCTACCTCCTGATGCAGGTCTATCCCCGGTCGCAGGGCGAGTCGGGTGAGTTCTGGAAAGTCGAACCTTCCGCTGATCAGGCGTGGATGAACCACGGCAAACACAACCGCGACGAATTCTACTATCGAGGCGCGTACATGGATATCATCCGCGGGATTGATTACCTCTGCACCCGGCCCGACGTGGACGTGAACCGCATCGGTCTGATGGGTACGAGTCAGGGCGGCGGCATTGTGTTGGCCGCAGGTGCGCTCGATCCGCGTGTCCGGGCGGTCGTCGCGCATGTGCCTTATTTCTGCGATGTGCGAAACAACGCCTCGTTCCGCGCATGCGAACTGGGTCAGGATCCGGTCTTCCTCGACATCTTTGACGCGTTCGATCCCGTCCATCTCGCCCCCCGGTTGCGCGCGCCCACGTTGATCAGTTCCGGTGGCAGGGACAAAATGTGTCCGCCCGAAACAATTCGAGCTGTGTTCGATCGGTTGCCCGGCATCAAGTCGCTTGCACACTATCCTGATTTGACCCACACCTCCTGCGGCGACTTCTATGCGATGAGTTGGGAATGGATGGAGCGGTGGTTGAAGCCGGTGTGACGTTGTGGAGCGCGACGATCATTCAAGGACGGTGCCGATGGAAATCGTGTGTCCCCGGACAAACTCAGTTGCGCTCAATCGTCGGCCGCCTTCCAACTGAAGCTCACGAATCAACAAACTGCCGTGCCCTGTACCAACGAGGATACCCGTGTCCTCGATCCGCGCGATGGCGCCGGGATTGCCGCCTTGCTCCACCGCAGCGGCTTGCCAGATTTTCAACAGCTTGCGCCCGCGTGGCGTCGGAATAAAACAGTACGCACTCGGCCAGGGCGTGAACGCGCGGACGCGATTCCAAAGCTCCCGGGCGGGCAGATTCCAATCGAGCCTGCCGTCTTCCTTCTTGATCTTCTTGCAGGCGGTGGCCTGCGAATCGTCCTGCTTCTGCCGGGGAGCGTTTCCATCGGCAATGAGTCCAATCGTCCTCAGCAACAGCTTCGCTCCGTACTCAGCCAGGCGATCCTGAAGCGTGGATGCATTGTCGCTGTCAGCGATTGGCGTCTGTGCCTGGAGAATGATGTCCCCGGTGTCGAGACCTTCGTCCATGAACATGGTCGTCACACCGGTTTCGCGCTCCCCGTGCAGCAATGCCGACTGGACCGGCGAGGCGCCGCGGTACTTGGGCAGCAGCGATCCGTGGACGTTGACGCACCCATGTTTGGGCAGCGCGAGAACGTCTTTGGGCAGAATCTGGCCGTAGGCAATGACGACGATCAGTTCGGGACTCAACGTGCGCAGGGTTGCGACAAAGGATGGAGTCTTGATCCGCTCTGGCTGCAGGATGGGGAGGTCGTGCTTGAGCGCAAGCTGCTTCACGGGCGGTGGGGTTGGTTTCAAGTCCCGGCCCGCGGGTCGGTCGGGTTGGGTGACGACCGCGAGAAGTTTGTGTTCGCGGGCGGAGGCTAATGCTGCCAGCGAGGGGCAGGCGAAATCGGCGGTTCCCAGGAACACGATGTCCATGGGGTGCAATTAACGAACCGCCTTGGGCATTGCAAACCCTATCGGAGCAACACGGCCGGGCTTCCCGGACACCGACAAAGGCATGCTGTGGTTACTGCGCTCCGTCGGCGTGGTTTTCGAGCATCACGCGGAGGATGTCGTCGAGCACCTTGATGGGAGTCTGCGTGGCATCAATCTTCACGAGGAGCTTCGGTCCGTAGAAATCGAGCACGGGACGCGACTCCTTCTCGTAAATATCGAGCCGCTTCTTGATGACCTCCTCATTTGCGTCGTCGAACCGATTGTCCTTCAACGCGCGGCGCTTAAGCCGCTCGTACAGCTTCTTGCGGTCGGGGCAGGTGAGATGAAACACGCGGATCACATCCAGCTTGTCCGCCATGATCTTCGCCTGGTTGACGTTGCGCGGGATGCCGTCGAGCACCAGGTAGGTGTGTTCGGGATCGAAGCGCTTTGTCTTCACGTTGATATCAATCTGGTTCTGCCAGAGTTGGATCGTGAGTTCGTCGGGAACGAGTTCGCCTTTGCTCGAGTGCTTGAGGAACGCCTTGCCGAGATCGCTGTTGAGGTCGAGCGACCGGAACACGTCGCCGCACGCGCAATGGAAGAAGCCGGGAATCTTGCCGATCACCTGGCCCTGGGTGCCCTTGCCCGAGCCGGGAGCGCCGAAGAGAAGAAACGTCTTGTACTTGGTAGCCATAGAAAGTTGTGGCGCGAAATAATCACAACAGCATGGCAAAATCCAGCGAGAAGTAGGTTGACCAGGGAGGGCCGACCTACCGGAGGATCGCGTCCGTCATTCGGGCCACGTGCTGGCAGAGCTGCACGTTATGGACACGGATGGCATTCGCGCCCTGAGCGATGCAATACGCAACCGTGGCAGCGGTGCCCCAGTCGCGGGAATCGAGATCATCGCCGACTGTTTTTGCGATAAATGATTTGCGCGATGCGCCGACGAGCAGGGGACGACCCAGTGAGCGCAGTTCGGACAGCCCGCGCAGCAACTGGAGGTTGTGTTCCACCGTCTTGCCGAAGCCGATGCCGGGATCAATCATGATCCGCTCCGGCTCGATGCCACTGGAGATGGCACAGCGAACGCGCTCTTCCAGAAACGACCTGACCTCTCCCACCACATCGCCGTAGTGCGGGTTCGCCTGCATCGTGCGAGGGGTGCCGAGCATGTGCATGAGAACCAAACCCACGCGGCTGCGGCGGACGACCTCGGGCATGGAATCATCGAGTCGAAAACTGCTGATGTCGTTGACGATCGAAGCGCCTGCCTCGATGGCAACGTTCGCGACTTTCGCCTTGTACGTGTCCACCGAAATCGGCGTCGCGGTCTGGCGTCGCACGCCTTTGATCACGGGGAGGATGCGCCGCAACTCCTCCTCGGCGGTCACGGGCTCGGCGCCGGGTCGAGTGGACTCGCCGCCGATGTCGAGCACGTCGGCCCCGTGCGTGACCAACTCCAGCGCGCGGGCGATGGCGGAATCAGGGGAGAGAAACTTCCCGCCATCGGAGAACGAATCGGGGGTGACGTTGACGATGCCGAAGATCAGCGTACGACGGGTGAGATCGAACTCACCCGTGCGATGGCGGAAGCGCATGGCGCCCGATGGAAGGAACAGGCGAGATGCCTGTTCGACTACGCCCGCGCGGGCTCCATGCCGGGGGGCAACTCTTCGTCAGGCTTGGCCTCCGCTGCTGCCTCGCCGGTCGGCGCGGCTTCCGCCGTGTCGGTCGGCGGCGCTGGCGGCACAGTCATCTTGCCGGTGGTGACGATCTCCTCGACCTGCTTGGCATCAAGCGTCTCGTACTCGAGCAATGCGTTGGCCAGCGCGATCAGCTTATCCTGGTTTTCGACGATGAGCTTGCGGGCTCGGCTGTAAGCCTCGTCAATGAGCCGACGCACCTCGGCGTCCACCTGCCGCGCGGTGTCTTCGCTGACCTCGCGTGGCTTGAACAGGTCGCGGCCCAGGAACATGTGCTCCTCGTGATCGGATAGGTTGACCATGCCGATCTTTTCGCTCAG
>CAZOTB010000146.1:0-15377 GCA_964582645.1 uncultured Verrucomicrobiota bacterium | reverse complement strand
CCACAAAGTACCTAGTCTCCGCGCTCGTGAGAGCGCGGCCCCATTGACGCGCGCCGATCACAGCGAATAGCATCTTACACACGACGGGTCTCCGCGCTCGTGAGAGCGCGGCCCCATTGAAGCGACGTGCAATGGGGGATTGTGCGCAAGGCAAACCCGGGTCTCCGCGCTCGTGAGAGCGCGGCCCCATTGAAGCACCTCGACGCCGACGACGGTGACGGTGGTGGAGGACGTCTCCGCGCTCGTGAGAGCGCGGCCCCATTGAAGCCTGAGAAGGTGGACTCAAACGCGGGCTTATCAGATTGCCCCGTGGGGGGCGAGATCAAAACCCCGCCGCGAATTCGGAATCAAGGCAAAGCCGAATATCGAGACGACACCTGCCCCTTTCCCCAGCAGCGCCGAGCTTGCGATCGTTCCATCTGCGATTACCCGCCATCTGCGGTCCAGTTTCGCCTGGACAGAGTCGCCGCCGGGCACAACGCACCCCCTCACAAGAGAGAAAAAGAAGGGGCGCGTCGCGCAAGCAACTGGCGGTTTCCCACGGAATTCACTCGGTGTCAATGCCCAAAGAAAAAGAGAGAAGTACGTTGGGAGGTTTTCGGTGCACGGTTCGCGGTTCGCGGTTCAGCCCATCCGGCAAAATGATTCAACGGAAACCGGCCACAGACGCACGCGGATGGAACGCAGATGAAATCCAAGCCGTGAAGTTCCGTGGCCGTCCGTGGCCAGAATCATCTTGCCCCTCAATCCTCCTGCCAACTATCGTGACCGCATGCTCCCGTTCCTGATCCGGTGGTTCGTGATGGCGGTGGCGGTGTTTGTCGCGGCGAACATCGTGCCGGGCGTTGATTTCCACGGCAACTACGGCGCGCTCGCCGTCGCCGCGCTGCTGCTCGGAATTCTCAACGCGCTCTTGCGCCCGATCAAGATCGTGGCGGGCGTCCTCACGCTGGGAATTCTCACGCTCCTCATCAACGGGTTCCTGCTGTGGCTGGTGGGACGGTTGGTGAAGGATTTTACCGTGACCGGCTTCTGGTCAGCCGTGCTCGGGGCGTTGATCGTGAGCGTGGTCAGTTTCATGCTGAACCTGCTCATCGAGCCCAAGCGGCGCGTGATCATTCAACACCACCAGTCCTCAAGACCTCAACCGCAGCGCGACGACAACGTCATTGACGTTTGAGAAGCAGCAGCTTTCCACCGGCACGCTCGGAGGTTTTCCTGAAGCCGCGTAGCGCGGGATGGCTCAACGTAGCGGCGTCGGCGCCCCAGACCAACACGGCGTCGTAGTGGCGCGCCATGTCTCGCTCGAGAAATGCGGAGGGTTGCCACCAGTCGCCGGGCCCGGCCAGGTTCACGTCGCGGCGATACCGGACAGGGAAGTAGTCCTTGTATCCCTCGTAGTTGGTGGGCGTGACGCCGAATGTTGCCGCGAGGGCGTACCCGTCTGCGTGCAGGAACGGGTTCGCCAGCTTGCCGGCAACGTTGTGCTCGAAGATCAGTGGTAATACCTTCGTTCGAGCCGGGATGTCTGCCGCCACCCGTTGGAACGGCTCCAGCCGCCGATTCCATTCCCGAAACGAGTAGTGGATGTACGCGAGTTGCAAGGCGACGAGCACACCGAACGCGACGACGAGCCAGCTTCGGGGCCATTTCCAGCCGCGCAGCGACAGCGTCGGCAACAGGAACAAACCGACGAAGAGCGCAAGTCGCTCGTTCAGCGCGGTACCGCCAAGCGCCGTATTCGGCAGGGCTAGAGCAAGACAGAGCATCACGGCCGCAGCCAGCCACCAAGGGCGTTCCTCGGAAGTGTGCCGGATCGTCTGCGAGAAGGAGCCGGCGATCCAAACACCCAGCACCACCCAAAGCAACGCGATCCACACCCACTCCCAACGCTCGAACCACGGACCAATGCGCAGGCTCGCAACAAATTGAAGGAGATCGGCAATCGGAAGACGGAAAAGGGGATCCTTCGCCTCGGTCCCGGCCCGGAGTGAAAGATTCAATGCGAACAGCATACCGGCCGCGCTGCCGCCGATTGCCACTTCCAATAGCGCGCGGAGGCGTGCCTGGCCGAACAAACCGCAAAACAGCAGGAGCACCATTCCGGTGACCGCACATGAGACGATGTGCGAGAAATACAAGGCCACGAATAGCAGGATCACCACGGCGATGCGGCGGCCGCGAATGACACGACGATGACGAAGATAGTAACCGATGGTGAACAACGCCAGCGGCAGCGACAGGGAGAAGTTGTAGAAGCCCATCAGCAAAAACCAATTGTAGCCGAGCAGAAACGCGCCAAAGCCGAGCACGGTCTTTTCGGTGTTGATGCTGCGGAAGAGGTAGAACGCCGCGCACACGAACCCGACCAGATACGCGCTCAGGATGATCTTCTCGACGACGAGGAGCGGGAGCAGGGGCCACAACAACGAGGCCAGGACGGTGAACGTCCAGTTCGGGAACGGTCGCAGGTTCAGTTCGTAGAACTGCGCGAAGAAGCCCTGCGGGTTCGTCAGCACCTCGCTGAAGATGACCGTGTTGTAGAGATGGCTCGGCCCGTCCTGCGATGGAAACAGCGGGTAGAGCCAGATGGGGAGGAGGTAGAGGAAGAGCAGGAGCGCGAAGGCGAGTTTCTGTGGCCTGCTCACAAAAGCGAAGTTGAGCGTCGAGGGCTGAGAGTTGCGAGCCGGGCAGGTGTCTGACTCTGTACTCTTCGCTCTCGACTCCCGACTCTCAGGCGATCTTGACTCCTTTGCGGAGATACGTCGGCAGGTCGAGGTCTTCCCCGTCCACGATCGTTCTCTCGGAACCGTCGAAACGCCCGCGATCCTGCGTGCCGAACTCGAAGGTGCTTTGTTTTTGCTTGGGCGCGCTCGGTTTGGGAACGAGTGCGTGGGGGGTCGTTTCCATCGCATCGAGCGTCTTCGGATCGAGCTTGGTCTTCTGCTTGTCCGCCCACCGCTTGATCGCTTTGTTCGGCGTACCGGTTGGCTGCGCAGTTGGAATCGTGACCAATTCGCCGCTGGCTTTCGCGATCGCCTGGGCGGAGACCTTCGTATCCTGAGCCTCACCGCGTGCGGCGGCGATCAGCATGATTGAAACCCGGCCCGTGAACTCCTCCTCGATGGCGGCACCCATGATCATGTGCGTGTCAGCGCTGGCAAGTTTGCTGACCTGTTCCATCGCGCGATGCACCTCCGCGAGAGTCAGGTCGGGGCCGCCAACGATGCTGACGAGCATGATGTCCACCTCGCTCAACAAGGCGGAATCCTTCATCAGCGGACTCTCCAGCATGAGCCGGGTGGCTTCGCGCGCCTTGTTCTCACCGGCTGCCTCGGCAAACCCGAATACGCTGTCGCCATGGCGTCCCTGCAACACGGCGCGCACGTCGGCGAAGTCCACGTTGATCATACCGGTCTTGGTCAACAGCCGCCAGATGCCGCGGATGCCCTGGCCGAGAATATCGTCCGCCTGCTTGAACGCATCGAGGAAACTCGTCTTCTCGCCCACCATGTGGAAGAGCTTGTCGTTGGGCACGCAGATCACCGCGTCGGCGCAGCTCTTGAGCGTGGCGAATCCGTCGAGCGCGATCTGCCGGCGTTTCTCGAGCTCGAACTGGAACGGCAAGGTCACGAACGCGAGCGTCAGCGCGCCCTGTTCCTTCGCCAGTTCGGCGATGACCGGAGCCGCGCCGGTGCCGGTGCCGCCACCGAGACACGCCGCGAGGAAGACGATATCGGCACCCTGCAACGCATTCATCAGCGCCTCCTTGTCCTCGACGGCAGCCTTGGCGCCGATCTCGGGGTTGCCACCTGCGCCGTAGCCCTTGGTCAACTCGCGGCCGATGTTGATGCGATTCGGGCTGACCGAGCTGGCAAGCGCCTGCGCATCGGTGTTCACGGCGAACACTTCGAGGTCCTTCGCTTCGGCGTCGTCGCCGAGAAAACCCGACATCAACAGCCGGTCAATCGTGTTCGTGCCGCCACCACCGACGCCGAGAACCTTGATGCGGAGTTTGCGATCAGGGAGCGCGTTGGGATCGGTCTCTTTCTTGAATTCCATGGCTCAATTCCTTTCTGGTTCAATTCGGAAGAGGATTGCGTGTCACCACAGGAACAACCGCGCTTTCGCGAAGATGCCTTTGATGTTGTCCACGATGGCCTTGGGAGTGAACTTGGGCGGCGTCGCCACCGGGCTGCGCTGCGATGCCAGGCCGTACATCGTCAACCCGATCGCGGTCGAGAACTCGGGCTTGTCGAGCGCCTTGGTCAGCCCCGCCACGGTCGCGGCAGGACGAAGCTGGACGTTGGTGCCGAACACCTCCTCCGCAAGCTTGCCGATGTCTGCCAGGTGAGACCCGCCGCCCGTGAGGAACACGCCCGCGCCGATGAAGTTGGCGAGGCCATGACGCTCGACGTTGTGCGCGATGATCTCGAAGGTCTCGCGGACGCGCAGATGAATCACACGCTGGAGCGATTCTTTCGATACCGTGCGCTCGGGCATGCCGATCTCCCGGGGGAGCGTGACGGTTTGTCCACGCGCCATGTTATCCACGAGGCAACTGCCCTGCTCGCACTTGAGCTTGTCGGCGCGGTTGAGCGGAATCTTCAGGCCGAGATGCAGATCGTTCGTGATGTGGTCGCCGCCGACAGCGAGGATGCCGATGTGCTTGATCACGCCTTCGCTATAGACGGCGTAATCGGTCGTGCCGCCGCCCATGTCGATCACCAGCGCACCCATTTCCTTCTGCTCGCGACTCAACACGGCCAGCGCGGACGCGATGCCGCACACCACCACGTCGTCCACCTCCAGGCCGATGGTGCGAATGCAACGGATCGTGTTTTGCAGCCGGGTACGCACGCCGTGAATGACGAGCACGTCGGCTTCGAGCCGCGAGCCGAGCATGCCGACAGGGTTGAGCACGCCGTCCTGGCCGTCCACGTGGAAATGCTGGCGCATCGAATGCACGACCGCGTTCTCGACCGGGATGTCAATGGCTTTGGCGTTGCGCATCACGGCCTCGACGTCGTCCGCCGTGATCTCGCGGTCTTCGCTGGTGATCGGCACCATGCCGCGATTGGTGACGCTGCGGACGTGGCCGCCGGTCACCCCGGCATAGACGTGGCGGATTTCGATGCCGGCGGATTCCTCCGCCTCAGCCACGGCCTGCTTGATGCAGGTGATGGCGTTGTCGAAGTCCACGATCTCGCCCTTGCGGACGCCGCGGGACGGTGCCTGGCCGATGCCGATGATGTTGATGGTTCCATCTGCGCGCAGTTCCGCCACGACCACGCAGACCTTGGACGTTCCGACCTCAAGACCGACAACGATGTTGTCGCGATTCATCAAGGAGACCTCCTGTTGGGCAAGGATTGGTTCATTCCGGGGGTTGGTTTGGTTGCTACATCTTCCTACAAATGTTTTCGCCGCACGCCTTCCGCCGGACGGAACGTGACGGGCACATTCTGCTGCACCGTCAAGTCCACCGTGGTCAAGGCCAGGCCGTTTCGCTCCGCGTCGGCCAGGATCAGGCCGAGCCGACGCAAGCCCTGCGAAATGTTGTCGGGATCGAACGCGATCGCTTCGCCGCTGCGCGTCACGACCGTGATCGTGTCCGAGCGGGAAAGATCAATGCGTTCCACGTCGAGCCGGATGCCGACCCTGGACATCTCGAGCTGCTTGATCAGATCGAGCGCGGCAAACACCTGCGGCGACTGGATTGGTTTTCCGACGCGCAAGTCCGCGAGCCGGATGCCGGTCAACGCCGGGAGCGGGCGGGGCGATTTCAAGGCATAGGCCTGCATGACCACCCCGTACTTGTCCACGTAGAACACAATGGGCCGAAGCCGGCTGGCGCTGGCGCTGACGGGCTGGACACAGATCATCGCCAGCGGCACGCGTTCGGTCACGAGGATCACGATGCGGTTCGGCAACTCCCGTCCCACCTCGGCGCGCTCGATCAGCGGGTCGAGTTCGAGGTCGCGTTTGATTTCCTGCAAGTTCACGGCGAACACACTCTGGCCGGAGCGGATGTTGGCGAGTTTGACAATCTGGTCGCGCGTCAGATGGCCGTCGGTTTCGACCTCGATCTGCGTGATGGCGAAATTCGGGTTGTCGTAAAAGAACCGGTTTGCGGCGAATTTCGTCAGCCAGTAAAATCCGAATCCGAGCACGGCGAGAACCACGATGGACATCAACAGGATCGTCCCGCGCTCGATGCGCTCGCGCATCTGGTACTCGGAATGCACCTTCACATCGAGGATGTGCTTCTCGCGCTTCTTACGCCGGTTTTTCAGTCTTTTTCCGAACATAATCTTGTCCTGTGTCACCACGCTTCACAGCAGCGCGGTGACAACTACGCGGCCTTTAATTCCTTTCTCCCGTCTGCCTTGCTCATCGCCATCTCGACGAGCCGCAGACACAACTGCTCGAACTCAATTCCCGCTGCCTTCGCCGCCTTCGGCAACAGGCTCGTCTCGGTGAAACCGGGAATCGTGTTCACTTCGAGCACGTGTGGGGTGTTGTCCTTCGCGAGCAAGACGTCCACCCGGCCCATGTGCCGGCAACCGAGCGACAGATACGCGCGTCGCGCCGCGAGCTGGACGGACTTTGTCACCGTCGGTGCCAGCCCGGCGGGTGCGATGTACTCGGTCTTGCCCTTGATGTACTTGTTGTTGTAGTCGTACCAGCCTTCGAGCGGTTTGATCTCCACGATCGGCAACGGGTCGTCACCCAGGAAACCGACTGTCAGCTCGCGTCCTTCGATGAACTCCTCTACCAGCACGTATTGATCGAACTGGAACGCGTCCGCCAAAGCCGCGTCAATTTCGCTCTCCTTCAAAACGCGATGTGCGCCCACCGAAGATCCTTCCTTTGCCGGCTTCACGAATACCGGCAACGGCAGCGAGAAATGACGCGCACCGTGACGGAGCAGAATCTCGTACGCGGGCGTCGGAATGCCTTCGCTCACAAAAATCTGCTTCGACCGAATCTTGTCGAAGGCGTTGTAGCTCGCCATCACGCCCGAGCCGACATACGGCACCCCCTTGTCTTCGAGGATTTGTTGCAGCGTACCATCTTCCCCGAACGTGCCGTGCAACGCGGGGAACACCACATCCACCCCGCGCGGCCACGCGAAGTCCGCGCCCCGCACATCCACCTCGGTCACCTTGCATCCCGCAGCCGTCAGCGCTTTCGACACCGCCGCGCCAGAGCGGAGCGACACTTCGCGTTCGCTGGAAGTTCCGCCAAACAGCACCGCCACTTTGATTCCGTTCGCCGCCATCATCTTCTCCGAGTTTGATCTACTCGATTTGTGATCCGATCGGATCACAAATCGAGCAGATCGCCGATTATTCGCCCAAAATGATCACTTCCGTCTCGAGCTTGATGCCGCGCTCGCGTTGCGCCTTCTCCTGGATCAACGCGATCAACTTCAGCACGTCGCTCGCGGAAGCACCGCCTTCGTTGACGATGAAATTGCCGTGCACCTCGCTCACGCGCGCCTTCCCGACGGCGGTGCCCTTGAGCCCGAGTTCGTCAATCAACTTGCCCGCCGGGATTTCCTTCGGATTCTTGAAAATGCAGCCCGCGCTCGGCTGCGGCGGCTGACTGTTCCAGCGTTTCTCCGCGAAGGCCTTGAGCCGATTCGCGATCTCTTCCCTCGAACCCCGCTGCCCCTTGAGCGTTGCGCCGAGCGCGATGTGATCGCGGAAGAGCGGACAACCGCGGTATTCGAAGTGCACCTCGCTCGACGGTTTCTCGTGCACGTTGCCGCTGAAATCCATGAACCGCACCCGTTGCACCACCTCGAACGTCCATTGTCCCATCGCGCCCGCGTTCATGCGCAGCGCGCCGCCGAGCGAGCCGGGGATGCCTTCCATGAACTCGAGCCCGGCCAGTTCGTGCTGTTTGCAGGCATGGACGATGTCCTTGAGCTTCGCACCGGCACCGGCATGGATCAGTTCGCCGTCCACTTCAATCTTTGTAAACTCCCCGGACGCCAGCCGAATGACCGCGCCGCGGATGCCGCTGTCCTTGATCAGCAGGTTTGAACCGCGGCCGATCAGGAGAAACGGAAGCGATCGGCGGTGACACACACGCAACGCCGCGGCAAGATCGGACTCGGTTGCAGGCTCCAGGTAGAACTGCGCCTTGCCTCCAACCCGCAGCGTAGTGCGTTTGGCCATCGGTTCGTCGTGCGCCACGACTGCTTTCGCGGAAAGCTCACGCTTGAATTCCGCAAGGATTTGCTCGTCCGGCATGGTCGCGCCTCCATTCCAAATGCCCTGCCGCAGCAATCCGGCGAGCTGCTCTGCCGCCTTGCAGATGCTGCCGGCCCCGAGCACGAGCACGACGTCACCGGGGCGCGCAGCCTCATGAAGACGCCCGGCAAGCGCATCCAGGTTTGGCTCGTAATGAACATGCGGTTGCCCGGCAGTCTGGATCGCGCGGAACAATGATTGCCCGTCAATCCCTTCGATTGGCGGCTCGCTGGCGGCGTAGATATCGGTGAGGTATAACTCGTCCACGCCTGCGAACGCGGTGGTAAATTGCTCGCGCAGGAATTTCGTTCGCGTGTACCGGTGCGGTTGAAAGGCGGCGATGACGCGCTGCCTGCCCAGTCCGCGCGCGGCGTTGATCGTGGCACGAATCTCGGTCGGGTGATGAGCGTAGTCGTCAATGACCAGAATGCCGTGGGCGTCGCACTTTCGCTCGAACCGCCGCGCGGCGCCAGTGAATCCCGCGAGCGCGGTGGCGATCTGCTCAAATGGCACGCCCAGCGTGATGCCGACGGCAGCGGCGCCGCAGGCGTTGACCACATTTTGTTCGCCCGGGATCGCGAGCTGGATGCGTCCGAGGCGTTGATCGCGATGGATGAGATCGAATGTCGAGGTGAATCCGGTGCGCTGGAGGTTCGCCACGCGGTACTCGGCCTCGGGGTTGAACCCGTACGAGACAAGACGCCGGGCGCGCGTGAGCACGCGACCGGCGTTCTTGTCGTCGGCGCAGAAGAAAACGGTCTCGCGGGTGTTCGCGACCAACTGCCGGAACGAGTCGAGGATCGCGTGCAGGTCGGCAAAGTAGTCGAGGTGTTCCTCTTCGATATTGGTGATGACCGAATAGACGGGCGCGAAGGTGCCGAGCGTGCCGTCGCTCTCGTCCACCTCGGCAACGAACTGCTCGCCCGGGCCGCTCTCCGCGTTGCCGCCGAGCACGGGAATGTGCGCGCCGATGCAGAACGTCGGCTGGCGACCGCTCGCACGCAGGATGTGCGTGATCATGGCGGAGGTGGTCGTCTTGCCGTGCGTGCCGCTGATGGCCACGCCCACTTTGCTCCGCATCAGCGCGGACAAAGCGTGCGCACGGCGAACGGTCGGGACGTGCAACCGTTCCGCTTCGACGAGTTCGGGGTTGTCGCGTTTGACCGCGGCGGAATAGATGACGAGGTCGGCGTTGCCGAGATGGCCGGTGGAGTGACCTTCGTAAATGGTAATGCCAAGGCTGCGAAGTCGGGCCGCCTCGCCGTTGAGCACAAGATCGGAGCCGGTCACGCGATGCCCAAGCGCAAGGCAGAGCCGGGCGATGCCGCTCATCCCCGACCCGCCGATGCCGATGAGGTGGAGCGTCCGGGGAGCGCCGTGAAGAAAGGTTGAGAGATCGGCGATATTCAAGCCGTTGCCTCCTTTGGCTCGCCCACCGGCTCGAACTTGGCGGCTTGCTTGAGCAGGTCCACGATCTCGACGGCGGCGTTGGGTTTGTCGAGCGCTTCGAGCTTCTGCGCCATGCGGGCGCGTTTGTTCTCGTTGTTCCAGAGGCATTGGATCGCGGCGGCGAGGGAATCGCCGGTGAGCTTTTCCTGCGGCAGAATCTGTCCCGCGCCCGCCTTCTCGAAAATCTCCGCGTTGCGATCCTGATGCTTCTCGGCGGCGAACGGGTAGGGGACGAGAATGCTCGGCAGCCGGTAGTGAGCGATCTCGGTCAGCGAAGCCGCGCCCGCGCGCGAAACGACAATGTCGGCGGCGTTGTAGGCAAGTTCCATCTCGCGCAGGAATGGACAGACACACACGGGCGCGTTCGCGCCTTCGTACACTTCCTTCGCGACCTGGAAATCCTGTTCGCCGGTCAGATGAATGACGTTGAAGTCCTTGATGCGCACCCACGCGCTCATCGCGGCCTGGTTGATCCCCCCCGCGCCCTGACTGCCGCCCATGATGAGCACGGTTGGCTTGGTGGGATCGAGCGAGAGCTTGCGGCGCGCTTCGTCCTTGGGCATCGCGATCAACGAATCACGCACGGGCGTGCCGGTCCAGACGCCCTTGCCCGGACGGAATTGTGCGATGCATTCCTGCAACCCGCACGCTACGGACTTGGCGCGGCGCGCAACCCAGAGGTTGGCTTTGCCGGGGATTGAATTTGACTCATGAATCACCGTGGGGATGAACCTCCACTGCGCGGCACGAACGGCGGCGGCGGAAGTGAATCCACCCATGCCGAGAACGACGTCAATCCCCCGCTGGAAGTACAGCCACTGACATTTGCAGATGGACGCGAACAGGTTGCAGAGAAAACGGATCATCCCCAGCGAGAGCTTGCGCCGTGGCAGCCCGATGGCCGGTATCCGCTGGACGTCGAATCCTTCGCCCCCATCGAACGCGTGCTGGTCCACGTCCTTTTGCGAGACGAGGAGCAACACGCCGTGTCCATCGCGGCGCAGAGTCTGCGCCACGGCGAGACCGGGGAATAAATGTCCCCCCGTTCCCCCGCATGCGATTGCTACGTTCATCTTCGTTCGTTTCGGCAAATCTTCTTCCGTTTCGAGTTCACGCTTCAGTGCGCTTTTATCGGGCCCGGACACGCTGAAGCGTGAACTCTGAACTCTCTCACGCCGCTATCGACTCAGGTTCGGGTTCCGTTTCCCTCCGAGTGTCGAGGGACTTCCCCGCCACCTGAGCATGGGCGCGTCGTGAAATACTCAATAGGACACCGATCTGGGCCATCAACATCATCAGGTTCGATCCGCCGTAGCTGATGAACGGCAGCGGCATGCCCTTGTTCGGGATCGTGTTCGTGACCACCGCGATGTTGATCGCGGCCTGCAACGCGATGATGGCCACAATGCCGGTGCCGAGAAACAAACCAAACCGCTCCGGTGCGCGTGTCGCGAGGATGACGCCGCACACGACGATCACGCAGAACGCGATCACCACCAGCATCGAGCCGATCAGGCCGATCTCCTCGCCGACAATCGGGAAGATAAAATCGGTGTGCGCCTCGGGCAGATAAAACCGTTTCTGGCGGCTTTCGCCAAGACCGACACCCGTCGTTCCCCCGCACGCGAACGCGATCAGTGCCTGGATTTGCTGGAAGTTAATGCCTTGCGGGTCCGTCTCATACCACCACTCCACGATTCGTTTTACCTGGTAGTGCTGATTGAGAAAACCAAACTTCAGAATCGCAACCAGGAGCGCGAAGCCGCCGACGGCGCTGGCAGCGACGAATCCCCCGAGCCACCAAGGATGGGAACCTGCCACCCACAGCATCAATACCGTCACTCCGAAGAGCAGCAGGGTCGTCCCGAGGTCGGGTTCCTTCAGAATGAGCACGCCCATCACCGCCGTCACCGCGAGCGGCAGACCGAAGCCGCACCACGGATGACGAATCTGGCACCAGAGTTTGCCTTTGACCTTTTGGTGCATTTTCTCGAGCCAGTACGCGAGCCAGATCACCAGGCCGAGCTTCGCGAACTCCGATGGCTGAAAGCTGACCGGCCCGATCACGATCCAGCGGCGCGCGCCGTTGCGCACCGTGCCGATGACCAGCACCGCCACGAGCAACACCACGGCCACGGCCAAGATCGCCCACGCAAACCGCCGATAGTACCGATAGTCAATCCACGTGGCCACGATGCAAGCGACCAGTGCCACGCCAAGCCAGATGAGCTGGCGCTGGAAAATGGCGTACGGGTTGCCGAACCGATCGGCGGCGTACGACGAACTGGTGCTGCACAACATCACAATGCCGAAGCTCAACAGCGCCAGCACGGTCATACAGAGCAGCCAGGTCGTCCGTTGGATGGCCTTGGGAGAAAGGGCTAACGCAAATGGCGTCATCGCACTCAGGTACCGCAGTTTTAGGCTGGTGGGTGCTGGGGTTCCGGGTCGGTGGATGTTGGCCGCTGTTTTGCCCTCGATCCACTATCCCATCACCCCAACACCCCAAGCCGTCATGGTTATTGACCTGCCGGCGCCGGCGCAATCGTTTCGGACGGTGTCAACGCGGCCGGCGGGGCCACTGCCTGCCCCGAGACACCCGTGTCGGTTGCAACGCCTTCGGCCGGTGCCGCCGGTGCGGCCGGAGTGACGGGCACTGCCGGCGCGGCAATTGCCGCGGGTGCTGCTTCGCCCGGCTTGGTCGGAATGGCCAGCTTCTGTCCGATCTTAAGCCGCTTCGGATCCGGATTTCCGTTTGCGGCGAGCAACGCCATTGTGCTCACGCCATAGCGTTTGGCGATGATCTCGGGCGTTTCACCCGCCTGGACAATGTGCGTTGTGCCGTCGCCCATCGTGGACGCGGACGCGTCGCTCTTGGCCACCTTGGCCTCGCGCGGCGGACGCTGACCCGACTCGGTCGGAGTCGGAATCTTGAGTTTTTGTCCCACCCGGATGCTGTCGCTCGAGAGCTTGTTGGCCTTCTTGATCGCGGTCACGGTCGTGCCCTGCGCCCGGGCGATCTTGCCGAGCGTGTCGCCTTTCTTGACGGTGTAGATGCTCGACACCGCCCTCGGCGTGGGCGCCGCGGGCATCGCTTCCGCCGTGGCGGCGCCTGCCGCTTCGGTCCCGCCCGCGGCGGGCACCTGAATCTCCTGCCCAATCCGAAGCTTTTTCGGATCAATGCCCGGGTTCGCGGCCAGTAACGCATCGAGCGTCACGCCTTCCGTCTTCGCCACTTTGCCGAGCGTGTCGCCCTGTTTGATCAGGTACGTCCGACTCGAAGGCTCCGAATGCGGGATTGCGACGGGAGCGAGCGTGGCGATCTGCGATGTCGGCGTCACGGCCGTGCCCGGCGTCAATGTCGTGACCACTCCCGGCTGCGCCACACTCCCGGGTTGGGGAGGCGTCGGCGCCACCGGCGGCAACGGCGGAGCGGGTTCGGGTTGCGCGAGACCCGGCTCCTTCGCGGTTTGTTTGCAACCATGTTGAATCAGAAACATGCTCCCCAGCACCAGAACGTGCAGTGCTGCCACAGCGATAATGACTTTCCAGATACGACTATCCATTAAAGTTCCCTTTCGTTTTGAATGATTTGAAAATGGTTACGACTGAAACTGTTCCTGCACCAACTTCGCGACCTCTGCTTTGAAAACGTCACCGCGATGTTCATAGCTCTCGAACATATCGAAACTGGCGCACGCCGGCGACAACAGCACCACGTCGCCCGCGCTCGCCGCCGCAAACGCTTTTTGCACCGCCTCCTCCATCGTACGCGCCTGTGTAAAGGGCACGGACCTGCCCCAGCTCCGCGCCATCAGGTCGCTCGATTCACCGATCAAGACTAACTGTTTCGTCCTCCTTTCGATCAGGGGTGTGAGTTTGTGGAAGTCCAATCCTTTGTTGCGACCTCCTGCGATTAAAACCACGGGCGCGTCGAAAGCGGACAGGGCTTTCTCGACTGCGTCCAGACTCGTAGCCTTCGAGTCGTTGACAAACTGTACGCCTTTCACCGTCGCCACTGGCTCGCAGCGGTGTGGCAACGGTTGAAAACTGTGGAGCGCCTCCGCGATGGTCGCGCGCGAAACTCCAAACACGAGCGCCGTGGCCGCCGCGGCCATGATGTTCTCGGCGTTGTGACGGCCACGGAGTTGGGAGGAGCTGAGAGCGGTGACGGGCTCTCGCCGGGAATCCGGTGAGGTCCCGCCCACGATCACGCCGTCGTTGCGGAGTCCAAACTCGAACCCGTTGAGCGGCTTGCCGGCAGTGAATCGAACCTTGCGCGCCGGGCAGGCCTCGAGTTCGCCGGCGAGAAAGTCGGCGCACTCCTCCTTATAGATGACGGTGTCGGCCTCGATCATGTTGCGCATCACGCGCGCCTTGGCGGCGGCGTATTCCTCGATGCGACCGTAGCGGTCCAGATGATTGGGCGTGATGTTCAAGATGACGGCGACGTTGGGCCGGAACCGCTGGATGGTTTCGAGTTGGAAGGAGCTCACTTCGATCACCACCACATCGGGCATCTGCTCGGCGGCGATGGCGTCGCACAGGGCGTAGCCGACGTTGCCCACCGCGAGAGCGCGCTTGCCGCCCGCGCGCAGGACGTGCGCGATGAGCGCGGTGGTGGTGGTCTTGCCGTTCGAGCCGGTGACGGCGACGACAGGACACTTCAGGAAGCGGTAGCCGAGCTCGATCTCGCTGATGACATTGATGCCGCGCCGCGCGATGTCGGTGACGATCTTGGCGCGCGGATTGATGCCGGGGCTGAGAACGCAGAAATGGAATGTGCCGGTGGGGCCAAATGCGCCGCCGAGTTCGACGGTCGCGCCGAGCGCCTTTGCTTCCTCGGCGCGCTGGCGCAGAGCAGGGGAGTCGGCATCGTCGCGCACGACGACTTCTGCTCCTTTGCCGCGCAACAGTCGCGTCGCCGCGAGCCCGGATTTCCCGAGCCCGAGGACGAGGACTTTTTGGCCTTTCATGTACATAACGTTGAACGACTAATGACTAATGTCTAATGACCAATGCCGCTGTCCTACCGGACTTTCAAAGTGCTCAACCCGATCAAGGCAAAAATGATCGAGAGAATCCAAAACCGGACCACCACCTTCGTTTCGCTCCAACCCTTGCGCTCGAAATGGTGATGGATCGGTGACATGAGAAAAATTCGTTTCCCGCGCAGCTTGAACGAGCCGACCTGCAGGAGCACCGATCCAGCCTCCATCACGAACACGCCGCCGATCAGGATCAACGCCAGTTCCTGCCGCGCCAGGATCGCCACGATGCCAATCGCGCCGCCGAGCGCCAACGAACCGGTGTCGCCCATAAACACGTCGGCTGGGTGTGCGTTGTACCAGAGAAACCCGAGACCCGCGCCCACCAGCGCCGCGCAAAATACCGTCAACTCGCCGGCGCCGGGTACATAGGGAATCTGCAGGTAGCCTGCAATGTTTATATTGCCGGCAGCGTAGGTCATCACCGCCAGCGCCAGCGCGACACAGATGGTGCACCCGATTGCCAGACCGTCGAGTCCGTCCGTGAGGTTGACCGCGTTCGAGCTGCCGGCGATCACCGCGATCATGAAGAGCACAGCCGCCACCATTCCCATGTCGGCGATGATCGGCGTCTTGACGAACGGCACCCGAAACTCCCGAAACAACGGATCCTGCA
>CAZOTB010000145.1:0-15457 GCA_964582645.1 uncultured Verrucomicrobiota bacterium | reverse complement strand
TCCAAGCCCGATTTTTTCGCACTTACGATTTGACATCAGGGAACCGATGCGCATAATACCGTCGTCGTACTTTTGGCTCGCTGAGGTGGTGAGCACGAGGTGCGGGGAGGAACCAAAAGAAAATTTCTCCAAGGGTTGAAGGAACAAACAAGGAGAGCATTATGAAATTCCATAGTAGAAGATTGCGGTTGTACTGTTGTCTGCTCATGTCGCTCGGTCTAACGAGCACGTGGGTTGCAAAAGCTGATACTCTCAGCAACGTGTTTTCGGGAATGATTTCACTCGATGGTAACATCAGTGATTTCTTTGATGCCGGCGGCGTGGCGCTGCCCGGCGTGTGTGTGACCAACGACAGCGCCCCTGCCATCACCGGCGTGCCGGGCTCCGAGGGATTGGGCGAACCGCCTCTGTCGGATACGACCACGGCGGACGGCCTCTTGCATCCCTCCGGCTTCAATCAGCGCCGCATCATGTCGGCGTACAACCCCGGCGTGAACGGCGGCACCATCTACATCGGAGTGGACCTTCCGGGTGGATCGGGTAGCACGGCGAATCCGGATTATACCGACAGTGTGATTCCCGTGCGGGGTTCGATTCTGCCATTCGATGCGGACGCCAACGGTGAGGCTGAGACCATCGGCCGCACTTCTGGTGGCGGTGATCTGGTCCGTTGTGGCGATGCCGGGTCTGGTTCTGTCGTGGACGTATTGAATTGCGCGGCTACGGAGTCGGCTGGTTTCACGGATGCGGCTACGGACGTGGGTGTAACTGAGAACTATGTTGTTCAGGTGATATTCGGTGATTTTACGACGGTGGAGGTGGATTACCGTGAGGATCTGACGAGCGGTGCTGGGAATGCGAGGATGGTGTTAACACAGAGTGGCACCACGTTTGGCGCGCGGATCAGCACCTCCACGCTGGGAGTCGGTAATGGTGCGCCTCAAGGTCGGGACGTCGAGTTCGCGATTACGAACGTGAATGCGAACGTGGACGCGTGCAATCGTCTGATTCAGACGATTATCGTGGACTCGGGTTCGAACCGCGACGGAGCGGGCAACGGCGAGGACAACAACGTGCTGAACTGCAACTATGTTTTGCCTGCCACCGTCCAATGTGAGGTGTTGTTCTTCACCAATAATGTTCAGGTTACGGGCAACAATTGTCCGCCCCTCGATAGTATTGCATATGGAGTTCTCGCGGGCACGACGGTCGAAGCTCGTGTCGTTGTCAGTGCAGACAGTGGGAATGCACAGGACATCGCGAGCTGTGAGCTCAGTGTCTCCGGCGCAATCACGACCAACATTGCCCTCGTGGGTACGTTGAGTCCGGGCGAGTCGGCGACCAACTCGGTTGGTTCGTTCACCTGTCCCGCAGGTGGTGTTCAAACCGTCACGGCGAACCTGAAGTGTTTCGGAGCCATTACGGAACAGTGCGTAACGAACACGACGATGTGCAGCGAAAGCATTCAATGCTGTGGCACACCATGTGTGAAAATCGACAAACTGGTCACCTGCAAACCCGCTGACGGGAACTGCACGAACGCGGCGGATTACGCCGAAAGCGCCACCGGCGCCAAGGGTGATACGCAGAACCCGGCGTTCTGTTACAAGATCACGATCACCAACTGTGGCAGTGTTGGGCTGACGATCAGCAACGTGAACGACACCGTTTATGGTGATCTCACCTCGCTGTTCCCGGCCACACTGGACATCGGAGAAACGGCCACGATCTACTTCTCCGATAGTCACAGCAACACGACTGTGAACACCGTGACGGTCGGCGCTGATGGTGATGGCAACACGGGTCATGTGACAAGTCAGGACACGGCGACTGCCAATGTCGTCCCTGCCAGCATCACCTGTGAGGTTTCCCTCACTTCGGATGCCACGAGCAGCAACGTCAATGCGCAATGCCTCGTCCTGCAGGCGGACGGGACCGACCACGTTGTGACCAACACGATCAAGGTGACGGCGGGCGGAGTCGCCCTTCACAATGTGACCGTGACCAACACGCTGACGGCGGGCTGCAATGCCGGGCCATTCTCGCTTGGTGCGAACCAGATGACCAGCATTGTGTGCACCGTCACGTTGAACTGCAGCAACCTGGTCAACGGCATGGTGACCAACAAGGTCACGGTGTCCGGCGAGGTGGACAGCAGCGTGAACGACGTGTGCGCGCTCGACGAAGAGTGCGATCCCATCACGGTCAGCCACATCTGCGAAGCGGTGGTGAAGTGCGAAGGTAACTGCATCACGCGGACGCCTGGCTACTGGTTCACACACTGGAAGAGCACCGACGCGAACTGCGCGACGCTCGACAAGGCCCTCACGGCCAGTGGCGGGTCGTTCGACCTCGGGTTCATTTGCCTGAGCGGGTCGCATGAACAGGTGTTGAACCAGGCGCTCGGCTTCTTCTGGAAGAAGAAGACCAGCGTCAGCGACGGCAAGGCGTCGCAACTCTGTCGTGCGCGCAAACAGTTGGCGTTCCATCTGATTGCGGCGATCGCAAACGTCGAGTTGCTTGGCACAGACCCGAGCGGTTGCCGGGATCTGTTGGGCAATCCGCTACCGGGCGACCTGATCGAGAAGGCGCGCGAAGCCGCTGCGTGTGGCGATCTGGCAGACATCCATATGTACACGGATCTGTTGGATCAGTTCAACAACAGTGGCGACGACGCCGACTTCCCGGATCCGTTGCATTCGTGCAAGGCGGACCCGAAAGGTGCAAAGGCCGCTGCGGTTGATCCGACGACGATCGCGAACTGCAACAGTCAGACGAACAACTGCGCCGCGGGCGCGGCTTGTCCCTAAGGGCAGCCAAAGGCTAAGTTAAACTCCGACGGGCGGGTCGAACGACCCGCCCGTTGTGTTTCTGGGACTGGTCGTCGGCACCCGGAGTCCGCGATCTACTTCTCCACCGGCACCACGATGCCGCGCATGATGATGTTCTGACAGAAGATGAACACCAGCAACGTCGGGACTGCGGCAACAAGCAGGGAGGCGAAGACCACTGGTTGCGAGAACTTGAGTTGAAGCTGATACAGGTACACCATGATCGTCCACATCTTCTCGTTCTGACAAACGATGAGGGCGAACATGAAAGCGCCATAAGCGCTGCTGAATGATCCGAGCGCGATTACAGCGAGGATGGGCTTGCTCAGTGACATGGTGATGCCCCAGAACATCGTCCATTCGCTCGCGCCGTCGATCTGGGCCGACTCGTACAGTTCCCGCGGCAGGCTGTCGAAAAAGCCCTTCAATAAGAAGATCGCGTAACCATTGGCTGCTCCCGGTAACACCAGCGCCCAGAAGGTGTTGAGCAGGTTCAGGTCTCGGAGCAACAGAAAGCCGGGGATCATGGTCACCTCGGCCGGAAAGGCCATGGTAGCCATGAGGAAGAACAGAATCTTGTACTGGCTCGGCAGTTGGTAGCGGGATAGTGCGTAGGCCGCAAGCGGGTTGATGATCAGCGCCGTCAGGATTGCGAGCGCGCAAAAGATCGCGGTGTTCCAGAGTGCCCGTCCATGCCGAAAGACATAATCCAGCACGATCGCGTAGTTGCGGGTCGAGAACTCGCGCAGCACCTCGCGGTGGTGCGCCTTCATCTCCGTCCAATCGTATTCGGCGGCAGGCATCGCTATCGTGTCGAAGCTGCTATAGGAGGCCTGATGCGCACGATTCAGCGCTGCCAAATCGCGACCGTACTTGGAACTCAGAAACTCGCGCCACAGGAACTCGGGGCTGCGCAATGTTAGTGCTTCGAGCGGGGCGGTGGATTCCAGGAATTGCGTGCAATCCGCCAATGTTACACCCGATTCCTGCACCTGGCTTGGAAGAGGAGCTTCCGACCAACCGCGGTGAGCAGTGCCATGGATCTGATTGAATGCCCCGATCGTTTCGTACTTCCTCCGCAGGAATTCCTGCCAAGCCTCCGCGGCGGACTCTTCAATCTGGATGAAGCGAGGATGCAGCAATGTTCGTACATACTGTTCCCAGTCCTTTGCGAACGCGGGATTGCTCGGCAGGCGCGACGGCAGGTGCAATTCGGCAAACGAGGTCAGGTTGGTGCGATAGGGTTCATTGAGGGACGCAATTTTGAACTTGTTGTACCTCGGGTAAATCTGTCGCTCTAGGAAGTCGCCGTCGAGGCTGATTAGGTAAAACTCATGCTGTGGCCGCGATTCGCGGAGTTGTTGGTAGAGCGGTCCGAGCGGCGGATCCATGGGACGAAAGTAACGGTCAGTCCATCGTTCCGACCAGGGGCCGATTTGATCCCATTTCTCGTACGTGGTACCGAATTTCTCGTTGAACCGGCGGATGTCCCCATCGCAGAGGGATTGTAGCTGCTTGTGAAACAGGCGCAGGTTCAGCGGCCACATGCGGTTCGCTGACAAGAATCCAAGCGTACGGAAATCAGTCCGCCAGTTGGTGGAGTTCAGGAACTCCTTGTAGTCCGCTACCGCCTGCTTTCGGATCGTGACGGGTGGCTCGAGATTCTCAAAGCTGAAGTAAGGGCTGAGGTGAGTCATGCTTGCGTGGGCAAGCTGCTCATTGTACTTCGACTCGACGAACTTGCGGTACAGCAGTGCGTCGTCGTACAGGTATCGCGGAATGACATCCCAGTCCTGCCGGTCTACGAAGCTCTTGAACGAACCCGAAATCATCAACAGAAATGGATATACCATCGTGACCGCCCCGACCGTCAGTGCGAGGTAGATGCAAAGCACCAAGAAACGCGTCTTTGGCGATTTGCGTCCAATGTGCGAGATGATGGGCATGAGAAGATCAGGCTTTGGCGGTACGAAATTCGACGCGGCTCAACGTTCGCAACTGCAGCGCCGTGAATCCCAGCAGCATGCTCCCGAGAATCCACGCCATCGCGGTGGCGGTTCCAAACTTCAAGAACAGGAATGATTTCTCGAAAATCTCCATGCCCACCACGCGCGTGGCGCCTCCGGGGCCGCCTCCCGTCATCGCCAGCACGAAATCCACGGATTTGAAGGCAGCAATGAATGCGCCGACGAAGTTAATCACCAGCAACGGTCGCAGGAAGGGCAACACGATCGAGAAGATCTTGCGCCGAAATCCCGCGCCGTCAATTTCCGCGGCTTCGTACAATTCTTCCGGGATCGATTTCAACGCCGCCAGGTAAATGATGCAGCCGGGCCCGATGCTCGCCCATGCGAGCGGAATGAGGATACATACCATCGCCAGTTTGGGGTCGCCGAGCCAGCGCTGAGGGGACATGCCGAAGAAATGGATGATCCGGTTCAGCAGACCGAACTCGGACGGATCGTAGAATTGCTTCCAAAGAAACATCACCACCACCGCTGAGATCACAGCGGGCAGGTAGAACAACGTGCGGAACACCACTTTGCAGCGCGGCACCTCCTGCAACAGGATCGCCAAGAAGATTGGCGGAAAAAAGCCAAGGCCGATCCATAGCACCATGAAATACAGGCTGATCCAGAACGCGCGCCAGTATTGGCCATCGAACATCACGTTTGCGAAATTCTCCAGCCCGACCCAGCGCGAACCGCCCACGATCATGTAGTCTTGGAACGCCATGAGCGACCCGCGCGCGAGCGGGTAATACTGCCAGACGAGGATGAGCAACAGCGCAGGCAGCAGAACCAGGTATGCCGCGCGATACTTTGCGAATCCCCACTGGACATCCGGACCGCCCATGCCGCTGAAGGCAGAGAGGATACGACGGAAGATCAACACGAAGCTCGTGACCACCAGAAGCACCGCAGCCCAGGCAACCAGGTTCCGAGTGCGTTTCTTTGCGGGCGGGATGTAGCCGATCATCTTCTCATTCGCTTCTTCGACGGATTGTTTCAGGATGGCGTGAATCTCTGCTTTCACATCTTTTTCGCTCTTGCCGTCAAAATTGCTGAAACGAATCTTATCCAGAGGTTTGGTCAGGTAATCGTACACGAGCTGGCAGTTCTTGCCGTACGGCTCTGGGGTGCCGTGTTTCAACGCGAATGAGTAGATCTCGTTAAGCCCCTTGGGCGCGAGAGGCACCAACTCGCGGAATCCGTACCGCTCGAGATAGACGGGATTCACCAGTTTGGCGTTACCGCTTTCCACGAGGGTGCGCGTGATGATCCGCCGCGCCTCGGGGCCGTCAATGTACCGAAGGTAGGCCCACGCAGCGTCGCGAACGCTCTTGTCTTTGACCCCGGCAAATATCCCCATCATCAGGCAGTTGATCTCAGCGCTGCTGATGCCGGTGGGGCCTTTCGGCACGGGCGCAAAGCCGTAAAGTTCGGTGTTGTAGGTCGTTAACTGGTTGTCGGCCAGGTAGTTGTTCGCCATCATGGCGATCTTTCCCTCAGCCCACTTCTGCCAGATATCGGTGCCGATATAAGCCACACCTCGTCGCTTCTTTCCTTTGTAGTCCCACGGGTGGTTGAGCAGTTTGTTGAAAAAGAAGTATGCCTCCACGGCGTCGGGCGTATCGAACGTTGCACGCCACTCGCCATTGGGCTGCAGTGTGACTGCTTTTGCGCCCGAAGAGCAGAGGAACGGATAGAGGTAGTACGACATTTCCGGTCCCTCGCTGTAGCCGACGCCGTAAACTCCCTTCTCGGGATTGGTCAGCTTGAGTGCGTAGTCGAAGAACTCGTCCCACGTGCGCGGTGGCGACTCGGGATCGAGCCCCGCTTCCGCGAAGAGGTCCTTTCGATAAATCATGGTCGAGACCACCAACGTGTAGGGCATTGCGTAGAAATGCTCCTTGCCGTCGGGCGGGCCTTTGCGCCGAATCACCGGCCGTACCGGCTCCGGCACGCGTTCCTCGTACTCGTCGCGATACATGATTTCTGGCTTCCATACGCCTCTCGCTTTCGCTTCCGCGGTGGTGAGTTCGATGCTCATGTATTCATCGAGCGGGTGGAGAAAGCCCTGCTGGATGTAGCTCTCCGACTGACGGAAGTTGACGTAAATGATGTCGGGCGAGATGCCGCCCGCGATGGCCATCAGCACACCGGCGTCCATGCTATGGCCCTCGACCTGCAACTGCGTGGAGCGTTCCAGCCGAATGTGTGGATTCTGGACGCGGAATCCATCCACGGCAATCGCCTGCCCGAGGCCGACGCCCTGTGATTGGCTGCGGTCGGGCAAGGCGAACACCTTCACAGCCACGGTGTCATCGGCGTGAGATGAGACGGTCCCGTGGCCAGAACACAGCACGGTAATCGCACTTAAAATAGATCCGAAGTAACATCGCGCTTTTGGGGGCGTTCCAAGTTTCACGTGGCCTGTGCTTATGGCATGAGAAGATTGACCCACGCAAGCCGATTTCCAATGCGACCGTTGAACTGCGAAACCGTTCGCTCTTCGTGGAGGCGGGCCAAACCTCGCCAAAGGCTTGTTTCTGTTTCCGACCTTTGGTAACGGTGTGAAAGCGTGTCCGGTTTTACTCGCGGAGAAGTAGCGGTCACTTTTGGATGAACAAATTCGACCAAATGAGGGTGGTATGAATCTGTGTCTCTTGCGTCACGCCATTGCCGCGGAGGCAAGCATGAACGTGGCGGACCATGATCGGTCTTTGACGAAAGAAGGAATCGCCAAACTGCGCCGCGTTGTCCGCGGCATGCGCGCGATGGGATTGTCATTTGACTGCATCCTCTCCAGCCCCTTGCTCCGTGCCCGGCAGACAGCGGAGATTGTCGCCAAGGCGGTTTTGGCAAAGGGCGAGGTGAAAGTGACGAACCAACTGGCGCCGAACGGTCGGCATGAAGCGTTGCTTCGCGAACTCGCGCGACTTGCCCCCGCTTCCGGGGAGGTTCTCCTCGTCGGGCACGAACCTCAGTTAAGTCGGCTCATCTCGCTCTTGGTGACCGGCTCAACCGATTGTTCATTCACCATGAAAAAAGCCGGTCTGTGTCTGGTCCGCATGGAAACAGTCCGACCGGGCCATGGTACCTTGGAATGGCTGTTGACTCCAAAGCAACTCAGCCTGATGCGGGGTGGGTCGCGATCATAGGTCCACGAGGCAGGAGAATTGCCAGCCCTCGGCACTCTGCGGTCACTGTGGCAACCACGCCCGGAATGAATTCATTGAGTCCAGTGGCTAAATTTGCTCTGCTCTCGGGCCGGACGCGATGATGCTAAAGCGACTCAGAGACTTCTACTTCGCAATTGACCTGCGTTCGCTGGCCTTGTTCCGAATACTGTTCGGCGTCCTGCTCATCCACGATTGGTTCGTCCGGTGGCCGAACATCGAGGCGTTCTACACTTCGTTCGGATTCCTGCCGATCGAAGCGCCGCTGCCGAAAGCAGGTGGCGATTTTCATTTCTCGCTGCTCGACGGATTCACTTCGGTGCCAATGGTGCGCTTCGTGTTCCTCCTCGCGCTGCCCTGCTACGTGTCGTTCTTGCTCGGCTACCGGACGAAGCTCGTCCACGTCCTGAGTTTCCTCTTCTTCGTCAGCGTCTCGAATCGCAACATCATCATCCGCCACGGCGGCGACGTGGTGACTTTGACGATGCTGATGTGGACGCTCTTTCTGCCGCTCGGCAGGCGGTTCTCGCTCGATGCCGTAATCGAGGCGATGCGCCGTGGAGTGGACCTTCGTCGTCGGCCCGATGTCAGCCAGCCGCAACTCTGCACGCCATCGCTCGCCGCGTTCTGCGCCGTCTGCCAGATCGGGCTCGTGTATTTCATGACGGCATACGCAAAGTTCGGCGAGACGTGGGTCAACGGCACCGCTCTCTATTACGCGCTCGAGCTCGATCAGTTTGCGAAGCCCTTCGGTCAATGGATGGCGTCCCGACCGCTGTGGATAATGCAGACACTCACGTGGGGCGCGCTCTGGATCGAATTCGCCGCGGTCCCGTTCCTCTTCCTGCCATTTCCCCAGCCATTCCTTCGGCGCATCCTGATCTGCATCCTCGTTGCCATGCATCTCGGGATCTGGCTGACGCTGGACATCGGTTCGTTTCCATTTGTAATGATCGCTACCTACGCGTTGCTGTTGCGGCCGGAGGATTGGGCTCTCATCCGCCGCGTTGCGCTGCGCTGGTCGCGTCCCGTGGTGGTGTATTACGACGACACGTGCGGATTCTGCTATCGCTGCTCCCAATTGCTCGCCATTGCCGACCGGGCGAACCATATCCGCTTCATCGGCAGCACCAACCGCGCGGCTTGGGAACACGATCTGAAAAAGGAAGAGGTCGAATCGAGCATCGTGGTGTTCGACATCGCCACGCAGGAGAGAACCTCGCGCGCTGCCGGCGCCGCAGCAATTGTTCGCGCGTTGCCGCTGCCGTTTCATCTTTTCCGCGCTATTGCCTGGCCGTGGCTTCGCCTCCTCAGCAACGCGGTCTATGACTGGGTGGCGCGCAACCGGTACCGTGTTTCGGAATGGCTTGGCTTCCAAGCGTGCGGTTTGGCCCGAGTCAGCGAAGACACCGGCGTCGAGCAACCCGAGCTCACTCCACTCGCTCGCGTATCGAGATCGTTCCTGGCCGTGCTGGCCAATCTCGGTGTTGCCGTAATCTTCATCTGCGTGCTCGTGGACAGCTACAACATCAACATGACCGAGCGACGCAAGAGGCCCAAGCTCACCGAGCCGCGCTGGATGCAGGCAGTCATCCAGGCGCCGCAACTGGTCCATGACTGGTATCTGTTCGCACCGAACCCAATCACCGACGATGGGTGGTGGGTGATTGATGGTGTCACCCTGTCGGGGCGACGCCTCGATCCTCTCACCGGCGAACTTCCGATGTTCGACAAGCCAACCGACATCCCCGGTCGTTTCGATCCGGCGTGGCGAAAGTATCTCTATCGAATCTGGCTGAAGGACTTCTACGACTACCGCCTGTATTTCTGCAAATACATCACGCGGAAACACCACCGCGATCACCCAAGCGACCGGCTCGATCACTTCCGATTCTATTATGTGAGGGAGGACACGCAACCTCCGGGCACGCCAAAACCATGGCCTGCAGAGCGAGTGTTCCTCTGGAAGCACGACTGTTTCCACGGCGACCCCAAGGCACCGAAGAATCGTCCGCCACAGGAGTAAGACTCACAAATACATCGCCTCCGCAGCCACCGCCCGGTATTCCTGCAGTATGGTCTCGAACGCAATCGCCTGTGCCTCGACCCGTTTGCGTAGCGCGAAGAGGTTTGGTGTCTCGATCGTGATGTCAAACGGGGCGGTGCTCCCCTTCGTCAGCGGTCCGAGTGAGCCATCGAACTTTTGGTTGATGATCCCGTATTGTGCAGGACGGCCGTCAATGATGGGATCGGTATTGATCGGGATGACCCCGCTCGCCTGGAAGAGCGCAGGTTTCGCCAGTCGCTCGCTCAACACCACGCCCGTCGCGTAGGCGTAGATGCCGAACGACTCGTAGTCGCTGTGCCCGCTGATGAATCCGGTGAACTCGCGTTTCCGCAGTTCCCGCTCCATGATTTGCACCTCCTGTTCCCGGCTGTCACGGAAGAACTCGCGGTTCAGGTCCCTGCCGTTGCCGTTCTCTCGCGTCATCCGCTCGTAGCCGACTGGGTTGATGCACGGATAGATCGTCAATGAGTATGTGGACACCAACTCCGGGATCGCCGCGAACCGTCGCGCGAATTCCAGCGCTGCAAGGACGCCATCTGGCTCGTCGCCATGAATGCCGGCGACCAGGCAATTTGGCAGCCGCGTGGCATAAGGAGAGGTGGGCGGTTTGCTGACGAGTTTCAGCAGGGGATAGGACATTCCGGAGAAGTTGACCTCGTCGAATTGGTGAGTTTCGAACACTCCTGCAACGGATCGAATCTCCGCAGTCAATTCTTCGTAGCGCTTGCTGCGCACCGGACCCAGTTCAGCAAACCGCGTCTGCATCGCGGCGGGGAAGTCTGTCAACCCGAAGTTGAAGTGGCCATCCTCGAACATCTTCAGGACCCGCCACGCTTCGTCGAGTTCGCCCGAGGACAGCATGGTGGCGACTTCATTCGTCACCATCATGAATTGATCCGCCGACAGCCGCGTCATCCCGCACTCTTATGCTGAGAATCACGACGGCGGAAGCTGTAAGTCGAGTGGCGATGTGGCCATGTGTCGCTGGCGCGCACGGCGGTGAGCCCCTTCGGAGCCTGTGGATCGAGCGAGGTTCGAGATTCGAATCACGGATAACGAGTAATGAGCCTCAGAACTTCCGCCGCAGGTTCGACGGAAGAATGTTCATCTCGTTGCGGTACTTGGCGACGGTGCGGCGGGCGATGGTGATGCCTTTGGCTCCGAGGATCGCGACGATCTCCTGATCGCTGAGAGGCTTGGTCTGGTCTTCCTTCTCGAATACTTCCTTGATGGCGTCCTTGACGCTGGTGTTGGAAATGGACTGACCGCTGGCAGTCTGGAAGCCGGGGGTGAAGAAATACTTCATCTCGAACACACCCTGCGGGGTCTGCATGTACTTGTTGGCAATGGCGCGACTGACGGTGGTCTCGTGAACGCCAACCACATCGGCCACCTGTCCCATCGTCAGCGGTTTGAGATGAGCGACTCCTTTTTCCAGAAACTCCATCTGCCGATCCACGATCACTTTGGCGACGTTGCGGATCGTCTGTTGTCGCTGGTGGATGCTCTTGATGAGAAATTTCCCGCTGCGAATCTTGTCGCGGATGTAATTCTTGACGTCGTCCTTGTTGCTGCTCTGCGCCATCAGTTCCTTGTAGGTGTTGCTGATGCGCAGATGCGGGATTTGTTCGTCGTTGAGAATGATGACCCACTCGCCGTCCACTTTCTGCACGAGCACGTCGGGTTGGACGTAGTTGTCGGGCTCGGCGCTGAATCGCGAGCCGGGCTTCGGATCGAGCGTCGAGATGAAATTCGCGATCTGCTGCACCTGTTCGACCGTGATGCCGAGCGTGCGCGAGATTTCGGGAAACCGTTTCTTGCCGAGGTCTTCGAGGTGGTTTGCGACCACGACCGATTCGATCTCCTCGGACTTGCCGAGCCGGTCCAGCTGGATGAGCAGGCATTCGCGCAGGTCCCGCGCGGCGACGCCGACGGGGTGAAATTCCTGGATCAAGTGCAGCGCCTTGCCAAGGTCTTCGGCGCTGACTCCCGTACTTGCGCTCAGGTCCTCGAGCGAACTGGTCAGGTAGCCACGATCGTCAATGCTGCCAATGATCAACTCACCGAGTTTTCGATCCTGCTCGCTGGCTTCGGCTGTGCGCAACTGGTTGATCAGGTGTTCTTGCAGCGATTCCTGCCGTACCTGAGAATCGAGAAAGAACTGGCGCCGCTCCTCGTCTTCGCTGTCGTAGCTGAACCCGCCACCGCTTTGGCCGAAATACTCGCGCCATTCCTCGTCGAGCTTGGCAAGCTGATCAAATTCCTCCTTGAACTCCGCATCCTCGGCGGAGGAGTCCTCCTCATCGGACGTTTTCTCGGTCTTCGCAGTCGCTGAATCCACGTCCTCAGCGGGCTTCTCGGCCTCCTCTTCTTGCGACTGGTCAGCGACCTCCTCGAGTGTCGGGTTGGTCTGGAGTTCCTGCGCGACGAGAGAGCGTAGTTCGAGCACGGGCACCTGCAGCAGGTGAAGCGACTGTTGCAGTTGAGGCGCCAGGACCTGATGGAGCCCCATCCGTTGAACTTGTTGCATGCCTTGTGATGCCATGGACGTTACCGAGTTGAAGTTAAGTCGCGTCTGTGGGCTGGTCAAGTCGGAACAACGAGTTCGCGCTGTACAACTTCACAGACTCAAGTAGTGAAACCCGAGCCGTACTGCCTCGGCCTCTGAGAACAGATGTTTTATATCTACCAATATCGGACGCGGCATGAGTTGCTTTAGCTGTAAAAGCGTCACCGACTGGAACGCGCGGTGCCGATTCGCCACCACCACGCAGTCCACCCAGCGTACTTCGTCCAACCGCTTGTTCTCGACGCCGAACTCCCTCTTCACGACCTCGTTTCCCAACAATGGATCGCAGCCGATCACCTCGACCTCGAACTGCCTCAGGTACTCGATCGTGTCGAGCACGCGCGAATTGCGGATGTCGGGCACGTCTTCCTTGAAGGTCAGTCCCATGATGAGTACGCGCGCGCCCTTGAGCACTTTGCCCCAGTGATTGAGCGCTTTGACGACCATTTCGCCGACGTGCCTGCCCATGGAATCGTTGATGGCGCGTCCGGCAAGGATTACGGTCGGGTGAAAACCAAGCTCCAGCGCGCGGTAGGTCAGGTAGTATGGGTCCACGCCAATACAATGGCCGCCGACAAGGCCGGGATGGAACTTCTGAAAATTCCACTTTGTTCCCGCCGCATCGAGCACGTCCTTCGTGCGGATGCCGAGTCGCGCGAAGATCATCGAAAGCTCGTTCATCAACGCGATGTTCAGGTCGCGCTGGATGTTCTCGATCACCTTCGCCGCCTCGGCCGTTTTGATGTTCGGTGCGCGATGGATGCCCGCTTTCGCGATTAGGCTGTACAACGCGGCCACGCGGTCGAGCGTTTCCTCATCGCAGCCGGACACGATCTTGATGATCTTATCAATGGTGTGTGTCTTGTCCCCGGGATTGATGCGCTCGGGCGAGTAGCCGATCTTGAATTGACCCAGTGTCAGCCCGGACTCCTTCTCCAGGATCGGCAGGCAGAACTCCTCCGTCACGCCCGGATAGACTGTGCTCTCATAGACCACCGTCGTGCCGTGCGAAAGATTCTGGCCGACAATCGTCGAGGACGACCGCAGCGGTTCGAGGTCGGGATTCTTCGCGCGATCAATCGGAGTCGGTACCGCCACGATGATGAACTCACACTTCCGAAGCTGCGTCGGATCGGTCGTGAACTTGAGCCGGGGGTTCTTGAGTTCCGCCTTTGAGGTCTCGCCGGTTTCATCCACACCACGCTGCAACGCCCGAATGCGGCTCTCCTTGATGTCAAACCCGATCGTCGGCAACCGTTTCGCGAAATGCACCGCGACCGGCAGGCCGACATAGCCGAGCCCAACCACGCCGACAGGTCCTTTGATCTTCGGAGTTTTCTTTTTCAAGCTGCTCGTCATAGAATCACATCCCTCGGGTACGCGCAAAGAATTATAGCAACGAGATTGCCGTATGCAGAAACGAGTTGGTTCAGTATCAATCGAGTTGAGGCAGGGCGACATCACATCGCTTGCGACCGACGCAATCGTTAACGCGGCAAATAAGTATCTCCAGCACGGCGGAGGCGTAGCTCTCGCCATCTCGCGCAAGGGCGGGCCGGCAATCCAAGCCGAGTCCGACGCACTGATCGCCAAACGTGGCCCGCTGGCCACCGGCGAGGCGGTTCTCACCAGCGGCGGCCAACTCCCCGCGAAATGGGTGATCCACACGGTCGGCCCCGTTTGGGGCGAGGGTGACGAGGACAACAAACTGGTCTGCGCGATCCAGAGCTGTCTGATGCTGGCCGAGGAGAAGGGCTTGAAGACGATCGCGTTCCCCGCCGTGAGCGCCGGCATCTACCACTTCCCGCTCGATCGTTGTGCGAAACTGCTCATCGAGACGGTGGCGGAGTACTTGAAGGGAAACACGAAGATCGAGAAAGTCATCTTCTGCCTGTTCGACGAGAGGACGTACAAGGCGTTTGAGAACGTCCTGAAGTAGGACGGCCATTCCTGGCCGTCCCTGGGGTTGGCACTCTCCGCAACGGGTCGGGCAGGAATGCCCGACCTGCTTATGCTTGGAACGGCCTTCCGTAAATCAACGACATGATTTCCGTGCGACTGGTAATCCGTTCCCGGAAATCGCCCCGCATCGCAGAAGTCACCACCGACGCGCCCGGTTTCTTCACGCCGCGCATCGTCATGCAGGTGTGGATCGCCTCGACGATTACCGCCACGCCCTTTGGTCGCAGCTTGTCGTCAATCATGTCGGCGATCTGCGATGTCATACGTTCCTGCACCTGTGGCCGTCGCGCGAACGCCTCGACCACACGCGCCAGTTTGCTGATGCCGACGATCTTGCCATCCGGGATGTAGGCCACGTGCGCTTTGCCGAAGAACGGAAGCAGGTGATGCTCGCACATCGAGTAAAACGGGATGTCCTTCACCAACACGATCTCGTGGTGCGCTTCGTCGAACGTCGTCCGCAACGCCGCCGCAGGGTCGTGGTCACCCTGGCCGAAAATTTCCTCATACATCCGCGCCACGCGCTCCGGCGTCTCGCGCAACCCTTCCCGGTTGGGGTCCTCCCCGATGGCCTCCAACAACAGCCGCACGGCGGCCTTGATCTTTTTCGTGTTGACGGAATGGTTTCTCATGCTCGCTCCAACGCCGCGCACAGCATACAGCCCTCCCCCGTTGCGGTCAATGCTCCGCGGTTCCCACTGCCGCAGAGACGCCAAGCGCGCCGTCTGCCGTCGCAAACATTGGGCGGGTTTCAGAAACAGTTCTGGCGCATCCGCGACAGCGGCTTTATCAAGTCAAAGCCGCGCCGGGCCTACCGGGTTGTTGGCGTGGCGCTGTGGCGCGCC
>CAZOTB010000144.1:0-15852 GCA_964582645.1 uncultured Verrucomicrobiota bacterium | reverse complement strand
GCCGTCAGCAGCCAACCGTGCCAGAACGAATCCGGGTGCCGCCGTTTCTGCGCCCGCGGTCGCAACGTGCGCTGCATCAGCTCGTCGAACACCTCCCACGGCAGGCGGGCGCGACGGCAGGCGCAGGAACTGTCGTTGAGCGCGTCGTCGCAGAGCAGGGCGAAATGTTCGGCCAGCGTGCCGGTCGGGTTCATGAAGTGAAAGACGAGCGCGGCCAGGAGGGGCAGCAGGGGCACGCGCGGTTTGCGACCGCGACGCGTGCGCGGGATGGGGACGAAGTCACCGAGTAACTGTTGCCAAGCGGCGAGGAAGCCGCCGTCGTTGGGCGGCGTCGGAGGCGAAGTGGCTTTGGATTGTCGGGAGCGATTCGGTTTGGATGCGCGTTTGGATTTGCGTGGACGTTGGTGATGGGAACATTTTCGCATTCCCATCTTGAATCAGAAAATGCGGAAAACCGGAAGCAGATATGCCTCATCGTCATCACGCTACTTACATCACTATTCGAAAGGTATTAGATTAAAGGGGTAATTGAGTATTTCGCTGGTGGTCGAGAAGGGGGGATGGTTGCTTCAGCAGGTGCAATGAGGCTAATCAGCGGACGGTCACTATCGGAACACGAGCATTGCCAGCGAGATGCTACCGTTCTGCTATCACCCGACCGAAAATCACCCTCGAAAAATGTGTGAAAAATCGAGGATTTGGTGTTTGGTCAGGTTTGGAGTACGAACAAACGAAAGTCGCTCTTTTCCTCGTTTTTGCTTTGAAAGCTGGCGGAAGCGACGGGGCTCGAACCCGCAACCTCTGCCGTGACAGGGCAGCGCTCTAACCAATTGAGCTACGCCTCCAATTCCGAAAACGGCACGGCAGCATATGGGAAAACACAGCCAAGTCAACAGCGATTCAATGGCTCAATACATACAACAACAGGAACGCCGCCAGCAGCAGGAACGTGAGAAGGATGACCGCGACCCGGACAGGGGAGCGCTTCGGTTTCGCGAGCCCTTCCTTCTCCAGAATCTCAGCGTAGTCCATCTCCCCGGGATCGGGAATATCGGCGCCGTCGTACACCGTGTTCTCCGACCAGCCGGTGTTCTCGTCGGCCCCGCACGAAGGACACGCCTTGGCGCCGACGGGAACTTCCTCGCCGCAGGTCGGACACGGAAACGTCTCTCGATGCGCCATGGTGGGAGTGTCACTCCTGCCGCGCGACGATCACAAACGCCGTCGCGGTGCCGAGGATCATCAGAAAATTCAGTCCGAAGGAAACGGCGTGCGCTTTGCCAAATGCCTTGTCCATCGCGGGGCCGGGATTCGCGCGGCGTTGCTGGCGGATCTCGCGGACTTTCGGCGCCCACGCGAAGCCGTCGAAGAGGGTGATGAGCAGCGCGATGAGAACGACGACAGCGCACTTCTGGAATCGCGGTTGGCCGGTGGTGAACGCGAGAGCCCCGCTCACGATCAGCGCCAACGTGAGCATGACCGCGGAAGAAATGAAGTAGCGCCGCAGTAACGCCGCCGCGATGTCGCCGGCCTGGTCGCGCGTGATCACTTCAGCTTTGGGGAGTTGAAAAAGTGCGGTGGCGGTGACGAAGGTGAAGTACGCCGACGCGCCGAGCCACAGGCCGAGGAGCAGCGTGAGAATGAGTTTGAGCGTGGGTTGCATATCAGGGTTTCCGTGGCGCGAAGTGCTTTCCTGCCAACTGCTCGGCATTCATGTCATCTCTTTCCCTTCGGCGAGTTTGCGGAAATCGTACGACTTGGCCGGTCCGGCCATGCTCGCATCGAGACGATCCACCACGGAGCGAATGAGCCGATCGTCGTCGTCCTTGGTTGTCTCCTGCGGTCTGCCGTCCAGTTCCCGGATGGCATGCAGGACGTCGTGCGTGGTGATCTGCTCGATGGGACGCGCCGGCTCGAAGGTGGCGAGGTTGCCGGCCAGTTCGACCAGGAGCTTCGCGTCGCACAGCCGCTGGATGGTGCGGTTGACGAGGTGCAATGGCGCCCCGATCCGCGTCGAGATATCGTTGGCTGCGATCGGCGGCGCGGCGTGATGAAACTGCCGTGCGATCACGAGCATCACGCGCAGGGCGATGAGTTCCTTCGAGCGTTGATTGGGTTCGTTGAGTTCGTCCGGTTGTTCCCGGGCGAGCACTCTGGCGTTCTGGAACGTATAAGCGACCTGCGCGCCGAGCAACACAAACACCCACGCGACGTACAATCCGAACATGAACACCGGGATCAATCCGAGGCTGCCGTAGAGTTTGTTCGAGGAGACAACCTTCGAGACGTAGAAGACGTTGAACCAGTTGTTCAACTGCCACAACGTGCCCACGAGGATGCCGCCGATGATGGCTGCGCGGAGGTCCACTTTGGTATTCGGCATCAGGAGATAGAACAGCGAGAATGCGATCCACAGCACGATGAGCGGTAGGAGGTGCCCCAGAAACTCCAGGAACACATGGTTCTCGAGAAAGCCAACCACCGCGGGCACTTTGAGCGTGCTGGTCACGCCGATGGCGACGAACACGAGAATGCTGCCGAGCGTAAGTGTGGTCCAATAGAAGACAACCTTCATGATCGCCGACCTTCCCCGCACGACGCCCCAGATGTCGTTGAGCGCGCGCTCGATGGTACTGAACAGGGAAACGCTCGTGAGGATCAGCATCGCCGACCCGACCAGGCCGAGCGCGCCCGCGTTGACGGCGGCCAGGGCGTCTTTGAATTTGTTGCGGAGCATCTCTTGTTGCTCGGCGGGCGCCTGCGTGATCTGCGGAGCGACATTGGACACGGCCTCCATGAGATAGTCGAACAGCGCGTCTTCCCGTGTGGCGAGCATGGCTTTGCTGATGCCAAGGATCACCACGATCAACGGCACGAGCGCGAGCAACGTCGTGTAGGTCAGCGCGGCGGCGCGAACCAGGCAGCGGTTCTGATTGAACCCTCGACCGACCACCAGGAGAAACTGCCCCCAGTCTTTGAGGCTGGCGCGCTTGCCCGGCGTCGAACTGGGCCAGAGCTCGTCGGTGAAGAAGCAGCGCACCGAGTGCAACACAGCTTTGGCGTCCATCGGCATCGGGCGGAGTGTAGGGGGGAGGGCGGAGGAATGGAAGCATGGAAGATTGGAAGAAAGGCCTTGTGCGAAGACCATCTTCCCCTTCTTCCATTCGTCCCTCTTCTCCCCTTGCGGCATCAAACCTGCAATGTTAGCGTGCGTTGGAACGGTGACGCCGTGACGCCAAATCGCGACAGTTTCCAGGCGCTGGACGATCGAACGCTTCGTCAGATCCAGAACGAGCGTCTCCACCGCTATCTCACACGCGTCGTCGCCCCGCACAGCCCGTACTACCGGCAACTTTTCAAGACCCACCGGATTGATCCGCGCCGGATCAAAACCGTCGCCGACCTCGCAGCACTCCCGTTCACGCAGAAGAGCGATCTGCTCCCGACCGATGCCGACCCGCGACGGTTCTTGCAGTTCATCATCCAGCCCGACCAGGAGAAACTCAAACGCGAGTGGCGCGTGATCGCCCGCGCCCTGCTCCATGGACGCGATGCCGTGAAGCGCGAGCTCGAACGCGAGTTCCGTCCAATCTTCCTGACGGCGACGACAGGACGTTCGTCGGCACCGCTTCCGTTTTTCTTTACCGACCACGACATGCAACGGCTGCGCACGACGGGTCACCGGCTCATCGAGGTGTTCGGCGGGACGACCGACATGCGCGTGGTGAACATGTTCCCCTACGCGCCCCACCTGGCGTTCTGGCAGGTGGTGTTCGCGTGCTTCGAGTTCGGGATGCTCGACGTGCCGACCGGCGGCGGCAAGGTGATGGGTACCGACGGCAACGTGAAGATGATCGAGAAGTTTGAGGCCGCGGTGATCCTTGGGATGCCGAGCTTCGTTTATCATGTCCTGCGCACAGCACGGGAGCAGGGGAAGAGGTTCAGCCATGTCCGCAAAGTCATCCTCGGCGGCGAGAAGACTCCGGAGGGGATGCGGCAGAAGATGCTTTCGATCCTCGACGAGATGGGCGCGAAGGACGTGACCATCCACGGCACGTACGGATTCACCGAATCGAAGATGGCCTGGGGCGAATGTCCGGTCGCGTTCCCGCACAGCAGCGGGTATCACCTCTACCCGGATCTCGGGGTGATCGAGGTGGTTGACCCCGACACCGGCGCGGTGAAAGGCGAGGGCGAAGCGGGCGAGATCGTCTGGACGCCGATAGACGCGCGCGGCACGGTGGTGTTGCGCTATCGCACGGGCGACATCGTGGACGGCGGCGTGGTGTGGGAGCCGTGTCCGCATTGTCATCGGACGCTCCCACGCATCGTCGGCAAGATTTCGCGTCGCTCGAACATGCAGGACCTGAAGCTCGACAAGATCAAGGGCACGCTGGTGGATTTCAACTCACTCCAGCACCTGCTCGACGGCTGCACCGACATCGAGGAATGGCAAGTCGAGTTGCGCAAGGCCCACGACGACCCGCTCGACCTGGACGAGTTCATTCTCCACGTCGCGCCGCGCAACGGGGCCGGCTCCGAGAAGTTGAAAGACGCCCTCTCCTCCCGGATTCACGACGAAATCGAAATCAGCCCGAACCGCATCGAAATCCATACGCTCGAAGACATGCTCAAGCGCGTGCGAATGGAAACGGAGTTGAAAGAGAAGCGGGTGGTGGACAACAGGCCGAAGTAATTGATGATTGGTTAATCGTTATTTGTTACTTGTTATTCGTTGCGCCGTTTCCCAATAACGAATAACCAATAACCATGAACCGCCTCGCCATCATAGACGGCATTCGCACTCCGTTCATTAAAGCCGGCACCCTGTTCAAAGACCTCACCGCGTACGAACTGGGACGACTCGTCGTGTCGGAACTCGTCGCACGCACCGGCGTTGACAAGAACGTGATTGACGAAGTGATTCTGGGCTGCGTCGCCCAACCCGCGGAGGCCGCCAACGTCGCACGCGTGATCGCCCTCAACGCCGGCATCCCCGAACGCGTGCCCGCCCGTACCGTGCACCGCAACTGCGCGTCGGGCATGGAGTCGATCACCAGCGCCTACGAACAGATGCTGGCGGGACGCGGCGAGGTGTTCATCGTCGGGGGCGCGGAAAGCATGAGCAACGCGCCGCTGTTGTTTCCCAAAACCGCGACGGACAAGTTCGCGGCGCTACAGAAGGCCAAGACCACGACCGAGAAACTGCAGGCGGTCGTCAATTTTCGTCCCGCCGATTTTCGTCCGCAGGTCGGCGTGATGCTCGGCTTGACCGATCCCGTGTGCGGCATGATCATGGGCGACACAGCGGAGGTGCTGGCGAAGGAGTTCCACGTCCCACGCGAGGAGCAGGACAAGTTCGCGCTCGCGTCGCACAAGAACGCGGTGGCCGGTCGCGAGCGCCTCCGTGAAGAGATCATGACCGTCTATCTCAACGGCAAGACGAATTTCGTCTCCGACGACAACGGCGTCCGCGAAGGTCAGACCATGGAAGCGCTCGCCAAGCTGCGCCCGATTTTCGATCGCAAGCACGGCACCGTCACGGCCGGCAACGCTTCGCAGATCACCGACGGCGCCGTTGCGTTGCTGGTCATGTCCGAATCCAAAGCCAGGGCACTTGGGCACAAGCCACTTGGGTACTTACGGCACTACAGTTACGCCGGACTTGACCCGAAGCGCATGGGGCTCGGTCCCGCCTATGCCATCCCGCTCGCGCTGCGCAGAGCCGGTAAGAAACTCAGCGACATGCAACTCATCGAGATCAACGAGGCGTTCGCCGTGCAGGTGATGGCGTGCGACCAGTTGCTGGCGTCAAAGAAATTTGCCAAAGACTATCTGAACCAAGACGAGCCCGTCGGCGAACTCGATCGCGCCAAGCTCAACGTCAACGGCGGCGCCATCGCTCTCGGTCATCCCGTGGGCGCCACGGGAGCGCGACTGGTCTTAACGCTCCTCAAAGAAATGCAGCGACGTAATCTCGAGATTGGCCTCTCCGCCCTCTGCGTCGGCGGCGGACAGGGCGCCGCGTTGATCTTGGAGCGAAAGTGACGGGGTTGCTGCCAACAACCCAAGATGTGACTGACTTCCACGTTTTGGCGTGGCTTCACAATGACTTCATAGCGTATCCCGCTTTCCATTCGTGTCGCCGCAACAGCCGGTAAATCGAGGCGATCGAAGGCAGCTTCGGATCGGTCTGTTTCCAGCGTCGGTACAACACTTCCACCGGCACGACCGGCAGCGCCTGGACCTGGGCGAGGATTCACTGGCGCTGCTCGGCTGTGAGGACCCGCGACGGACCTCGGTCCGAACGGCTCTTCGGATGCAGTGCCGCGAAGCCGCCGTGTTGATACCCACATCACCAGACTTCGATGGTGCGCCGCGCATGGCAATGCAGCAACAATAGAAGAAGCACTATTTTGCGACAACCCGCGCGATTCCGCACGCTCCCCGTTGGCAAGAGAGTCGCCTGTAACGACTTCTCGCACGCACGTGTCAAGGAGGGAATTTTGCCGCGCGAATACTCACAAACGCACGTTTCGGCTCACCAATCCGGCGGGCGTGACGTTTGTGAGGCTGAAAGTCTGGATCCTACGTCAACGCCGACAGCCGCTGGATCTCTTCCGCGACGGCCTTGCCAAACCGCGCGGCGATCACTTCGAGGTCGCGACCCCAGCAATGCTCGCAGAAATTCGGCAGCGCCCGGGCGCGCCGAATTTCGTTGAGGACTTCCTCCGTCTTGCGACGAGCCAGCAGCAGCACGGCTTTGAGTTGATAGACCCGCAACTCGATGTTCTCGCCGAGCTCCTGCTCGAAACGGTTGAGGAACTTCATCGCGTGCTCGATGCGGCCTGCGTCGAGTTGGTATTTGACCCAGACGGTGATGTCGTCGATGCCCTTGGGCGCGCGCACGGCGAGAATCTCCTGCCGGCAGCTCTCGGCCCGCGCCGTCTCGCCCGTGCTCGTCCAGTGGCCGCGCAGCCGGTCAAGCGCGCGGATATCGCCGGGGAAACGGCGCACAATCTCCTCCAGCGTCGCCACCATCCCGCTGTGCTGGCCGAGTCTCTCGTATGCCTCGGCGATGCGATGGTAACAGTGCGAAGATTCTTCCTCGAGCTCGAGTTCTTCGCGCCACGCGGCGATGGCTTCGACGAACTGCCCGAGCGCAAAATGCGATTCCGCGAGGTCGTCCAACGCGCCGGGATAATCGCCGTGGATGTCCGCGGCGCGACGGAACAGCGGGATCGCCCCGGCATGGTTCTTTTCCGACTGCAACACCTCGCCAAGCGCCACCAGAGCATCGGCGGTGATGTCCACGTTGACGCCGTCGTCGCTCTGCGATCCGAAATGGTTGATGACGCGCGACAGCAGTTTTTGGGTGGATTGGAGGCCATGCTCCTCGTACCAGTCGAGCGCGAGATCGGCGATGTGGTCGCAGTCTTCGTACACGTCCTCGGGGTTGGCGATCAACTCGGAGACGAAATCGTCGAGCTGTGGCGGCGGCAGATCGGACGATGCGGGCGCAGGCTCTTTCGGTTGCTTCGACTTCTTGGCCTTCTCGGCGAGCGACTGCATCTCCTGCATCAATTCTTCGTCGCCCATGATCATGTCGGCAAGGATCTGAGGCATGGTGCAGAAGCGCACATCGAACGGCTTGATTTTCAACTGCCGCCAAATCTCGTCGCAGCGCGCCTTCATGTCGCGGTGCTTGACGCCGTACTTGCGGGCGATGCGGGAATTGGCGGCCTCGTCCTCCAGTTCGAGCCGGGCGACCGCGAGTTCGACGGCGGCGGCCCAGAGCGCGGGTTGGTCGAGGTTCTCGGCAATCTTCGGGGCGAATGATCGCCAGAGCTTGAGCGCGTTGGTGATCTGCCGGGGGTCGCACCCTTCCTTGCGCATGCCGCGACGGATCAACTCCGTGACCTGCTCGTGCGGACTGTTTGGTTTAGCCATACTCCGTTGGTGATGCTTTTGTAGCTTAAGTTGTTCGGAATTGCAAACCCGAACCGGGCGGATGAAACGTCGAAGCGGCAGGTGATACCGGCGTTCGACTTCCGTGCGTGGTCACCTGGCGAGACCCGACGCCCCCCAGAAGAACGAATCCACGAGTCGTTGGTCCACGCGACGCAGCCGTTTGGCCATCTCGACCATCATGGCGCTGAGCACTTTGCACGCGACCGCGGGATTCTTCTCGATGAACTCCTGGAATTTCTCGCGGGAGATTTCGTACAGCCGGGTCTTGCTCATCGCGCGGATCGAGGCGGTGGCGGTGCCGGGATCAAACAACCCGATCTCGCCGAAGAAACTGCCCTTTTCGAGCCGCCCGAGAAACAGGTCGCTGCGTTCGGCCTTGCGGTTCACATGCAACATCCCCTCCGCGATCAGGAAGAGCGACGAGTGAGGCTGGCCCTGCCGGATCACCGTCTGATCTTTTTCGAACGTCACCTCCTGCGCGACGCCGAAGAGGGTCTTGATTTCGTCCTCGCTCAATCCACTGAAGAAGCCAACGCCTTGGATCGTGGAGATGTCCATGGCGGTAGGATTTTCCGATTGCATCAGGAAATCAATCCCAAATTGCGCGTTGCGGCTGCGCAATGGGCTGTGCTATGAGCGGACCCGTATGAGTGATTTTTTCTCTCTCCAGGGCAAGGTCGCCCTCATCACTGGCGGTGGCCAGAGCATCGGCGAAGGAATCTGCCTTCGATTCGCTGCTGCAGGGGCGCGCGTGGCGGCACTCGACATCAACATGGACAACGCAAAGGCCGTCGCTTCCAAGGCCGGCGGCCTTGGTGTGTGGTGCGACGTAACAAAACGGGAAAGCGTCGCCGCCGCCATCGCGGAGGTGCGCAAATCGCTCGGGCCGATTGACATCGTCGTCAACTGCGCCGGCATCGTCGGAAAGACGGCCCTCTTATGGGAGCAGGACGTGGACAACCTCGACGCGGTTTATGCCGTCAATCTCCGCGGTCCGTTCCTCGTTTGTCGGCTCGTCATCGAAGAGATGCTCCAGCGCAAATACGGTCGCATCGTCAACATCGCCAGCATTGCCGGCAAGGAAGGCAACCCCACGCTGATCCCCTACTCCGCCACCAAAGCCGGGCTGATCGCATTCACCAAAGCTCTCGCCAAAGAAGTGGCCGGCAAAGGCGACATCACCGTCAACAGCATTTCCCCCGCGGTCGTCTATACGAAGATTCACGACACGATGCCCAAGGCGACCATTGATTACATGGTCAGCAAGATCCCGATGGGACGCACTGGCAAGATCGAGGAAGTCGCCGCATTGGTGCATTATCTTGCCAGCAGCGAAGCCAGTTTCACCACCGGCCAGTGCTACGACATCAGCGGCGGCCGCGCGACGTATTGATCGCCCCGTCAGTGAAAACCTCATTATTGACAACGCAGGAGATTTCCTGAAGCGGTTCGTTGGAGCGTTTGGAAACTGCAGTGCATCTCAGTATTCGAGTACCCCAAGTGCACTCAAGCATTGGACTCAATGCCGGCGCCGATGATTACCTTGCCAAGCCGTTCGCGCTGGAGGAACTGATCGCCCGTGTGCGCGCGTTGGTCCGCCGGGGCGACGAGTCGAAATCGACAATCCTGCGCGTGGGCGATCTGACGCTCGACACCATGACCCGGATGGCGCGGCGGGGAACACGCACCATCGAACTCACCACGCGCGAGTAGCGGCTGCTGGAATGGCTGATGCGGTCCTCGGGACGGATTTGCGGACGGATGACGATCATCGAGAAGGTCTGGGACTACGATTTCGGTCCCGGCTCGAATATCGTGGACGTGTACGTGCGCCGACTGCGGCGGAAGATTCACGAAGGGTTCGAGGGCAAGCTTCTGCACAGCGTGCGCGGGACCGGGTACGTGAGCAAGGAGTGATCGTGACGCTGCGGCAACGGCCAGAGCGATTACGGCTTCTTCCTCGACGGCCATTATCACTCGATCATCGTCCTGACCCGCGGGCCGCGCACCACGTACCCCGGAATCATTCAGCGGCTTACCGGGCTGCGACTGCTCGACTACACCATCACGGTCAACGTTGACCCGCTCCCCATCACCGGGAAGATCAAAACGGCCTGCGGACAACTTCAAATAGCGTCTTCGGTTGGATGTGGCTCATGCCGGCGGTTTGAGCGTCCGCGATGGCTTGGACCAGTTGTGGATGTGCCGCGCTCCACAGCGGGTGAACGATGATTTCGCATCGGTTGGCGGAACGGACTGCCGGTAGGCCGCCGAATGTTGTCGCGGTTGCGCCGAGAGCTTGGTGAGAACGGAAGTAGGCGGCTGTTGCTGTTGCCAGTAGGGATTGCCAGTAGGCCACGGTGAAGTCCACCGGCGAGCTGGGGTCAAGTGCGAGCCGAGCCAAATCTAGAGCTAGCCGCCAATCCAAGATGCAGTGCCACGCAAGGTTGGCGTAGTCGCGGAGACAGTCGGGGCAAGAGGTTTGGCAAGCATCGCAGTGGTGCGAACCTACCAAAGCATCGTCAGGAGACGCCACGGATTGCAAAAGACGGTGAAGCTCATTTGGATCGCGGAAGTGTGAGCAGTAGCCGGCACCGTTTTCGAGACTGTCGGACATGAATACTTGTCCAAGAATCTGTCCATTCGTACCCGGCACGACGCGCAAACCGACGCGCACCTCCAACGGGCTGATGTCGAGCATGACCGCAAGAGCGCGACGCAGGAGGAAGCCGAATGAATACAGGGCTGCCCGCCCGTCAACCCTTTGCGGTGATTGCGGTGAGTAGGGCGATAAATCTAACTCCGGGCGAACAGCAGAAATGCCAAGCACAAGCAGGTCGGTTGTTTTGATCGAACCGAGTGCTCTCACAGCAGGCGGCTCGGCAGGGTCGAATGTTGGATTGGGAGCACCGCGCAGTCCCCGCTGTAATATTTGCGCTGTTACGTGGTCAATTGCTTCTTGGGTTAGCCATGATTCGGTGCCGGCTTGTTTGAGGAATCTGAAGTTACGGCCGGCGTTGTCGTTGACGACACAGACTTCCTCCTCGCCTGACCAGAATTCGCAGTTCGCGACCGCCTGCATCTGCAACTGGCCGGGATCGGTTTTGGGGCGTGAAGCGCGAGGCGTCCATTCAAATACACCGTCGAAATCCCAGTTAGCGCCATACCAAGTTCGGAATCCACGTGGCTGGGCGAGTTCCACTATGCCAAAGTTGGCTGATGCGCATACTGGGCATGTCGCAGTCTGTGCGGCGGGACGCAGCACCACAGCTTGACAATCGCGACAAGTGCCAAGCGGTGTTGCCGGGCCAAGCGGGTCTGGCAGTTGAACCACTTGCACGCCGCGACGTTGGTAATCCACTACGCCAACCGCTGCGTGAACGAGGCCATCTTTCACCGTTTCGGAGCCGGGCGCGAACTGGCTGATTGCCAGGTCCAGATCGCGATCCACCGAGTCATCTGGCGGCCAGCTTCCGCGTCTCTGTGTCGGATCAGCGTGGAAGAGATACCGGGTGCGCGTCGGGAAACCAAACATCGGCAACAGTCCCGCATTTGCGAGCCGTTCGCTCAGAGAGGTCTGGACATATACCAAGTGGTCGTTGGCGATTTGTGTAATTCTCGCCGCCAGATCATTTCGAACCCATGTAATCATGGACGGCATCAGCGCCAACAATTCCGGTTCCGCAAAAGCGAGCAACACGTCGCAGATATGCTCCACGTTGGGCAAATGCTGCTGAATCCAATCGTCCACCAATGCCCTGACGGTCGGGCCTCCGGTGACGCCCGGCGGTGGTTGTTCCCAGCCCGACGCTTCGCCGAATTCGCCATGAACGCTGTCGCTGCTGCCGGTTAGCAGTCCAAGTGAGAAGAACGCCTGCCGCAAAACTTCTTTCACCAGCACACGCCGCAAAATGTTCTCACGACTCAAATCCACGTAGGGCGGCGGTGGAGGTTCTGCTGTGATGCGGTCGGGGCGCTGGAAGTAGTAATCATCATGGCTGCGTCCACGGCAGAGTGTGAGCGCCACGCTAAGCGCCGTTTCGCGGCGACCGGCCCGGCCAACGCGCTGCTGGTAGTTGAAACGCATCGGCGGCATGTTCGCCATCATCACGCCAAGCAGGCTGCCAATATCAACGCCGGCTTCCATCGTCGTTGTGACGCTCAGCAAGTCGAGTTCGTCTGTGCGCGGCTCTTCATCGTGCGGCAAACAGCGGGCTTGGAAAAGCCGTTGCCGGCGCCGCGCTTCGGTCTTGTTTGTCTGGCCGGTAAGCTCCTCGCAATTGAGTCGGAACAACTCGCTCGAATGCAGCGAGAGATACCGGTAGTAGTCGTCTTCGATGGGAGCGTTAGCGATTGGACGCGGGCCATCGAGCGGCACGAGGCATTCAATGCAAAGGCCACCAGCCCGGTGTAAATGCAGCCGGCGACATTGCGGGCAGGAGTAATAATCATCACCGGACCGGATAAGGCACAGGTGCTCCGCGAACAACACACCAACTTGTCCGGCACTGCACACTTGTGCGCTGTAAAGCAACGCAAAGACGTCACGCTCAAAGTCGGCTGGCGTCTCGCCGTTGTGGACGGCAACGCGCTGCAAATACTGCGTTACATAGGTCGGCACATTCTGCAGGGGCATTGCGCCATGCGTTGAAAGCCGACTGCGGCGCGACCCGAGGAGTTGTATGACCGCATCTGCGGCTTCCTGCACAAGTGGTCGCGCCGCTTGAACGCGCAAGCGGTCTGTCGTGGCAAGCCCAATGCCGAGTGATTCAAGACTACGTCTGCCGGAAGCAAAAATAGCGTCGGCGATCTCGCGGTAAGCAGCCTCGCGGATGCGTTGCAGGTGGTCTTGTTCTTCAGGCGCAAGCGGCGGATTCACGCGCGGGGCGGGTTGGCTGTCCGGTTGGGCAGGCGATGGCCATGTGAAGAGTTGTTTCCACGGGCCGGTTCGCTTCCGTGGATCGCGCCACAGAACATCCTGCATGAAGCCGCCAGGATTGATACCTTTCATGAGCAGGCGGGCGGAAATATCCTCGGCGAGCTGGGTGATGGGGAACGGGCCATGAGCGCCGCGCTGGAAAATCTGTTGTGCCGCTTGTGCGTATGTCAGAGCCACGAATCCGGGAGCTTGTTGGTTTGCCAAAGCCGGTATTTGCGCCCCGGTGATGATCGCAACTTCAGTAGGATGCGTCGCGGCAAACTCATGCGCCAGTTGCTGCTCGTCAGGAGTCAACACCGCGCCAGTAAGTTGTCTCTGGAATGCCAATGCCCCACGACCAGCCGTTTCCAGCGACGTAGCGAGTGCTTGGCGAACTGCGTCGCGATAATGGGCAAATCGCATCCCGGCGGAAAGTTTGGCAGCGTCTTGCCGGCTGTCGGAGAACACGACCAATTTTCGGCTGGAATGCTGAGCCGTGTGCGGCATCTCACGGAGCAGAGTGTCGGTAAGCACTTGAGCGACCCGCTGAAAGCCAGTACGCATCGGGCGAATTGGCGTATCCAGCCGTCGCCGCCTGCGATCTTCATCGCATCGCGGGCAGATTGCCGGATAGGCTTGGTTGGCATCGGGTGACGGATTCGGCACTTCGTATGCGAACCCACGAACGCCATTGCCGCCGGCAAGATCAAGGCGCGCTTCCCGGAAATCCAATCGCGCCGCTTGCCAACGGCGGGAGACGTTGTCTTGATCCCATCTTGCTGTTACCGGTGCGCCTCCATCGGGCGCTGGCCAGAAGACGGCGTAGTTGTCGAATGAGCGGTCAAGAAACGACATTTCAGGCGCGGTTTCCAAGTCAGGATGGTCCGGACTGAGGAAGTAGCTGCCTGGATTATTAGGGTCACGGCGGCGGTATCCACCAAAGAAGACCTCACCGCAGCACTCGCACACGAGCAATTCGAGCACACGTGCGCCACACGCACAGGAAAGCGCCGGGTGTTGGTAGAGCTTCCCGACAGGCGTTGCCTCCTGTCTGTTGACCTCCGAGCATTGCGGGTTTGTGCAAGCCCACATGCCTTGCACGCTCCGGAAAAACAGGTGCGCACGAATACGGATCGGCGCGGGACGGGCGGCGGACAAGCAAACCAGCAATCCTTCCGTGGCCGCTCCACGCTCGGTTTCCGGCAAGGATGCGAACAATGCTTCGCCGAGATGCGATGGCGACTGCGGAATAAGCGACCCGTCAACATGACACGCCGCCCGTAACGCCTCACCGGCTTCGGCACGAAGCGCGACTTCCCGGAGAAGTGCGGACGGATCGTTTGTTCCTTGGCCGACGCCAACCGCATCTGCGATGGCGCGTGCAGGTGTAGTCAGATTTTCCGAATCATCGCCCACGGCAATGCCAAAGTCGCGGAATGCAGGGGCGTGCCCACGGCAAGTGTTGATTGCAGCCGGGTTTGGCGGTAGCGCAACACCGGCCACGATCTCAAAGCGCGACCGGTTGCGCCCAAAGAAATCTTCAAGGTATTCCTTGGCTTCATTTTCGTCGCCCTCCAATGAGGCACTCGATGCGATGATGCGGAGTTGGTCCGAATCAGGGCTGAGACCAAGCCGATCCAGCAGCACGCGCAGCAGATACGCGACTTCCGTTCCCGGTGTGCCGCGATAGGTGTGGAGTTCGTCCACGACGAGATGGAAGGTGTTGTTGCGGTCGGCAGCAAGCCAGTCGCGGGTTTGGTCGAAGATACCGGCTTCCAGACTTCGCATCAGCATGATGTTGAGCATCGAGTAGTTGGTAATGAGCAAGTCTGGCGGATGGTCTTGCATATCCCACCGCGACCACATCTCCGCTCCGCCTTCGACAAACGACTGGAAGAACAGGGCAGCGTCGGAGCCGGCAACCGCCGCTGCTTCGCGGGCCATCGCTCGAAGTTCACTGCGAAGCCTCGCGCTATCCCCACGTCCCGGAATTGGCGTCCGTCCGGTGTAACGCCCAAAGTAGATTCGGTTTCTTTGTCGGTGGACATCCAACCAAGCGCGAGCAGCGTCGCTGTCGAGGGCAAGCCGCAAACGCACAAGTTGATCTTCCACCAGCGCATTCAGCGGATAGAGAACCAATGCGCGAATCGCTGCCGGTCGCGTCTCATGATCGCGTTGTGCCACGCGCTGTGCGTACCGCGGATTTCTCCCCCGCATGACGCGGTGGCGGTCATCCCACCAATCCCACGTTGCGGGTCGGGCTGCTGGCGCAGTCCACTGACGGGACTCGCGGACGATTTCAGAAAGAATCGGAACAAGGAAGCATTCAGTTTTCCCCGAGCCGGTGCCCGTCGTCACCACAACGTCCTGATGTTCAACGAGGGCATTACGAAAAACGTCACGCTGATGCAGCCATGGTTTCCGTCCATCGGGAAAGAGCGACGGCCCGAGAAACTCAGCAACGTCACCGGCGTCCGTTTTTCCCCAAGTTGGGTCGAGTAGTTCGTGACAGACAGCCGCGAATTCGCCTTCACAGGTGGGGTAAGTCGCTACCGGCTCAATGAGTGGCTCGCGCCATAGACGACGGTCTTGCTCAAACAACAGCGCCCGTCGCTCGTCGCGCAAAGAGTCGTATCGAATTGCCAGCGGACTATCGAGGTATCGCCGGTATAGCTCGCGCAGGTTTCGAAAGATGGCGATTGGGTTGTTCATGACGATAGTGGCTGGCGAAGCAACTCGGCCGCGAGCCGGGCGATGTCTTGGGGTACATCAGCGTATGTCAGGCTGGCGGTTGCGGGGTCGTAAGTTGGTGGAAGCCCCGAGCAAAGCACAAGCGCCCGTTCCATCAGCCGTGGTGGCCGGCAAATCGCCGGCAGACAAAGCGATTGGGCCGGTGCATTATACCGTAAGAGAGGGTGTTGGGAAATTGGTTTAGCGATTTGTGAAAAATAAGCCAAATCTGC